>JBGSLN010000227.1:0-5243 GCA_041740675.1 Gammaproteobacteria bacterium | reverse complement strand
CAAGGCTGTGATATTGCTCAGTCAATTTTTTCCTGAAATTGCAAAAACTGCAATTGGTTCAGCGTCAATCCAATCATTGATTAATGAATTAAACCAGAATCAAGCTAACATTGCCGCAGACATTGAGCGACTACTAGCATTGCAGGCTTATGCTAAATCTACGGCTGTCTCGGTAAATTCAAATGTGACAACACCATTAACTGTTGCCGCAAATATTGATAATCAATGGCAATCTTTAAAGCCAATCAATAATGTGTTTTCATTCCCTGCCAATACCAGCCAATTGCGTATCACTACAACTGGCAGTATGGGTTATTTTTATCAATTAATGACAGCAGGATTTCCAAGTACATTGTTGCAAACTGAACTAACTCAGGGATTAGAAGTTGCAGTGGATTTTGAGGATGATAAAAATAATACTGTTAATACCGTTAAATTAGGCGATATTGTTACTGTGCATTTGCGAATCCGTAGTCTAGCGCCGAATAATAATTTTAATGTCAATATTATTAATTTATTACCCGCTGGGTTTCAATTGATTAATAACTCACTTAATAGCATGCAATATAATCAAGTGAATATTCGTAATGATCGCTTATTATTTAATTTGGATGTGACTAATGATGTCAGCGAAATCACTTATAAGTTACGTGCAACGACACCAGGGCAATTTGTTGTTCCGAGTATAGTAGCGGAATCCGCTCAATTTGGTGTGATCGCAAAGAGTATGAGTGTAGCTAAAAATATTACTGTGCAATGAAAATAATTAAGCACGTAAAATTTTTTACATCAATATTAATTACATTTTTAATTATGTCTGTAACTTTAGCAGGCCTTTGGTTTAGTTTACCTAAACTGCCGTTGCTACAAGGAGTATTATTTTCTAAAGCAATATATTCTGCTGATCAACAACTTTTGCGGTTAACTTTAAATAAAGATCAAAATTATCAATCATTCGTGCCGTTAAACCAAATTTCACCGTTAGTAATCAAAGCAACTTTATTGCAAGAAGATCGCTACTTCTACCATCACCTTGGTTTTAATCCTTTTGCAGTGATTAGAGCATTTGTTGCTACATACATAATGCATGATCGGCGTTATGGTGCTTCAACAATTACTATGCAAGTGGCGCGCATGCGTTACGATATTAATAGTAAAACCATTGCTGGAAAATTAAAACAGCTTTATTACAGCTTAGCGCTTGAAAAATATTATTCCAAATATGAGATTTTGCAGGCATATTTTAACCTTGCCCCTTATGGCGGAAATATTCAAGGCATCAAAGCCGCCAGTCTTATTTATTTTAATACTGCTCCAAATAAACTAACTTTAGCACAGGCATTAGCTTTAGTGGTTATTCCACAAAATCCAGTGAAACGGATGCCAAAATCACACTATAATAATCTTCACTTAATTGAAGCAAGAAATCGCTTATTTACTCTTTGGCAACAGCATTATCCGGTCAGTGAAGCAGATCGAGTCAGCATAGCCTTACCTTTGCAAATTAGTACTCGCTGGCATTTACCATTTTTAGCGCCACATTTTGTTAATTATGTTTTAGAGCATCATCCAAAAAATCCCAATGTGATAACTAGTTTATCGCTGCCACTGCAGCAACTGCTTGAGCGCGTTACTCGAAATTATATTTTACAAAAAAATAAATTAGGCATTGAAAATACTGCAATGCTGCTAGTTGATACTCATACGATGCAAATTAAAGCCATGCTAGGTTCCGCTGATTTTTATAATCAAAAAATTCTGGGACAAGTCAATGGTGTGTTAGCTAAACGTTCCCCTGGTTCGACTTTAAAACCATTTATTTATGCGTTGGCGATTGAACAAGGGTTAATAACACCCATGACAGTGATTAAAGATGCCCCTTTACGTTTTCATAATTACACCCCTGAAAATATTGATGATCGATTTTTAGGGCCGGTGACTGCGCAGCAAGCATTATTGCTCAGTCGTAACATTCCAGCAGTGTATCTGGAGAATCAATTACGTCGAGAAAATCTCTATACACTGTTGAAAAGAGCCGGAATAACAAAGTTAAAATCATCAAATTATTATGGATTAAGTTTAGTATTAGGTGGTGGTGAATTGTCGATGTTAGAGCTAGTTAAATTATATGCGGCCTTAGCAAATCAAGGGATTTTACAAAACTTTCATTATTTAAAAACCACTCATTCACAAGGAGGAATTCGTATTTTAACTCCTGAAGCCAGTTTTATTACATTAGATATGTTAAGCCAAAATCCCCCCATTGGGTTACTACCCACTATCGGCTGGGACAATCGATTGCCCCAAGTTGCTTGGAAAACCGGCACTTCATCCGCATTTCGAGATGCCTGGTCTATAGGTATTTTTAGCCATTATGTGATTGCAGTTTGGATCGGCAATTTTACTCCAAAAACTAATTTAGCTGTAACTGGTTACACTGCTGCCGCACCATTGATGTTTCAATTAATTAATGCAATTAATGAATTTAGTCATTTACCATCTTCTAAAATTATGCCCACAGCGAATTTAAATATTAAAAAAATTGACGTTTGTGAGGCATCCGGTTTATTGCCAGGTAAATATTGCACAAAAACTATTACTACTTGGTTTATTCCTGGTGTTTCCTCGATCAAAAAAGATAGGATTTATCAACGTATTGCAATTGATGCAAAAACTGGTTTACGCACTTGCCATATAACTGCTGATACCGAATTTAAAGTTTATGAATTTTGGCCCTCCGATTTGCATCAACTGTTTCAAGCAGCGGGAATCAAACGTAATTTTGCACCCGAGTTTTTGCCAAATTGTAATGCTGCTGATTCAAATGATGATCAAAACTCGTTGACTATCACCTCACCTATTAATCATGGTGTCTATCAAATCAGCAGTAAAACTCATCAATTACCTTTAACGGTTATCAGCAAAAACTCCGCCAATACTATTTATTGGTTTGTCGATAAGAGTTACTTAGCCACAACTAGACTTAATCAAATTGCCTATTGGCATATGCAACCTGGTAATCACACTATCACAGCGATGGATCAACAAGGCGATATTGTTAATAGTTCGATAAATGTCAAGTCAGACATACTAGCTAAACATTGACTTTCTAGAATATAAAAATCATTTTCTTTTGGATGGATTGCTTATCATGGTAGGTAACTTGGAATCACACTCATCATCACTTTCTCCTACTGCCACCGTAGTTTTATGAGGCTTAAAATGAAACGTTGCTATCGATCTTGTATACTGGAGAAAATTTTTTGATGATCGTTGCTGCTCTTGTTGTTTGTTTGCTACGCCAAAAAAAGATTTTATTGCATCAATAATTGTAGTTAAAAACTTTGATGTGCTAGTTTGTAATTTTTCTTGTTGTTTGCTAGGTAAATTCAATGTTTGTAAATTGATTTGAATTCGATTAAATTCCCTGACACCAAACAGTAATTTATAACTATTTTTAGGAGATTCTTGTCTATCAGTAGTATAACTAATGGAATCTTTTAATTCTTTAAGACTTTCAATATTCTGATTTAAAGTAGCTTTTTCTACTTCGAAACTACTACCTAAACCATCTGCTATCGTCTTAAGGGATGTAATATAGACTTCCAATTCTTTTTCAAATTCTTCAAGCACTTGATAAGCTGGATACGCAAAAATTTCGCTATCATAAACCGTACTTAAAGCTATATGCATTTTTTTGAGTTTATTCTTATCTTTATTATTTTCACTTAGTCCGAGTTCGAGTATTTTCAGATCTTCCCGCATTCGCGCTGATTTGGTTTTATCTTCTGGTGTATCCTTGAGTACTGTTAGCTCTTGCTTTATATTGTTGATCTTTATATTAATTTGCTTTGTATTATTGTTTTCTTGTTTAAGTTGGAGAGTTTCTAGTTCTTTTTCAAAATTATTCTCCATTGTTGTTTTATAATCTTCAAGTTCTGGATACTGTAACTCTAAGATCATCATTTGAGAAATTAAACATGCTGCCGCTTCTTTATTAGAATGGCTCTTAAATACTTGATAAGCAGCGTATTCCCAACTCGTTGAATAAAAACCTGTTTTATGTTTAAATTTCTGGTTAGCAGTTTCTGGATTAACTTCAATATCTCTTAAAATATCCCAAAATAAGTTACAATATGTTCGATATTGAAATAAATCATTGCCGTCTATTGGTGTTTTGAAGTGTACAGCACTTCTCTTAGAGTTTGTACCCATAAAATGATGTCTTCCAAATTGACTTTAGGCGTAATTGTAGCTTATTAAAAAAATTTATGCTGTAAGCAAAAGTCTACTAATTTACTAAATTATTATAGACTTATGATGAAGAAGAAAATAATAACTACAATATTTTCAATAACATCAAAGTTATCAAACAAATTTACGATGGGATCGAATAAACCATAATAAGTTCCAGTGCACTGCCTATTTTAGGTAATAAAACTCTTCCTTTTGCAGTATTTTTGCCATGCTCATCACCAAATCCATCCCAATGATGAAAACACTATCAGGTTTGATGACAAAAAGAAAATTTGGCTAATAATACCAAAACCTTGATTAAACTAAATACAGCAGCACCTGCCGGATAAATTCTATTATTTGCAACTTTCCGGTATTGAGTATAGTATAAAATCATGAACTGAATTTTAAGTTGTAGGTTGTAAAAGTTGTATGAATATAAAAGCAGTTTCAAAAATTTTGTTATTTGGTTTGCTGATATATAGTTCTTCAGCGAGTGCAGTAGGCTTAAAAAGTATTGGCAATGTATATTTAGTTAACCATTTTTCAACAAATTTGCAATTCCTATTTCGTCAAAATAAACAATATATTACTCCTAATAATGATTTTGTTCTTGCTCCTAATGCCTCAATAACTTTACAAGTTAGTGCGCCCAGTTTACTTGGCGAACATACTGAAAGCTATATTCATGTAGCAACATCAAATAGCAAATACTTTGACTTTTTTGGTATACGGACAGAGAATAATTTAATCGCGATTAGTGGATACCTTTCTTCAGGTATTGCCTTTAGTTGGACTCATACCAGTGAACCCGTCATTACTTTTTGTACCCACAAAGCCTATATTAAAAATAATAATGCTTGTCCCTAATTTACCAATTACTGTGATTTGCCCCGAAGATCAAACGCAATTTTGCACCCGAATTTTTGCCGAATTGTAATGCTACTGATTCAAATGATGATCAAAACTCGTTGACTATCACCTCACCTATTAATCATGGTATCTAT
>JBGSLN010000226.1:0-9527 GCA_041740675.1 Gammaproteobacteria bacterium | reverse complement strand
TTGAGCTTAAACCATCCGCTGTATGCGGAGCAGCTACTGCGCCCGTTGCCGCATCGGCATAGGCTACTGGTAAAAGTGATAAACTCATGTATTAGTCCCCTCTTCTCTCTTCATAAAACTTTTTTACAAACTGCTGTAATTTACCTTGTTCTATCGCGTTTCGCAAACCTAACATGAGTTTTTGATAATAATAAAGATTATGTATGGTATTTAACCGTGCTCCAAGGATCTCTCTGCATTTATCTAAATGATGTAAATAAGATCTTGAGTAATTACCACAAGTATAACAATCGCACTCTTCATCTACAGGTTTAGTATCTTCTTTAAAGCCACTGTTACGAATTTTTATATTACCTTTACTCGTGAATAAATGGCCATTCCTTGCATTACGGGTAGGCATTACGCAATCAAACATATCTACACCTCTTAATACCCCTTCAACTAAATCTTCTGGGGTACCCACTCCCATTAAGTATCGCGGTTTATTTTGTGGCATATTAGGCAGCAACACGTCCATAACCTTAAACATTTCCTCTTTCGGTTCGCCTACAGAAAGTCCACCAATAGCATAACCATCAAAACCAATTTCAGTTAAACCAGTCAGTGATTGTAGTCTTAAATCTGCATACATACCGCCTTGAACTATTCCGAATAAAGCTGCTGGATTATCACTGTGCGCAACTTTACTGCGCTTGGCCCATCGTAACGATAACTCCATTGATTCGCGAGCAGTACGGTATTCAGCTGGATAAGGCGTGCATTCATCAAAAATCATCACAATGTCAGAGCCTAAAACTCGTTGCACCAACATAGAAACCTCAGGTGATAAAAACACTTTATTGCCATTGATAGGAGATTGGAAATGCACACCTGCTTCAGTAATTTTGCGCATTTTGCCAAGGCTAAATACTTGAAAACCACCTGAATCAGTAAGAATGGGGCCGTGCCAATGAATAAAATCGTGTAAATCACCGTGCTTTTTAATAACTTCTGTACCTGGTCTTAACATCAAATGAAAAGTGTTTCCAAGAATAATTTGCGCACCCGTTGCCTTTACTTCCTCAGGTGTCATAGCTTTCACAGAACCATAAGTTCCAACTGGCATGAATGCGGGCGTATCAACCATACAATTTTCTGAAAAAATTAATTGTCCGCGACGAGCGTTTCCATCTTCTGCTAATTTAATAAATTTCACTGTTTATACTCATTATTTTTAATATAAAAAAATCTATAGTGTGCGAGGATACCTTTGGATGAAAGTGCATTAATACTTTATCCGCGATTAAAGTTAGAGATATTATAACTCAATGATTCCAAAACAGCATTTTCTTCCAGATAATTAGCGGCATCTCTAGAATCAGTGTCAATTAAAGTAAAGATATAATATTCGGACAGTTGAATATCAAGCAAATTTGGTTTATTTGGAGAAGAACTTTTTCTAAGTAATGCACTCACCTTCTCACTTACTATTTCTTCTGGTGACATGCTTTGCAGCACTGCAACAAACGCATCTTTCAGCTTTTTAATTTCATTTATTCTTCCCTGTTTAGTTTCTTTACTTTCTATACTTTTACTTAAGAAGTAGCCATATTTTTTAGAATTATGTAGCAAAGGGATTTTAGCATATGCTTCATTAATACTTTGTAATTTAGATAGATTTGTTTCTATACTTCTTATGCCTCCTTCACTTTCTAGACCTTTTTTGATTTCTATATCTTCTTTGCTTGCATCGATAATTTCCTTTGTCGGTTTTTGCCGATTTGGAGTAACTACTACTTTAAGTTCGCCTTCATTATCAACATTTCCGTTTGCAGAATAACCAAGATAACTATTTAAAGGAAAGATATGCCCCTGTTTTTGTTCATATTCTATTTGAAAAAATATTTTTTTGATTTTTTCTGGATCATTCTTTGGAAAGGTTTTAATTTCTTGTTGAGTTGGCATATTATCATGACCATAATCATAAAAAACTTTATAACCATTATGTTCAGCCGGCCGTAAAGGAGTTACCCCATCACTCGCTTGATATAAACTTAAATGCCGTTGCCAACAAAGTTGTACAATGGAATGTATTTCTAACGAATTAAAATCGCAATTGCCATTGTCTATACCTGCAGTATTATATTTTTCTTCAAAAAAATGAGTGCCTAGCTCAGCAACAAATTGCTTATTTATCTCATCAATCGTGCCTGCGAGCTCTTCAGGTGTTTTATCTTTATATTCCACTTTATAATCTGAGGCCAATTTTCGAATAATATTCAAGGGCACTGGCGCATGAGTATGAAGCACAATTCCATTCGTTTTTCCTTTTTCATCTAGCACAAGTGTATAGCTCAAAGCCTTTAGTTTTGGAAGATAATATTTTCGTACTAGATCTTTTATTTTTTCCTTATATACATCATCTTTTTTTGAGATATTGGAATATAATTGATAAATTGATCTATATTGAGAAACGGAAAATGCAATATTAAAATCATTGAAGAATACCTTTAAAAATTCCATGCCATGATTTGACGCCAATATTTCATAATCATAGCCGCCATCCAGCTTACGCTTAAAATATTCCAACATCAGCTCATCATCTAGCCAACGATCGCCTGTTTCATCACCAATGTAACGAGTAAATATTTTTTTTTCTTCTCCTTTCTTGTAGCTAATTTTGTCAAAAACATTGAAAAAATAATTTTTAACCACTTCTATTTTTTCAAATTGTCCTTCAGCTTTTAAAAAAGCTTGTTGAAATTCCGTGAATGCTTCAGATTTTAAAAATTTTTTGAATTGCAATAATTCTTTTTTAAAGCTTGCGAGTGCTATTTTAATTTTCTTCAATTTTTTGAATTGTTCTTGAACTTCATTATCTTCCTCCTTTTTTTTATATTGCTCTTCTTCATACTTCTTAATTTCAGTTTCATTTTGTTCGCAATATTGAATTAGTTTTTTTAACTCATCCAACGAAAGAGTGTCTCTTTTAATACATTCAAATTTTTCAAAACCCTCAAATACTTCTTCATTTTGTTTTGATTTTGTTTTAGGAGAAAGACTCTCATATATTCTTGAGAGCTGATAAAGCATTTGATAATCTTGGTTCTCTAACTCTGCTAACCCGTAGTACAGATCCATAAATAGCGCTACCAAGGGGTTAGCATGCAAATCACCTATCGTAATTTCTACATCAGAATATTCAATTACAGTATCAGGAGCTTGACTAATATCTACTGATACTATTTCTGGTTTAAATTCTTGAACTTCCATCATTGTTTAATACCACCTAACTACTTAATAAACATCGCATCACCATAACTAAAAAATCGATAATGTTGGCTAATGGCTTCTACATATGCATTTAATACGTGCTCTCTGCCTGCAAAGGCAGATACTAGCATAAGTAAGGTTGACTCTGGCAGATGAAAATTGGTAATCATCGCATCCACACAATTGAAATGAAAGCCGGGATAAATAAAAATATTAGTGTCGCCTTGATACGGTTTGATTTGACCTGATTGAGCTGCAGTTTCTAGACTCCTCACGGATGTTGTTCCTACTGCAATCACTCTTCCACCTTGTTTTTTGGTGTTTTCAACAGCAGTACATACTTCGGCAGAAACCTCGATAAATTCACTGTGCATCTGATGATCTAAAATATTTTCTGTTCTAACAGGCAAAAAAGTACCGGCACCTACATGCAAGGTAACAAAAGCAAATTTTACTCCTTTTACCTTCAAAACATTTAGCAATGGTTCATCAAAATGTAGTCCCGCTGTGGGCGCAGCCACCGCGCCTTTATGCTTAGCGTAAACTGTTTGATAACGCTCTTTGTCTAACTCTTCATCTTTACGTTCCAAATAAGGCGGCAGCGGCATTTCTCCTTGTCTTTCTAGTATATCCAAAATCGATTGATTAAACTCTAATACATAAAATTGCTCTTTACGTTCTAAAACAAGTGCTTTTACGTTATTTAAAAAATAAAGAACAGAATTAACTCTAGGTGTTTTACTTGCTTTCAACATACATAAAGCTCGAGCATCTGACAAGATTCGTTCGACCAATATTTCAACTTGCCCACCAGTTTGCTTCTGACCATGCAGTCGCGCAGCTATTACTTTTGTGTTATTAAAAACTAACAAATCAGCTGGATTAATCTCTTCAACAATCTCTTTAAAAATTTTGTGGCGAATTGCTCCAGTTTTTCGATCTAAACATAACAAACGACTTTCAGTCCGGTTTGATAAAGGATATCGGGCAATTAATTCCTTGGGTAATTCATAGGAGAAATCAGCGGTTTTCATTGAGTAAATATATTAAATAATACAAACAGAATGATATTTTATGCGAATAGCGTGTTATTTGGCAATGACAATAATTTATCATCTCACGTGACTTGCTCAATATGCCTGTACTTGCTATAATTCAATCGCTTTCGCCGGGGTGGCGGAATTGGTAGACGCGCCGGACTCAAAATCCGGTGATAGCAATATCGTGTCGGTTCGAGTCCGATCCCCGGTACCACATCTATTTTTGTTTCACTAAATTAATTAACTGAATATTGATTCCCTTGACTGTGCTACTATTCAAATAATTTGCTAAATACTTGTCAAGTGGCATGTCAATTACTTTATTTGTCATTGAAGATGCTTCTCGATACATCAACACATTATTAATGCGAATAGCAAATCCCAAATGAGAAACATTCATATTAGTGCCTATCAATTTGCTTAAGTTCCAATTTGGACGAACAATTTCAATCACGGATCCACTAGGAATCTTATTAAACTGTTGCATAATAGGTTTTCCATCATTATAAAACAGTGCTGTAAGAGGAACATATGGCAATTGACTCACTTCAACCTTTGTTTGCTTACCTAATGCTTGCAACTTATTCAATAGCTGACTAGTTTGCTCTGGTGTTAAACTATGAAATTGTTTCAAATTATTCGCTTGTAAATGAGCAAACCATGATGGCCTGTTAATCACGGCAGTCGCAATTAAATAACTTTTACTAAATAATTTTTTTGTATAATCAGTAAGATAACCATTTCTTTCATTATTGATGTTCCAATCCACGCTCACAAAATGATTGCGGGTTAAATAACTGGGAAATCCATTGCTATATTGTATATCAAGCAAATGATCTCGAAATTGCTGAAGATTAGTAGACTCTACCATCGCCAATACCGTACTCACATAAGTCATACAATCAAAAGCATCAGTCCGATAAAGTGGTGATTTATCAAACTCAGCAGCTGGTCCTTCACCTAAGGCATCTAACAAATAGGGTTTTCCTAAAAAGAATCCACTGTCGGTGATGAAACGATTTAATAAATTTACACTCTGACTATCCTCATGCGTTGTATAAAACTTAGTGATTTCTTTATTATATTGTCCAATTGAATAAGGCTTGATAATAACAATCTGATTAGTTGAACCTGCTAAAGGCGCAGCATAAGAAATTGCAAAACAACTCAAAAGTAATGTAATAATAGAATATGTTTTTTTCATTGTTTTTAACCCTTAATTATAATTTACTCACTAACGCACAGCCAACCCATGATAATTTTTTCCACACACTTCCCTTCTACGGGCTATATCAGTGACTTTTCCACAATTTCAAACACATCATCTGAAAGTTTAGGTTCAGTATGAATACGTTGTAACTGCTGCAACAACAAACTACGATAAGGTTCTGCATAGTCTTTCCAAAAAATTAATGGGGTTAATAATCTTGCAGCAATTTGTGGGTTTATTTGATTCAATGTTAATACCACATCAGTCAATATACTATAACCTTGCCCATCAATCCGATGGAACTGCCCTGTATTATACATAGAAAATGCGCCAATGAGAGCACGCACTTTATTTGGATTTTTTATATTAAATTCCGGATGTTGCATAAGTTGTTTCACATTATCCAAAGTTTCTGGTAAATCAATAGTTGCCTGTGCGCTAAACCACTTATCCATAACTAAAGTAAAATTTTTAAAGCGCTGATAAAAATCTGCAATAGCGTGTTGCTGAAATTGATTATTTGTCGAAATAATTGCTTTAAATGCTGCTATTCGATCTGACATAGTTGTACTATTAGAATATTGCTTATAACTTAATTCTAACGCTTCGATAGAATTCGCTTTTGAAAGATAAAATAAGCAAATGTTTTTTAACTTTCTCGCCGCAATCGCTTTTTTATCACTTCCTACTTTCATATTGTTTTCATGATAAACTTTTAGAAAGTCATCATACAAATATTCGGCAATTTGCTTTTCATAAGAGTGATAAATTTCATGGAGTGCTAACACATTAATTGGCTTACACAGATTTAGCAAATATTTTTCTGTTGGAAGTGTTAATAGTTCAGCAACCAGTGATGGATCACTTCGCTTGTCTAGCAAACAAGTATTTAGTGTTACTAAATACTCTTTCGGCAGTTGATGATTTTGCCCTGTCGCTGTAAATAAATTTTTAATAAAAATCTGCCCTGCTTCGCAACGCGAAAAAGCATTTTGATCATGTTGCATCAAAAAGCATAACTCAGTTTGAGTAAACTCATAATTAATTTCAATCGGTGCAGAAAAGTCATTTAATAGAGATATAATTGGCTTTTCTGTAATCCCATTAAAGACAAAATCATCTGTCTCTTTTTTTAATTCTAATAATTGACTTTCTTTAGTTTGAATTCGCTTGCCAGTTTTATCATATAAACCAATCGCAAGTGGAATATGCATTGGCTGTTTAACACTTTGACCAGCTGTCAGAGGAATTTTTTGTTCGGTAGAAATCGTAAATATTGCTGAGTTAATATCTAATTTTGTGTGTACTGTGACTTTTGGTGTTCCCGCTTGTTTATACCACAATCTAAATTGCTTCAAATCTTTGCCGCTTACTTTTTCCATTGCATCAACAAATTCTTCAATGGTCACAGCTTTTCCATCATTAGTATTAAAATACAATTCCATTCCTTGATGAAAAGCTTTTTTACCTATCAGCATTTTCATCATCCGAATAACTTCAGATCCTTTTTCATACACTGTATGGGTATAGAAATTATCAATTTCCATGTAAGAATCTGGTTGCACTGGGTGAGACATCGGACCAGCATCTTCAGGATATTGAAAAGTTCTTAAATTACGCGCATCCTTAATTCTTTTAACGTCACGAGAAGTTATATCTGCTGCAAATTCTTGATCACGAAAAATAGTAAGCCCTTCTTTTAAACTTAATTGAAACCAATCTCGACAAGTAACGCGATTGCCACTCCAATTATGGAAATACTCGTGTCCGATCACTTCAGCAATCGCTTCATAATCTTCATCAGTTGCAGTTTCTGTTGAGGCTAAGATATACTTAGAATTAAATATATTTAATCCTTTATTTTCCATGGCACCCATATTAAAGTCACTAACAGCCACTATCATAAAAATATCTAAATCATATTCACGATTAAATACCTCTTCATCCCAGTGCATTGCTTGTTTTAAGGCAGTCATTGCATAAACAGCTTGTGATTTATTACCAGTTTCAACATAAATTTGCAACGTGACTGAACGGCCTGACATAGTAATAAAAGTATCTTCGATATATTCTAAATTTCCTGCTACTAAAGCGAATAAATAACATGGCTTCTTAAATGGATCTTGCCAAACTACATAATGCTTATTATCAACTAGTTTACCTCGTTCAATTGGATTCCCATTTGAAAGTAAAATAGGAAACTTACTTTTATCTGCAATAATTTTGCAAGTGAACTTGGTTAAAACATCAGGTCGATCCAAATAATAAGTAATTCTTCTAAATCCCTCAGCTTCGCACTGCGTACAAAAATTTCCGTTTGATAAATATAATCCTGTTAACGCAGTATTTGCAGTAGGGTTAATTTCCACAACTGATTCTAATGTAAAGTCCTTTGGTATGTTAGTTATTGTTAGAAGTTTGTCAGTCAAACTATATTGCATTTTTTTGAGCTCTGCACCATTCAGTTTTAAACTTATCAATGATAAATTTTCTCCATTTAATACCAATGGTTCATTCTCGCATTTAGTGATAATCGAAAGCTTGGCAGTAACTTTCGTCTTAATTTCATGTAGCTCAACTATAAGGTCAATCGACTTAATTTCAAATTTAGGTGTAGTATAATCTTTTAGATGTTGAATGTTTTTTAAAATATTACTCATTTGCATTTTCTCAAAATTTTTAAGTAACTCGTGTGCTACTTTTTATGTGGTCATTAAATTTTTGATGAAAATCATCTTTGATTTTCATCGCTTCGCAGCGCTGCACCTCAAGAATCGTTTCAAACGATTTTTTGGTTAGGCGCAATTATAGGCTTGAATCTTATGCATTGAGTCAACATTGACTAAAATTCAAACACGAAAAGTATATAAAACAAGTTGTTGGAAATACACTATACTTTATATAAGTGAAAAATTATTTGCAAGTTAGCTGTTTAGGGGGGCGTATCATGGATATCTTCTCACAATTTCGCGAACGTTTTGAAAGCACCAAACAAGATGAAATGAGTATACAAGAGTATCTAGAAATCTGTAAACATGATCCAACTGCATATGCTAATAGTGCTGAACGCATGTTACTGGCAATAGGAGAACCTGAACTCATTGATACACGTTTGGATCCACGTTTAAGTCGGATTTTTGCCAACAAAATAATCGCAAAATTTCCAGCCTTTAATGAATTTTATGGCATGGAAAATCCAATTGAACAAATTGTTAGTTATTTAAGACATGCAGCTCAAGGTTTAGAAGAAAGAAAGCAAATTCTTTATCTATTAGGACCACCAGGAGGCGGTAAATCTTCACTTGCAGATCGGCTAAAAGAATTGATGGAGAAAATACCTATCTATGCGATAAAAGGATCACCCGTACATGAATCGCCTCTAGGCTTATTTTCTTATGAAGAGGATGCGCCAATTTTGGAAGAACAATATGGAATTCCAAAACGCTATGTAAAAACAATCATGTCACCATGGGCTGTAAAACGGTTACAAGAATTTAACGGAGATGTCAGCAAATTTAGAGTTGTAAAACTATGGCCTTCGATGTATCAAAAAATTGCTATTGCTAAAACAGAACCTGGTGATGAAAACAACCAAGATATATCCTCATTGGTTGGCAAAATTGATATCCGCAAACTTGAGCAATTTGCTCAAGATGATCCTGATGCATATAGTTATTCTGGCGGTCTATGCATTGCCAATCGTGGAGTTCTTGAATTTGTAGAAATGTTTAAGGCACCCATTAAAGTACTACATCCATTATTAACCGCTACTCAAGAAGGTAATTACAATCCTACGGAAGGCTTATCATCAATTCCATTCGATGGTATTATTTTAGCCCATTCAAATGAATCTGAATGGTTATCTTTTAAAAATAATAAAAATAACGAAGCTTTCTTAGATCGTGTTTATATCGTCAAAGTTCCTTATTGCTTACGTGTCACAGAAGAAATACTAATCTATGAAAAATTATTACGGGATAGTTCTTTAAAAAAAGCCCATTGTGCTCCAGATACATTAAAAATGA
>JBGSLN010000225.1:0-6099 GCA_041740675.1 Gammaproteobacteria bacterium | reverse complement strand
TTTCGAAACATCTAATTCCAATGCTGCTCGAGAAAAGTTTTTCCAGGTGGCAACAAAATAGAAAATTTCCATTTGAGTTAGGCTAGCCATGATTGTTTTTATCCATGAACAATGTGTTTATTAATAGCTATATTATCATATAAAATCAAACAGTGTATTCTAAATTTTAAAGACTGAATTTGATCATCTCTAGTTTATCTACAAAATTTGTATTGGAGGACACAATGTCAAAAAATACCATACACATCCCTTTGCTTAGTCTATTATTATTGGCTGGCTATGCTTCATTTGGAGCTGTTTTACCTACACCTGCTTTACCTGCTATAGCGCAATATTTTCATGTTACAGTTTCACAAACCGAAGCAATCATGTTTATATATCTCATTGGTTATGCTTTAGGGCAATTAATTTTTGGACCGATTTCAAATCGATTCGGCCGCAAACTCCCTTTAACGATAGGTATTGCAATTTCTCTTCTGGGCAATTTAATAGGCGCTGCAGCTCCTTTTTTACATGTTTTTGAGTTGCTTGTAATCGCACGTTTTATAACTGCCATCGGAGCAGCCGCAAGTCTTGTGATAGGAATGATCTTAATTAAAGATTGTTATGATGAAGTGAATGCACGACGTACATTTTCTAAAATAGTACTTACATTTGCATTTGTGCCTTTTATTGCAAGTTCTTTAGGCGGCGCTTTAACACACTATTTAGGCTGGCAGATTCTCAATGCTGTATTGATTTTTTATGCCGTTATCTTACTCTTTTTAATTAGTTTTCTTCCTGAAACAATGCCTAAAGAAAACCGACTATCATTATCATTCAATTATTTATTAACTTCTTATAAGAAATTATTGAGAAATTCAGAATATCTAAGATTAATATTTTTATTCAGTTTAGGAAGTGCTACCAGTTATGTCTTTAATGCATTAGCGCCAATTGTTGCAATCAAAACAATGCATCTTACTGCAGAATTCTATGGGTACTTAAGCATTGTTCCATCCATTGGCATATTAATTGGCGGATTGGCCAGTACCCGCCTTGCTCACCAGGTTAAAGCATCCATAATGATTATTGTAGGGGTCAGTTTAATTGCAGCGGGTAGCTTGGGACTTGGAGTTTTATTTGAAATCGGAAGCGTTAATTTAATTGCTCTATATACGATGGCTATTATCCTATTTATCGGCCATGCACTCGTTATTCCAAATGCTGGAATGCAAGCCCAATCACAAATAGCAGATCATGCAAACGGTACATCTGTTATGAATGCTTCTGCACTGCTATTTAGCAGTGTTTTGGTAAGCTTAGGCGGCGGCTTTATCGATGTAGTTCCAGTGTTGGCATTGCCGATTACTCTATTTTTTATTGGATTATCCGGCATAATATTGGTAATCTTACCTCAATTTAACAGAGTGCTGTTTCAAGCTTCAGATACAATTTAATTGCTGTGGTAAAATTACTGATTCAGATAGATTCATGGAGAGCATATCGATGTTTTATTGTACCTATAACACTTGTTCCCCTATTGGCATTCTAAAATTAGTCGTGGAAGCTAACAACTTGATAGCCATTTTATGGAATAATCAAGAGATGGGCTGTTATCAATCTGCAATCAAAGTTAAGCCTGAAGAAAATACAATTTTATTAAAAACTACCCAACAATTAACAGATTATTTTTCAGGAAAAAAAATAAATTTCAAACTCCCTTTAATAACCCATGGCACTGACTTTCAAAAAAAAGTTTGGCTCGCGTTGCTAACAATCCCTTATGGTAAAACAGCGAGTTATTTAGACATTGCCAAAGCGATCCATAATGCAAAAGCTGTACGCGCAGTTGGCACAGCCATAGGTCATAATCCGCTGTCAATTGTGATCCCTTGTCATCGAGTCATAGGCACTAATGGAAAGTTGACTGGTTTTACTGGTGGATTAGATAAGAAAGAATTTTTGTTAAAATTAGAAGGAATAGCAGTTTAGCTTTGTGTTTGTAAATAATCTGCTAATTCAAAAATGGGCACTTGAATACATTGTGACGATAGTTGTCGTTTGTCACCTCCAGCGCTGCAGATTTCGTTTCTATATTTTTGTTAACATATAATTCCGGCCAACCCCCTTTATACATAATCTCTTTAATTAAAAGATTTGGAAATGCTTTTCTCAATTCATTCACGCTTAGGGTATTTAAATAGTAATAACTGGCACGCCCTACTAAACTTTCTTTTACATTCTTGTCCATCAACAATTGGTTAGAGCCTGTTAACCGATAAAGCATTTTGGGTTCAATCAATCCGCTTTCTAACAATTGCTTTCGTTTAGATTCATCAACAATTTTTTTTAATTCAGGAAAAAATTAGGTATATACTGCACCTCATCTAATAATAACGGCGTTTATATTGCGATAAAAATAATGCGGGATCGGCATTCGCAAGCTGCCGTAATTGTAAATCATCAAAATTAATTTCTGTAAATTCTTGCCCAAGGTATGCCAATAAAGGGCTTTTGCCGCACTGTCTAGGGCCTATAACAATTTAGATATAGGTATGTTGCTGAGTTTGAATTTGCTGACTAATATCGCGAGGTATCATTGATCAATGAATAAGTTGGCTAATTTAAGTTGACAACTTAAATTAGCCAACTTATTGATTATAAAAAATTAAGTTTTTATAAAACAAACTGGAAAGTCGATGTGACTTATTTTAATACTGATATTCTTTCTTTTTATTATTGGTTGCAATGACTTCTGGATGATCAGGATTTTGTTCTTTCCATTCCAGGATCATTCCTCTAACCAAATCATTTGGAATTAACATTTTGCCAGGTAATTTATCATTTGTGAGTGGATCAGTATCATGGTCTTTTAACCAATCTGCAATGTATTTACGTTCATAAGTTTTTCCAAGTAATGTCATTACCGGGTCACTCATAATAGTTTGGTTTATTGGACAATAAAAATGTTCCGGTACGGGTGCAATGACTATTGAAGGAACAACAAGTTCATTAGCTGATGCAGCAAAGAGACTACCATGACTGCGGCTAGGCGATACATTTAGTAACTCCATTGCAGGCGCGGATGGTTCTGGCAGATTGCTTTTTTCAATTACTAACTCATGAGTAGCAATGTTTTTTGTTTCTTCATCCGTAATATCAAATTCTTTATCTTGTGACGTTGTTTGCTTAATTTTCTTTTCGTCTAATTTATCATTCAATGGCTTTCGTTCAATAATTTTACTTTCAAGTTGATTTTTTGAATATTTTTCTTGCCACTCTCGTTCTTGCTCTGTTTGTTCTTTTGATAAAAAAAATGGCTTTGGCGTTCCTATAGCACCATGTTTTTTTAACAAACTCACAGTTTCTGCGGATAATCCTTCTGCTCCCTCAATGTTCAACCCTTCGCAATGTTTACTAAACGTAGGGTTTTGTAACCAAAAAAAGTTGCAATTATATAATTTGGCATTGCTGAAATTAACATTCCACATGTACGAATAGTCAAAATATGCTCCACTTAAATTTGCGCCCGTAAAATCACTACATTCCAGATTAGCATGAGACAAATTAGCTCCTGTAAAATCACTATATTGAAAGTCAGTGTAGTTTAGATAGGCTCCTGGAATACAAGCATTGCGAAAATTTTTTTCTTTTAAAACCTTTGCCTTGCACAATATTGTAATCGCATTGGCAGCAACCTTAGCAATATCAATCTCAGGCAACATTAGAACAGTTTTGTCTTTACTTTCTTTGGCCAGTTCTTTTTTGTAATAGGCACAAGCTTGACCATAGAGATCATTATTCTCGCTGTTAAAATTGCCTCTGAATTCAGAATCACCTAAAACGTTAAGTTGAAATTCTTTTTTTGCAGATCTTTGCATATGAGGGTATTTAGTATTAATATATGCACAAACAATTATTGCCACTTGCCTAGCTTCTTCCTGAGCCTTCTTATAAGTTGCTGAAAAAGATTCACTATAATTATAATTGTACTGATCATACAAACGGTAACTAAGCATTTCAATTAAAGATATACTATATGTATTAGGTTCATTGTTAAGTTTATTGCACAATTTCAGAAAATATTCATATGTCTGCAATCCCTTAGCAACAGAAACCATTATGCTTAAAGGTGTTTCTTGAATTTTAGGAAAAAAACTTATTCCTAATTTAGCACCTCCATTATTAAAAAAACGAAATTCATTTGGTAATTCCCAAGTTTTGCTAACGCAATTGTGGATATTTTCGCCTATATTGTAACTAATTTCACACTTAACATGGGAAATTTCAAAAAATAATCTTTCAATAGTAATAGTTTTAGATGCTTCAATTAACTCAAATAAATATTGTTGTATTTTTGAATTGTTTTTTACCCACTCGACCCAGTGATCATTCAGTTGATATGAATAATAATACTCTGCTGCCTTTGGCCCGAGAACCATGAGCAATCTTGCTAACTCATCCAAGCTCAGCGTTTGCTGACTAGTGGAATTATTATTAGATGTAGCAGTATGCTTTAGCATGTTTTTAATCCTCTAAAATAGCAATGGTCTACTATTTCTAATCCAACCATTGTTGTCCATTGTGGTTTTCATCATTTCATATTGATGAAAAAAGTCAAGTAAGCCATTAGCGATGCTGCACAGCTCAAACAAGGACTTGAGATATACCATTTAATGTATACATCCAGCCTTATTAGCAGGGATGATGCTAAATTTGTAAGTTCATGTACAATTGTTATAGTACGTAATATCAAAAATACATCAAAATATTAAAGAATTTTAAGCTTTCGTTAAGGCTTTTTTGCCTATTTTTTGGTAAGATGAACATAATAAAGTTATGTGTAGAGTGTAATAACATGCCAAAGCCAAAATGGTTGGGGAAAAACCCTGAAGATCTCAGCGAACTGTTATCTGATTCAGTGCCGGTTGCAAGCACATTATCTTTTAGATATCCTGACATTCCGAATTCAGGTCGTAATATAAAAACAGTTACTTTTTCTTTGTTACCGCAAGAAAAAGGAACCCGAACCACACCGCCTATAACAACTTTACCTGAAACAGACGAACAATATAAAACCCGATTAGAAGCAACAGCGCTGAATTTACAGCAAATGGTAGAAGAAGGTAACGCAAGCGATTTTATTTTATTGCAAAATGTACCCACAGGCGATCCTGCCAGAACAGATTTTTTAGCGGTGTTGAAAAATAAATTACCCCTGAATTGGAAGATAGCAAACGAAACACCTCCTGCTTCTGTGTTAACACTTTACAATTCTGATCTATATGAGCAAAAAAAACCAACTTTTAATGGAGTTGCACCAAATATTACTGAGCCGCATAATCTTTCTTGGTTTAATAGAAAACTATTTAATAATCGTGCAGAACCCTTTTTAGTTGCTAATCTTGCATTTGGAAAAGATACTGCTGCTGATACTGTAAAAGATATGTTTAGAGCGATTCAAACTTTTTATTGTGAACTAGGCAACATAAATGCAGCAGATGGATTGTTAAATTCAAATCGATTTTTAATATTTGGCGGCAATTTGGGGCAAGTTACGCAAAAGAGTATTAACCCTACTATTCCCCCTAACGCACACAGTCCTATCAGTAGATCTAAAGATGCAGCTACCAAAGACTCAGGGTTTATTTATGGTCTTCCTTATGACTGTCATTCATTTGATGCCACTCCCCTTAGCGGTTTTGATCGCCGCGATGCATATATCTATCCTGGTCCTGATGGATTCAAAGAAGACGACAAGTGGAGCAAAACAGATATTACCAATGCCTGGTCTAATAATGGCTTTCACAATATGGATCGCTGTGCACCGACGTATAAATTTGATGCGGTTACTTTAGCAAGTATTTGCCACGGCGCTCATCCACGGAGACAGCCACTGAAAATTTTCGGCGAGGAAATTTCTAGCGATATGCTCGCCGCTGAACAAGGCAAACAATATCTGGAAAAAATTTGTAATAATGCGGTACACACTCTAAAAAACTCTTTAACTGCTCCTGTAAATGATGAAAATCAGCTACCTATTGAAATCAGGCTTGCAATACCGGTAAACTGGGGCGATCATTCTAACGTACTCTGCATTACCATCACTGTTGATCC
>JBGSLN010000224.1:0-3833 GCA_041740675.1 Gammaproteobacteria bacterium | reverse complement strand
TTTCTTCTTTCTTGATGAGGAACCATCTATCTCTACAGTCTTGCAGGAGCCCATTCAATCTTCTGAACTAGAAATTAAGTTGCAAATTTCTGTGTTAGTAAAAAACATTGTCGATAAGCAATACGAAGAAGTGTGGAAATTACAAGGAAAAGGAGAAAAAACTTTACCCGAGTGTGTTCAAAAGTTTATTCAACATAGCCAAAATGTAGTAGGTGTGCAAATGTATGAGGATCTGAAAAAAGATGCTAAAGAAGCTTCTGAAAAAATATCTTTTTCAAGGTTTGCTAGAACACAATTAACTGCGGATCTCATTAGAGGCATATACGAAAATAATATAGAGTTACTAGAAAATGTACAAAGAAGAGTGATAAACAAACAAAAAGAACTGGATTTACAAACATCAACCTCAAAGAAGACATCCCCTTTTACGTTTCTAAACAAGGATCAATAAAAAAACGATAAACAGTTATGGCCTTTTCTTTAACTTAACATCTTTTTCTTCACATTAAGATGTTAAGTTTGAGTGGCCCAATGAATATCGTCAAATATAATATCAAAAATTTTTCCGAATGTTCTTCTTTTTACAAACGAGGAGGCAGGGAAATGCGAAGCATGAGCTGACGAGCCCACGGCAGAAGTCAGTGTGGAAGTAGTTGTGCGAGCGAAGCGAAGTAACAGCTGCTGAGACAGGACGACCGTGGCTAAGATAGCGTCGTCGCGTGCCGAAGGCATTTTGAAGAAACGAAGAGGTAGGATACCTTGAAGTGCTATTCAAAATAGCGACATATATGGACCCGTCCCAATTGCAAGGGGCAAATATTAATTTTTAGCAATATCAGTGAGATGCAGTCATATATTCGGCTTTTTAGTTGAGTTAGCTGAGCATCATTTATTAGAACTAGGCGAAAAATGGGGCAAGAAATATCCAGTTGTTATCAAATCCTGGCAAGCCAATTGGGAAATGCTGTCACACTATTTTAAATATCCAGAAGAGCTTCGTCGTATTATTTATACGACCAACATTATTGAAGGGTTTCATCGAGAGATCCGTAAATATACAAAAAGTAAAGGTGTATTCACCAGTGAAAATGCACTACTTAAATTAATTTACTGTGCTTGTCAGAAAATTCTGGAAAAATGGAACCAACCGGTGCACAATTGGGCGTTAATAATTTCGCAACTACAAATTTATTTTGATGGACGTTTAAATTTGGAACTGAGATAATTTTATGCTGACACAGTTAAATGAACGCTCTCGTCACTTCAATTTAAATCGGTAATTGTCAGATCAGATTTGAACTACTACAAAATTATAACAGTTTATGAAAGCTGACACAGTTATTTAAACATTCTCTCAACGCCAACATGTCCCCAGCCTTGCCAGACTTATTATTTCCATTAATTTTAACTACCTCCGCAAACTTTCTTCGAGCATGGTCCCAGCAACCAAAGTGAGTCATCTCCGTTCGGTTTCTTAATCCGTTATAGCCACTATAGCCATCTGTCTGTAGTAGTCCTTGATAATCAGTTAAATGCCTCGCAGGATGTTCACCTGCTCGAGTCAACGTAAATTCAAATAAAATAAATCGCTTCTCTTTATCACAACTATGATATGCCCACATATAACCTTCTTTATGTGGCTTTAAGACAGTCACGGGTGTCTCATCAACTTGCAACACCTGGCTCTTTAATAGCTCTTGCCAAGCAACGTCTTGAAGTGGCGATAATACCTCAGCAGCTCCCATCACCCAATTACCTAAGGTATTATCAGGTATATCCAACCCTTGCCCTGCAAAGATTTTAGATTGTCGATATAAAGGCAAATGATTGTCATATTTTTTAAGAACTGTTTCAGCAATTAAACTTGCACCCGCCATACATTTGGGCAAGGGAGCTTCAGGTTTTGCTGCTGCCTTAATCATTTCACACTGACGACACGTATATTTTATTTGAACGTGTTCAATGACTTTCAATTGTTCCGGCATATGCTCGATTTGCTCAGCAATGTCCTCGCCTATCTTTTCAAATTGACAGCCGCAGACACAAATTTTTTCTGCATCAGATAAATCATAGATGCGTTGTTCACGTAATAATTTAGATGTATCTAATTTTCGTCCGCAGAATTTAGTCTTACGACGAGTGTAAGTTATCGTCTCAGTCGTAGGTTCAGTAGAACAAACTTCACTGTCTGTGATTACATCTATTTCATCTGTCTTGGCACCTTCATTAAAAATGATTTCTACTTGTAAGGCAGCAGCACTTTCTGAGGAGCGACCAAATTTTCGAGCTTGGGCCAATTTAAATTGTTCTTTGAACCAAGAGAGTTCTTTCTCAAGTTGACTAATTTTTAAATCTTTCTCATCAATAATATCAGAAATAAACGTTTGAATTTCATCTAATGAATTGAGTGAAACATCGTTAAGAATTTCAGAAATTTTTGTTGTTTTTTCTTCATCAAGCATGAAATAATTATAACAAACAAGTCCCTATTTTATAAGATTTTTCTCGAGAAAAATCTTATAAATTCATTAATAAAAGTCATCAAATTCTAACGATTTCCACTCAGACAGATTGACCCAATCAAGTCCCGCTAGCAACCAGCTTAATTGTTTTTCATCTAATGTTACTAATCCGTCCTTTGACATCTTAACCGTAAATCGACCTTGCTCCAGCCGTTTATAAATCAATACAAACCCGTTATGGTGCCAAGTCAACAGTTTTAATTTCTTTCTGTCCCGATTATAGAAAATAAAAATGCCATCCTTTAATGCCTTGCCTAAATGGGTTTGCACTTTTTCACATAAGCCATCAATCGAACAACGAAAATTTACTGCAGACGTTGCCAGCCATATTTTAGGCGATGATAATTTTAGTTGCATGATTCAAGTGCTTTGATTAATCTTAATAGCTCCGCGATTGACGTTCTAGAAAATCGTAACCGCAGGCCGCTGATTAAAATAATTTCCACCATTTGATGCAGTGACGTTGCTTGAGGATTTTCAATGGTCACTTTAGTCGTAGATGCAGATTGTTTTTTGTTGTGATTGAGCCAGTTACTTAAGCTAGAGATGCCTATCCCTGCACGTTTACAGTATTCATTCATACTTAAACCGCTTTTTTTCCATTCCTCACAATGATGGGTTTGTTCTTCTTCGGTGTCGCGATTTAACTTTGATTTTTGATAGTGGTGATAATTCTACAAATGCTGATGATTCACTTTGCATGGCTATTGCTCCAAATTATTTTTAATTCAGAGCATTTAACAAAATTACTCCAGCCTTATCCAGGTGGAATTTTTAGGGGCTTACGATCAATTTAATATTATTCATACTAGTGAACTCACCGATCGTTTAACACAAGACAACAGTGTCGTTGATAAATTAATAAAACCAATTCATGAAAAAGTAAAACAAGTTACTGGCTGGCGACAGCGCATATGATACTGGCCCAACTTATAATAGTTTAGCTGAACATTTTCCATCAGCAGATATTGTTATTTCACCTCAGAAAGATGCAGTTGTTCATAATCATAATCAATTTTATCGCAACAGGAATATCTTAGAAATTGAATATCATGGTCGGATGGAATGGCAGAAGCGCCGTCATTATGGACGGCGAAATAATTCCGAACTGTCCATCCAGAGATACAAACGGATCTTGGGAAATAAACTCCACGCTAGAGAATTCGAACGCTAAAAACAAGAAGCCATTATTGGTTGCAGCATCTTGAATAAGATGATGTGCATTAGCTTAGAACAGTTGCGTCCAAATTCTTGAATTTACCGAAATAGGAAAGGAATAAGGGGTTATGAAACATTGCCAATAATGAAGGG
>JBGSLN010000223.1:0-7045 GCA_041740675.1 Gammaproteobacteria bacterium | reverse complement strand
TCTTTTGGTATGCTGAACTGAAAAATTATACAACCAAGTTAAAAGCAGGGGAACATTGTTTTGTAGGGCCATTGACGCCAAAAGAAGTAATTAAAAAAATAATAACTGGAGATGTTGTTCAGCATAAAATTACTTTTATTGAAGGTTGGACGTTTGCACAAGTTCTCGCTCAGTTGAATCATACAAAAGCTATTAATCATCAATTATCAGTACTTTCTACCAATGAAATCTTATTAAAGTTAGATATCAAACATGACTATTTAGAAGGATTATTTTTTCCTAGTACCTATAAATATATTTATGGTAGTTCTGATATGGCAATTTTAAAACGAGCGTATATATTGATGCAACATCAATTACAAACTGCATGGCAGCAACGAGCAGCAAATTTACCCTATCAATCGGCTTATCAAGCTTTAATCGTTGCATCATTAATTGAAAAAGAAACATCATTAAAAAGTGAACAGCCTCTAATCGCGAGTGTTATTATTAATCGATTGAAAAAAAATATGTATTTGCAAATTGATCCAACCGTCATATATGCATTAGGCTCTCGATATTCAGGCAATATATCTGCTGCTGACCTACGAATAAAAAGTCCTTATAATACCTATGTTTCTAAAGGATTTCCCCCTAGCCCGATTTGTATGCCTAGTGAAAGTGCGATATATGCAGCACTGCATCCAGCAGATACAAAATATTTATATTATGTGGCAAAGGGAGATGGTAGTCACAGTTTTTCAGAAACTTTGAAACAACACGATAATGCTATAAGAGAATATATTTTAAAATTACCAATAAAGAAAAACAGTGATGAACACAAAAAAATCTAAATTTATAACAGTGGAAGGAATTGAAGGTGTAGGTAAATCTACTTGCTTAAAATATATTTGCAACTTTTTGCAAGAACAGCAAATTCAGTTTGTTCAAACTCGAGAACCTGGAGGCACAGTTATTGCCGAATCGATTAGGCACGTCATGCTTGATCATTATTCTGAATCGATGAGTCATGATACTGAGTTGCTATTAGCATTTGCTGGTAGAGCTCAGCATCTTGAAACAGTTATCAGACCCACATTGCAATCTAACCAATGGGTTGTATGTGATCGTTTTACTGATGCTACTTACGCATATCAAGGGGGTGGTAGAGGTATTCCTAAAGAGCGGATAAAATCTATAGAGAATTGGGTTCACCCTGATTTACAACCCGATTTAACTTTATTATTATTTGCTCCTGTTAATGTTGCGCTTGAACGAGCAAAAGGGCGCGGCGCTTTAGATAGAATCGAACTTGAAAAATCAGTTTTTTTTGAAAAAGTGCAGGCAGCCTATTTGCAATTAGCAAAAGAAAATCCACATCGTTTTAGAACCGTTGATGCAAATAAAAATCCAAAAATTGTAAAACAGGAAGTGTTAAAAATTATAGATGAGTTTATTAGACCATGATGAGTATATATCCATGGCAGCTAAATCAATGGCAACAGCTATGTAATGCGTATATTAAAAAAAACCTATCACATGCACTTCTATTAAATGGACAAATAGGTTTAGGGAAATTTGAGTTTGCCAAAGAATTCGCAAAATTTTTATTATGCACGCATCATCATAAAACTGACTTAATGACTGCATGTAATAACTGCAAACAATGTAATTTAGTTAATAAAGAAACAAATGCTGATTTGCATATTTTGACACTAGAGGATTCTCAAGTTATTAAACTAGAACAAATACGAAATGTCATTTCATCTATAAATAACACATCACAGTTTAATGGTTTTAAAGTTGTGATTATCTATCCAGCAGAAAAAATGAATATTGCTGCAGCAAATGCGTTATTAAAAAGTTTAGAAGAGCCCATTGGAGATTCGACGATATTTATATTGGTAACACAGCAATATATGCAGTTACCCGCCACTATTCGTAGTCGTTGTCAACGAATTAATTTTTATAGTCCAAAATTACCTGATTTGAAAGAATGGCTTAAAAAACAGGCGGTTGATATTTCAACTGATAATTTTGATAGTGCCTATCAGTTGTCTCAAGGCGCCCCTCTAGCACTGCGTGACTATTCAACTGATTTAACACAAGTAAAATTATTACAAACATTAAATTCATTATTTGTCGATAAGTCATGGCTAATTTCAGATTGCGTTAATAAATTAACTAAATTACCTATTACAGATTTTATTTACTGTTTGCAGCTATCATTAACTAATTTAATAAAAGTTGATGTTAAAACTAGAAAGGAAAAGCTATATAATTTACTTGATGATATCAGCAATCAAAAAAAAGCATTAGACAGAGGAATAGCATTGAATCCTCAATTGATTATTGAAGATTACCTTAGTCAAATAAAAAACATAAGGAATGAATATGCAGATTAATCAAAAATATGAGCTAATATTTACTGATATAAAGCAACTTAAAAAAAATTATATGCCTTTTATTAAGGGTGGCGGCATTTTTGTTGTTACTCCTGAAGTACATGCGATAAATGAAAAAATAAACTTACAAATTTCTTTTTATGATGACCCGCATATGTTCGAAATTTCTGGCAATGTAGTTTGGATAAATCCTGCATTTGCACAATATGGTCGTGAACAAGGTATAGGAGTGAGCTTTGAAAATGATGATGGTTCAATACTAAAAACTAAAATTGAAAAGCTACTTGCAGATAGTTCAGAACAAGATATAAAAACAGCAACTTTATAAAACGAAGAACGAAGAGTATATGATAATAGATTCACATTGCCATTTA
Organism: Gammaproteobacteria bacterium; assembly: GCA_041740675.1. Lineage (GTDB taxonomy): Bacteria > Pseudomonadota > Gammaproteobacteria > JBGSLN01 > JBGSLN01 > JBGSLN01. Next base: position 4,287 of record JBGSLN010000223.1, on the reverse strand, counting down.
AACATGATTGATTTAAATTTATTTGATAATAATATGAATAATGTGCTTTTAGCAGCAAAAGACTTAGGGGTGGAAAAATTCTTATGTGTTGCCGTGGATCTAACACATGATGAAGAATTAAAAGCATTAGCTGATCAATTTGACAATGTATATATTAGCGCAGGGCTGCATCCTAATGAGAGCGAAACAACAGTGCTTGATATAGATTTATTAAAAAGACAAGCAGCACATCCAAAAGTAGTCGCCATTGGCGAAACTGGTTTGGATTATCATTATAACCAGGGTGATCTAACTTGGCAACGAGAACGATTTCGACAGCAAATTCAACTTGCTAAAGAATTAAAATTACCAGTAATTATTCATACTCGAGAAGCACAAGAAGACACTATTGCTATCATGAAAGAAGAAAATATATCAGATGTTGGCTTTGTGATGCACTGTTTCACGGAAAACTGGGATATGGCAAAAAGAGCATTGGATTTAGGTGGATATATTTCTTTTTCTGGAATAGTGACTTTCAAGAATGCGACATCATTACAAGATGTTGCAGCAAAAGTTCCATTAGATCGACTTTTGATTGAAACTGATTGTCCCTATTTAACTCCAGTTCCTTATCGGGGCAAACCCAATCAACCCGGATACGTACGTTACGTTGCTGAGTTTATCGCAGATTTACGGCAAACTTCTTTGACAAATATTGCTGAGGTAACCACACAAAATTGCAAGGATCTATTTAAAATATAATAGTATGCAATATATAAATAAAATAAACCATATTACACTTTCAGTTCGAGATTTAAAAAAGTCTATTGATTTTTACATACAGGTATTAACTTTTATTTTAATCGCACAATGGGAAGCAGGAGCTTATTTACAAGCAGGTGATATTTGGTTGTGTTTGACCTTAGAAAATAATTTCGACAACTCAATCAAGCAAGAATATTCTCATATCGCATTTAATGTAGATGCACAATTATTTATTGAATTTATCGAAAGGATAAAATCTTATCATACAAATGAGTGGAAAAAAAATAACAGTGAAGGAGATTCGCTTTATATTTTAGATCCAGATAATCATAAGTTGGAAATTCACAGTGGCGATATTTTTACGCGTATTGCATCATGTAAAGCGAAACCGTATAAAAATATGCGTTTCATAACTAATCCTAAATAAAATAGAGCGAGGCTAACAGGATTGCCGCGAGAAGGATAAGATTCTTACTGCACTCCTGTGGGTTATGCTCCTCACACGATTAAATTTTTACATCAAACAATAAAACTTCGGCATCCTCGCCTTTTTTGAAAGATAATATTTCATTGTGAGTGCAGGTTAGGGCATCTCCTTCATGAAGAATTTGTTGGTTAATAACAATAGTGCCTTGTGCGACGTGCACCCAAACTTGTCGATCTGCAACAACAGTGTAACTTACATTATCATCAAATGAAAATAATCCAGCAAAAATAGAGATATCTTGATGCACCAACACAGAATTTTTTCGAACATCATTGGAAGCAATCAAACAAAATTTTCCTTTTTTTTCATCTGTACCAAAATATCGTTGTTCATAACTAGGAGGATAACCTAGTTTGTCAGGGGTGACCCAAATTTGTAGAAAATGTAGATTTTCAGTAGAAGAAGGGTTAAATTCACTGTGTGTTATCCCTGTTCCTGCTGACATTCGCTGTACGTCGCCAGGTACAATAACTGAACCATTATTTAAACTGTCGTTATGTTGTAAACTACCTTCTAATACATAAGATATGATTTCCATATCTCGATGACTATGTGTTTGAAATCCTGCACCTGCAATCACTCGGTCATCATTAATCACGCGTAATACACCAAACCCCATCTGTTTTGCATCATAATAATCACCAAAAGAAAATGTATGAAAACTGTTTAACCATGTGAGGCGAGTGTTACCGCGTTCTTTAGCATATCTAATTTGCATGTCAATCCTCCATTATTGAAGCTTTTTATTTTATCATTTAATATCAATATTAATAGACAAAATTCTGTGAGAAATGATTTGAACTTCTGATAATATTTCATGTTAAAATACAATCATGAACGAATCAAGCGCCAGTGCATTTCCTAAAGAAAATTCAGCAATGCTTAAAGCAAATTTATATGTTATTGCTTCAGGAATTTTATATGGTTTTCTTGGATTTTTAGGTACAAATATAATTCAAAATCATATTTCACTTTCTAATATGCTTTTTTGGCGATTTTTAGTGGCAGGATGTTGGATGCTAATTTTCTCTGCTAAACGAAACTATCAGGTGAATATCTTTGCAAAATCGAATAAAGGCATTCTATTTTTTATGTTTATGCTAGGGGCGATTGGTTATGCTGGTGCAAGTGGCTTTTATTTTATAGCAAGTCGCTATACTGGCACAGGTATTGCAATGGTGATATTTTTTTGTTATCCAATCATGGTATTACTATTTGCTTGGTTAGCCCAAGGAAAAAAAATAACTATTGGTACAATGGTCACTCTAATTACACTTATTGTCGGGCTCTACTTATTACAAGATTCAAAAAAACATGTATTGAGTCTTGTAGGAATATTTTGGAGTATTTTAGCAGCACTGTCTTATGCAATTTATGTCATTGGTAGTAAAAAATATTCTTCCCTAAAAATTGATTCATCTTTATTAACAATTATGGTGTGTTTTGGTTGTGCTTGTATTTTTTTTATTTTTGCAATTTTCACCCATAGTTTATTTTTTCCATGGTCAATTCGTGCATGGATATTTTTATTGGCATTAGGAATACTTGCAACAGCGGTGCCGATTCAATTAATGTTAGAAGGATTAAAACATGTGAGCTCGATGAGAGCTTCCATTATTTCAGTACTTGAACCTTTAGTGACCCTTTTAGTTGGAATTTTACTGATGCATGAACCAGTATCGGGGCTACAGTTATTTGGTGCTTTTATTGTACTTGCAGGAACAATGTTAGTGCTATTTCAAAGCGAAGAAGCCTAACGATTATTTTGATTCATTGATCACACCATGTGGCACATGGGCTGTAGCAACATGTTCACTAGCAGATAAACAATGACCAGGTTGGTCATCGAAAAAGAAATCTGCATTAAACGCTTTTAAAAAAGCTCCTTTGCTCAAGCCACCTAAGAATATTGCTTCATCAATACGAATTTTCCAAGCACGTAAAGTTTTAATAACCCGCTCATGGGCCGGTGCTGAACGAGCTGTCACTAAAGCTGTTCGAATAGGACAATGTTGTCCTGGAAATTTATTTTGTAATTCATGTAATGCTGCAAGAAAGCCTTTGAAAGGTCCCACACCTAAAGGAGTATTTGCAGTCGCTTTTTCACTAGCAGAAAATATTTCAAGTCCTAACTTTTGATAAACTCTTTCAGCTTCATCAGAAAAGATTACAGAATCACCATCAAAAGCAATGCGTAATTCTTTGGAATCATTACTGCTAGCATTAGATGGATGAATGGTAGCAGCTGCTACACCTTCTTCAAGCGCATGCTTAACATCATCAGTATTAGTAGAAAGAAATAAATGTGAACTAAATGCAGATACATATTTATAAGGTGATTCACCACTACTAAATGCAGCACGAATAATATTTAACCCATGATGTTGAATACTATTAAAGATTCTTAAACCAGTATCAGGGCTATTGCGAGATAATAAAATCACTTCAACTAATGGTTCATTGATATTTAAATTAAGAAATTTTTTTACTAAATTAAAAGCAACACCTGGTTCTAAAATGTCATTTTCATGAGCAATTTGATAGCTTTGATAGGCTTCCACGCCTTCAGTTTCATAGATAGCATGACTTTCATCAAGATTAAATAACGCCCTTGATGAAATCGCTACAACGAGTTTTCCATTGAAATCTATCGACATTTATTTTTACCTTTGTCTGATGTTAGTAAAATAATACCATTCATTCATATTCTATCCAAGCAGGAATCAAAGGAAAATATAAACCCACACGAATGGGTTGATGATATAGATTTCCAACAATCTGTTTATAATTGATTAATTGTTCATGATAATGCTTCTTTTGTGCTTGTAAAAAAACATCTAAGGAAGTATCAATTGGCGTTGCAGTTTTAAAATCAATGATCCAAACAGTGTTTTCAGTTAGAATAATTCTATCAATAATGCATTTCTTGATTTCATCCTTTTCTGATTTATAGTTAATTTCATATTCCACTAGTGATGGCTGATTCAATAGCCATAATCCAAACGGGTCATTTTGCATTTTCTCCAATGCCATAAGTGATATTTGAATAAAAT
>JBGSLN010000222.1:0-10562 GCA_041740675.1 Gammaproteobacteria bacterium | reverse complement strand
ATATCACTGATTTAATTCCACTATATCAACAATTAGGCTTAGCATTGAGTCAACATTGTCACGGATGGAAAGCGGCAATTTTGACTTCAGATAAATTATTGGCAAAAGCAACTGGATTACGATCAACAAAACACTATTCTTTTTATAATGGAAGTATTGCTTGTAAATTATATTTATTTGAAATTACCCCAGAAAATAAGTCATCAATTACAACCATCCCACATCGGGCGGAAATGATTTTTAATCGTATTAAAAAGAACCAAAAAAATTTAAAAACTTGGATCAAACAAAACGATATCCATGCCTATCGTGTCTATGATGCCGATATACCAGAATATGCATTTGCAATTGATATTTATAATGATTGGATCCATGTGCAAGAATATGTTGCGCCTAGTGAAATTCCACAAGAAAAAACTGAAAAAAGATTGTTAGATGTAATGCAAGCATTGCCTTTGGCGCTTGAAATTCCACGACAACATATAATTGTAAAACAGCGACAGAAACAAAAGGGAAAACAACAATATGAAAAACATGCTGCAACTCTGCATCATTTAATTGTTAAAGAAGGAGTAGCAAAATTCATTGTCAATTGTAAAGATTACTTGGATACAGGCTTATTTCTTGATCATCGTTTATTACGGAAAAAATTTTTTGACATAGCTAAAGACAAAGATTTTTTAAATTTGTTTTGTTATACGGGAACAGCCAGTGTGCAAGCCGCTTTAGGTGGTGCAAAATCTACAGTTAATGTTGATATGTCTCACACTTATTTAGATTGGGCAAAAGATAATTTTCTTCAAAATAACCTTGATTTGCGTAAACACTATTTTATCCAAGAAAATTGTTTGCAATGGATTGATGATTGTAAGCTTACCTTCGATATTATTTTTCTTGATCCACCCAGTTTTTCCAATTCGAAACGAATGGAAGGAGTTTTAGATATTCAACGTGATCATGAAAGACTAATTGAAAGCACCATGCGATTACTAAAACCGGAAGGACGCTTATTTTTCTCAACGAATTTTCGTAAATTTAAATTAAGTCCAGCAGTAAGTGAAAAATTCTGCGTGGATGATATTACTGCAAAAACTATCGATAAGGATTTTCAGCGTAATGCGCATATTCATAAGTGCTATTTGATTTATAGGTTCTAGATAATATTTGTTTTCAAAGTATAGATAATAACTCTCAAAGGGGAAAAATATGGCAAATAAAATAACACTCACAACCACCGCAGGCAATCCAATTGCTGATAACCAAATTCATTTGCTGGCCCTATAGAAGATCCTTCCTTTAAAGAACCCGCATTAACCATTAAGGGGGCTGGTGATCGCTATGATCATCGTGATGGCAATGATGATTTTAGCCAACCTCGCGCATTATTTAATTTATTTAATAGTGATGAAAAACAGCGGCTATTTAGCAATATTGCTGCTGCAATGCAGGGCGTGCCACAAGTTATTATTGATCGACAATTAGGATTATTTGCTAAGATTGATCCAGCTTATGCTGAAGGAGTGGGTAAAGCATTAAATAAATAATGTCGATTCTACAAAAATTTAAAAAATTTTATAATGCCTCGCCTGAAAACAGGCGAGGTTTCTATGCTTTTCTTGGTTTTGTGGTCATTCCCATTATTGGGATGACGATACTCTTTATTTGCGTGGAACTTTTTTTGTTGTAGAAGTTACTTTTTGCAGAACATGATTGTGTTTATTATGGCACAAAAACTCGAAAATTCATCCATCTTGCAAACTTCAGCAAAAAGGTAGCGTTCCATTTAAGCTATTGATATGATTATTATCTCAGTTTCTAGAGGCAAATAATATGTTAAAAAACTACCCACGTGGATTATTAGTCATTTCATCAGTTGAATTGTGGGAACGATTTAGTTTCTATACCATGCAATCATTACTAGTTTTATATGCGACTGCCCAAGTTCTAAATGGTGGCTTAGGTTGGTCTGTGGCTAATGCTTTGACTCTGACCGGTATTTATGGCGCTTTAGTTTATATTAGTCCGGTGTTAGCAGGAATTTTTTCAGATCCATATTTAGGGCGACGCAATTCAGTGATTCTAGGCGGGGTTATTATGTGCTTTGGCCATTTAACCTTAGCAATTCATTCCATGTCTGCTTTATACACAGGGATAACGTTACTCATCATAGGCTGTGGTTTTTTAAAGCCATCTATTACCGCTATGGTGGGCGAGTTTTATGGAGAGGATGATCCTAAACGGGATTCAGGGTTTGCTATTTTTTACATGGCAATTAATATTGGCGGTATTGTGGGCCCATTTTTAGGCGGCAGTGTGAGTCAACAATTTGGCTATAATTTTGCTTTTGCTATGGCAGCTCTTGGGTTAGTCATAGGCTTAATAACCTTATTTATTGGCATGCGAGGCAGTTTGAAAAATATTGGCGTGAGAGTTAAGGGTCAAGTCAATCAAAACAAACTTTTGCTTTCTTTAAAAAATTTACGTTCTATAGAGAAAAAACGTGTTTGGGTCTATTTGGCTTTTTGTGTCGGCAACATCGTTTGGAATGTAGTTTATGCGTTACCTTATGGTATTTTAACTGAATACGCTGAAAAAAATATTGATCGACATTTATTAGGTTGGCAAATTCCTGCTCCCTGGTTTTATGGAGCCTATGGTGGATTCATTGTGATTTTCTCGCCAATGCTTGCATCGTTATATAATAAGCTTTCAAAAAAGCATTTAAATTTTACTTTGAGTTATAAAATTGCAGCTGGTTATTTTTTAGTAACCGCAGGTTGTATGGTATTGCTGCCATTGGTTTTCCAAATTAATCTTAATGCTAATTTTGTAGGCAGTGCTTGGTATCTGATTGGTTTTTATATTTTATTTTCATTAAGTGAATTATTAACTGTGCCTGTATTGTTATCAGCAGCCACCAGAATGGCTCCCGCAGGTTATGAAACAACACTAGTTTCTGCTAATATGGTTATTTCTTGGGGGCTCGGTGCTTTATTAGGTGGTGAATTTGGTGCTTTGGCCGTTGAATACAATCCATTTCACTTATTTCTAGCCGTGATTATTTGCACTTTTCTCTGTGGAATTTTGCATCTCATGTATAATAGGAAAGTTGAAAAATTGTGTGAATTTCATTTTTAAAACATCATTTGAATTTTAAATAGAAAGGTATTTGTCATGGCTCAATATATTTTTACAATGTTGCATGTTTCCAAAATTGTTCCGCCAAAACGTGAAATTTTGCGCGATATTTCTTTAAGTTTTTTTCCTGGTGCTAAGATTGGTGTGTTGGGCTTAAATGGATCTGGCAAATCAACTCTATTAAAGATCATGGCGGGAGTCGATAAGGAATTTAATGGTGAAGCTCGACCCCAAGCCAATATTAAAATTGGCTATTTGTCTCAAGAGCCACAATTGGATGAAAGTAAAACTGTACGTGAAGTCGTTGAAGATGCTGTTCGTGAAACTAAAAATATGCTTGATGAATTTAATGCTATTAGCATGAAGTTTGCTGAGCCGATGTCTGATGATGAGATGACTGCTCTGTTAGAAAAACAAGGTGAATTACAAAATAAAATTGATGCAGCAGGTGCATGGGAACTAGATCGCAAATTAGAAATTGCTGCTGATGCATTGCGCTTACCCGCATGGGATGCAAAGGTTGCTAAACTTTCGGGTGGTGAACGACGACGAGTTGCGTTGTGCCGTCTTTTATTATCTAACCCTGATATGTTATTGTTGGATGAGCCCACTAACCATCTTGATGCGGAAAGTGTTGCCTGGCTCGAACGGTTTTTACATGATTTTCCAGGTACTGTGGTGGCTGTTACACATGATCGCTATTTCTTGGATAATGTGGCTGGCTGGATTTTAGAGTTAGATCGAGGTCATGGTATTCCTTATGAAGGCAATTATTCTTCATGGTTAGAACAAAAAGAAAAACGATTGGCGATTGAAGAAAAGCAAGAAACTGCTCGGCAAAAAGCTTTAGCAGCTGAATTAGAATGGGTACGCACTGCACCCAAAGGCCGGCATGCTAAAAGCAAAGCCCGCATGAGTCGTTTTGAAGAGTTAACGAGTCGTGAATATCAGCAACGACAAGAAACTAAATCATTGTATATTCCACCAGGCCCTCGTTTAGGAGATTTAGTTATTGAATTGCAAAATGTCACAAAAACATATGGTGACAGAGTATTATTTGATTCACTATCATTAAATATTCCGAAAGGTGCAATCGTTGGAATAATTGGTGCAAATGGTGTTGGTAAATCTACATTGTTTAAATTAATTGGCGGCATTGAGAAACCTGATAGTGGCTCGATTCGTCTTGGAGAATCCGTCCAGCTTGCATACGTAGAACAGTCCCGCGATAAATTGGATGGTAGCAAAACCATTTGGGAAGAATTATCTGATTCTCAAGATATTATTAAAATCGGTAATTATGAAGTACCTTCACGCGCATATGCAGCGCGATTTAATTTCAAAGGCAATGATCAGCAAAAATTAGTTTCGGAATTATCAGGTGGTGAACGTAATAGGGTGCATTTAGCTAAAGTTATTCGTGCTGGGGGCAATGTGTTATTGCTCGACGAACCTACCAATGATTTAGATGTTGAAACCATTCGTGCATTAGAAGAAGCGATTTTGGAGTTTCCAGGTTGCGTACTTATTATTTCGCATGATCGCTGGTTTTTAGATCGAGTGGCTAGTCATATGCTCGCATTTGAAGATGATGGCAGTATTGCTTGGTTCGATGGTAACTTTTCTGATTATGAAGCTGATCGTGTTAAACGATTAGGTGATGCGGCTTTAAACCCTCATCGAGTGAAATATAAGAAACTTGCAACGGTGTAAGATTAGAAACTTCTCATATTCAAGTTTAATTTAAAATATGGTCTATAGTTAAAATAAGTTGTAGTTAGCTAGAGATGATCATGAAAAATAATATGCGAAAGTTATTTCTATTAATTTCAATAGGTTATTTATTATTTCTTTCATCAGCTTATGCGGATAGTTATAGTTTATCTTCAGTTATTGTTCAAAATTATCATAAAGAATCGAGTAATTTGAACTTAACCAGCTATCCCCAATATGCTTATAGAAATACATTTGTATTTAACCCGAAAAAATTACAGTGGGTCGCATATGGCTCAAATGGTAAGGTTGTTAAAACAGGTTTCGCCATTGGTGGGAGTAGTTATTGTCGTGATCTGGGCCGTGCTTGTAAAACAAAACCAGGCTATTATTCTATAAAATCTAAAGGTGGTCCAGGCTGTAAATCAAGCCGTTATCCATTAGGCAAAGGTGGGGCGCCTATGCCTTATTGCGCTTTTTTCAATGGCCATTATGCAATCCATGGTTCCTATGAATTGCCAAATTACAATGCAAGCCATGGCTGCATTCGCGTCACTCCTACAGCAGCACGTTGGCTACATGCCAATTTCTTTAGAATTGGTACACCAGTGGTTGTGTTGCCTTATTAGTTTTCATATTTTTATAGAAAAAAATGTAATCTGCAAAAATTATAACATCCCAATATTTCAGGTAATTTGCATACCCACTAAATTTGCGCTTTGTTTTAATTGACCTATAGTATGCACTGTTCCATTTGCTGTAGTGCCTAATGTATTTCGATTTGAGTTTTGGACATAAAACCAATGTTGATAACCTAAATCAAAACTCCACATCTTATTTAAATTATATTGTACGCCTGTGCCCAAGATAATTTTATTACTATCAGGAATCATAATAGACGTTGCTTGTGTCGTAGGGGATTCGTCATAGGCTAAACCACCACGCAAGGTAATGTGCGAATTCATGAGGTAATTTGCACCCACAGCAGTATACCAACTATTGCGTAAATTCAATGGAACTTGAGTGTTAACTGCGACAGGTATTCCATTGATCACGGACACAACGTTGTTTAAATTAATATGGTTTAATTTATCCCAGTCAGTATAAGCCACTGAACCTAATAATTCCCATTTCGGATTTAATAGATGATAAACACTAAAATTCGCAGAATCTGGTGTTGTTAGTTTCATCTTTAGATTATTATTTTCTAAACCTGCACCTGATATGCAAGTAATGGGTCCTGTCAATTCACTATCACCAGTCATATTAAAATTAACTTGAGAATGATAAGCTAAACCAAAGCGGGTTGCAGGAGAATATTGATACAATACACCGCCGTGCCAACCTACACCCCAATCACCCGCTTTGTTTTCAGAAAAAGAGTCAAATGCTGTTGGATTATTGCCAGAAAAATAACTACCTGGTAAGCCAACCATTGAATCAAAATCTGCATGTGCATAATCAAAATCAGCACCAATACCTGCTGACCATTTTGGGGTAAACAAGTAAGCAATGCTAGGCGTGATATCAACCACATAAAAATGACTCTGGGTTGCTTCATAACGTACGATACTATTATCGTCATAATTTGAATCAAAACTAAAAGGGATTCCAACATTTAAGCCAATTGCAAAATGATTATTAAAAGGAATTGCTTCATTGAAAGCAGGAAGGTATTGAGTTTTTTCGCCATTAGCACTACCTGTTTGTGTATAAAAATAACCAGGAGTATTTATTGGTTTAAGATAACTTTGCCAAGTAGAACTACCATTGAAAGTTGTATCATTAAAAAGCGCTACAGTAGAATAAGTAACTTGACGGGTTTTAAATAACACTAACGCTGCAGGGTTAAAAAAACCTGTGCTTGCATCTTCTGCTGCAGCTGCAACACCAGCATAGGCATTTCCCATCTCAGAAGCATTTTGTTCAAAGTTTTGAAAACCTTCAGCATAAGTCACAGTTGAAACTAAAGTGGCTATTAACAAAATTCCAGGAATAGCTTTAATCATGATGTTACCTAAATTATTATTATTGTTTTAAGATTTACGAGAAACATCTGTTGAGTCAAGACTAGATAGTGATTCTTACGCAAATCAAATTTTCATAAAAATTTCGGCTACTTTACCTAGTAAAATTAGTAAGATCAACATTTATTAATGCAACAAATCGAGAGGGTGTATTTGGGGAGTATCTTGAAAGATCTGCCATAGATTATCTTTTAAAATTACTTGTGTTCGATTTGAGTTTGCAAAATTTATCGTGTCTAATTTAAAAATATCCCAATAATAGGGCTTTAAAATTACTGTACCATGGTGCGGACATATTTCTTCAATGCGATATTTCTCATTAGGATCAGCTAAATATTCCTGCCACATTTGTTCACGTAGGCTTGCTCTTAACATCGACCATGAAGAATTATACAGTTCGTATTCCATCTTAGTAGTATGATCAATTAATTGTGCATTTGCTTCAAAACGATATTGAGTGGTATTTCTTGCATCAAAAAATATACCAGTGATTTTTGGAATTTCAGATAGCTCTACCCATTTATGGGTATTAGTGCTGCAAGAAAAGCGAAACGCATTTCTATCTTCAAGATAATATAATAACACGGTTCTTGCTTTTGGTAGATAGGCACCGTTTAGTTTTGCTATCGTCGCAATTTGTGTAAAACTTTGTCTTTCGGCAAATTTAAATGCAGTTAAAATTTCGGTAACAAGGCTTTGTGCGATTATCATGAAATAGGCTCCCATGTTAGACGATAGAATTAGCTTAACATAAAACCTCGAAATTCTATATATTTGGTTAATTATGCAACTATGCATAATGCAAAGTTGCATTATGCAATTTTGCATCATATACTATGAGCAGAGTGATTGTTATGAGGACTGTAATAAAATGAAACCAAGAAGGCTTTTTCCATTAGGAAAAGCATATGGTAAGGCATTCTGCAATAGAATAGAAGAAACCAAAAAGTTAATTGGGAATATAGAGAATGGAAAACATACATTCCTAGTAGCACCAAGAAGGTATGGTAAATCTAGTTTATGTGAAAAAGTATTTGAACAAATAGAGATGCCATGGTCAAAATTAGATTTCCACTTAGCTGTTACAGAAAAAAATGCAGAACGGATCATTGTTAATGGTGTGATGGAATTAATTGGCAAAGCAATAGGATCAGTTGAAAAGCTAGTTAATGTTATAAAAAAACATGCAAAAAAACTCAAACCAAAATTTGAAATCAATGCAAACCCATTTCGACTAGAATTAGAAATTACGGGTGATAGCAGTTCAGCAGAAAATATTGCTGAAGCATTACTGATTCTGGAAAAACTACTTCGAGAACGTGATAAACAGGCCGTATTATTATTAGATGAGTTTCAAGAAATTGGAGTTATGAAAGATGGAAAAGCAATAGAAGGCGCTATTAGGCACATAGCACAAGAAACACAGAATTTATCCTTGATTTTTTCTGGTAGTAATCCGCATTTATTAAAAAACATGTTTGAAGACGAAAGAAGACCGCTATACAAACTTTGTCGTAAACTTGTTCTGGATCGCATAAATGAAGAACATTATAAGTCTCACTTAAATAAAGCAGCCAAAGCAATGTGGCATGAGGTACTTGACGATGCTGTATTTAAAAAAATTATGTCATTGACTGAATGCCATCCTTATTATGTTAATTATTTATGTGATGAACTTTGGTCAGAATGTACCATCGCGCCAAAGCTAGCGGATATTGATAAAGCTTGGGATATGGTCACAGAAGAAGAAAGAAGTGATTTGTTAAAAGATTTTTTTTCTTTATCAGATAATCAACGAAAATTAATGATTTATTTAGCAACTCATGAGGGAAAAAATATATTTTCAAATGAGACTGCAAAGAAAATGGATGTAACAATTAGTTCGATTTCCAGAGCCCTAACGGCATTAGTTGAAAAAGATTATATTGAAAAAATAGGTGAAAATTATCGCTTAATAGTGCCAGTTTATAAAAAGCTCTTAGTTTCCGAATAACAGGGTTCATTGTTTCCTCAAGTATTTTTTGATGACCAAACATTATTAATCGGAAGTTGGTGGATACACAGTTGCTACAGCCTGCAAATCATGAACATAAACTAATGCCCACGTTGTTTCTTTTTTTTCTTTTCTTGCTTTAATATAAATTTTTCATTAAGTTGCCTTTGCTTTTCAACTCTTGAAATTATTTTTCTCACTTTTTTATTTTTTTCTAATTCAAGCCGTAAAACTTCTTGTGCATGAGTAGTATTTGTTAAGCCTTTTTTAGCTTGTTCCATTTCTCGTTTGACTTCACGCTGTATTCTTTTAGGATTTTTTCGTTTAATAATTAAGGTAATTTCTTGTGGTTCAGTAAATTTTAACTCATTGTAATTCATCAAAATAAACTGATATAACTCAGCATCTGTTGGTTCATCACCAAATATTTTTCGAGCTACAGCATAGCCTTGTTCATCATTTCGTTCAAATAGACCAATCCAAAATGATTTTTCTAGCATTACTGTGACTTTGATGATTTGTTGTTGTTTCATAGGTTATATTCATTATTATTGACAACAAAATTTTTATGTTGAATACTAATTTAAAGATAACAATAATGCAATAAATAGGGCACTAAATGCAAAATACCATTGGTATGCTAAAGAAACAACTGGATACTCCTTGTTTAATTATCGATAAAAGCTTGTTAGACGAAAATATTAAGATGATGCAGCAGGAAGCAAATTTAGCACATAAAAAGGTTAGACCTCATGCAAAATCACATAAATGTTCGAAAATTTGTGAAATGCAAATTGCAGCAGGTGCGATTGGTATTGCGGTTGCAAAAATATCTGAAGCTGTAGGGTTAGTAAATGCTGGGATTCGTAATTTATTAATCACATCTCCAGTCGTGACTAGTAGAAAAATTCAGATGCTGCAATATTGCTTGCACAAAGATCCTGCTTTGATGGTGGTGGTTGATTCAATTAATAATGCAAAAAATTTACATCAAATGGCTAAAGCGTCACAGCAAAAACTTAATGTGTTAATTGATCTTGATCCAGGCGTTGGCAGAACAGGCATAGCTTTTCATGAAATAATTCCTTTTGCACAAGAACTACGGCAATTAGAATATTTGCAAATAAAAGGAGTACAATGTTATGCGGGAAATTTACAACATGTAGTGGATTATGCTGAAAGAAAAGTAGCTTCAATTGCAATTATGAATAAAGCCACAGCTGCATTAGCAGAATTAAATCACATTGGCATTGTTTGTGAGATTTTATCGGGCTCAGGTACGGGAACTTATAGCATTGATATCAATCATACTCATATTACAGAAATACAACCTGGCTCATATACCTTGATGGATGCTGAATATCTTAATATTGGTTCTGCAGAGGATGTCAAATATTCCCGAAAATTCCAACCAGCCATGGAATTATTAACAACAGTCATTAGCGCTAATCGTGATACTCATGTAACTTGTGACGCAGGCTGGAAAGCACTTTACCAAGTTCCTACTCAGCCGATGGTTATACATCCGCAGGGATATTTTTATGATTGGGGTGGGTTTGGTGATGAGCATGGCAAAATAACTGCAGAAACTGGAATTTTATTGCCTAAAATAGGTGATGTGTTAGAACTGATTGTTGGCCATTGTGATCCTACAGTGAATCTATTTGATAATTTTTACATTGTAGAAAATG
>JBGSLN010000221.1:0-2113 GCA_041740675.1 Gammaproteobacteria bacterium | reverse complement strand
CTTGCTCTGCCAACCAGCAAGTAAGCTCGCCAATGCCACACCCAACATCAATAACATGATCACCTTTTTTTAATCCATTATTTTTTAAAAATTGGAACGAGTGTGGATTACAAAAATCATTCAATCGCAATAATCGACCTTCAAATTCTTTGCCAACTGATAAGACATAATTTGTATCTTTTGTCATGATAAAAGCTCACTTTAATTTAGTAAAACCAACATTAATCGTTAGTTTATTTTCTACCACTCATTTCTCAATGGACAAGTCCAATGCTGGCACCACCATCAACAAACAGTGTTTGGCCAGTAATAAATCCAGCCTCGTCAGATAATAAAAACTCTATAGTTGCCGCCACTTCAACAGGTTTGCCAACTCGTCCCATCGGTATTATTTTTAAGCTTTTTGCTGCTGCTTCGCTTCCATGTGGTCGATGTAAACGGTAAGTTTCCGTTTCAATCGGACCCGGTGCTATTGCATTTACGGTTACACCACTTTGTGCTAATTCCAATGCCCAACTTCGAGTAAAACCAATCAATGCAGATTTTGTAGCTGAATAAACACTACGATCCGCAAGTCCCAAAATAGCTCTGCTAGAAATATTAATTATACGACCCCATTTGCATTCTATCATTTTCTTTACAAAAATTTGCGCAGCTTGTAATACAGGCCTTAAATTAATATTAATCGCATCATTAAAATCCGCAAGTTTAATATTTGTAAGAGTAGCAGGATGAGCTAATCCTACATTATTTATAATGCCATTAATTGCATACTTATCATTAACTTCATTGAATATTTTTTCTGTTGCTGCAGGGTTCGCTAAATCAACTAAAAAAAGTGTCCCAGGAAAAGTTATTTTGCTTGGATTACGCGCAATTCCAATAACCACACATCCTTTATTTGCTAATCGTTCTGCAGTGGCAAAACCAATGCCTTTTGTTGCGCCAGTAATCAGAACTGTTCGATTCATGACAATGCTCGTTTTGTTGGCAGTAAATGGTTCGTGAAGCATTCACCATATGAATAAATGAATTGATAATATTAGAAATCAAATTAAGTCAGATAGCAAGAATCAACAGCCCCTAGTATCATGATTAATCTTTCTAGCAACTAAACTAATAAATTCTTTACCATCTAAATAGTATTCCGGTGGAAAATTTTTATAACAAAAATGCTGTATAGTTTCAATAGTGAAATTTGCTGCTTCAACCGCTCGTCTTAATGTATCAGTTTCAAATAAGTGTACAAATTTAGGCAAATTATCTTGCCAATCTTTGGGGGAAACAATTTTGGGATCAAAAATACCTGGCCATTGCATTCCTGTTGCTGCTTTTTTTTCATATTCAGGGAGAAAGTTTCGATAAAAGCTTAAATAGGGCGTCATCACAATTAAGAATAATTTTCCATTGGGTTCTAACCATTGATAACATTTCTGCAAACCTGCTTCCACAGTATTTCCATCTAAAAAATGTAAAACATTAGAAATCAAAATTCCACTTAAAGATTTTTCTGGGAAGTCTAAGTCATTAGGAAAAGCAGCATATTTTAAAGTTAACTTAGATAATAAATATTCTGGTGTAGCTTGTTGTAAAATTTGTAGATGTTCTTCATTTAAATCGCAGGCAATAAGCTCTGCACCATTTTCAATAGCTGGAAGTGTGGCGACGCCATAAGCAGCGCCGATATCTAATAACGGTTTTTGGGCGATTTTAGCAAATTCAACAAATGCTACTGCTGCTGGACCCAATTCCCTCATCATCATACCAAAACTGTTTTTTGTTTTAATGAGTCCTTGCTCATACTCATCCGGCCAATAATTTTCATATTTAGTTTTTTTAGTCATGAGATTTTCCACAAAGATTGCCATTAAGAAGGTTTTACAAAATGGTAATTTTAGCGTGTAACTATCAAGCAAGCAATTGTTGTTATTGCTCACTTTGCATAAATTTCAAGAAGCTGCATTAAAAAAAACAAAAAAAAGCCCCTTGGAGACGATGTCCTCAAGGGGCTGGAATAAAAAGCCTGGCAATGTCCTACTTTCACATGGGTAATCCACACTATCATCGGCGCTGAGCAGTTTCACTTCTGAGTTCGGGATGGTATCAGGTGGTT
>JBGSLN010000220.1:0-19327 GCA_041740675.1 Gammaproteobacteria bacterium | reverse complement strand
GAACTGCTTAAAATTATGTGATTGATAGATTGTATTATAGGCATTGAATAGATCTTTATTTAAGCCCATCTCTGTCGCATATTCTGTCAATATAGGTAGGCAAGCATCATATGCTTTTCGAAGCTCATCACTATTTACTACACTATTAAGGTGTGAAACTGGCGACCAGTAATTATTTAATTCTACGTCCATATCTTCTAAAGGACTTATTAGATTTTCCCAACTGAAGTTAGTCTGCTGCAACAATTCATTAACTGTTCGTCGATTTTTTGTTAATCGCTCAGTTAATTCAGCTGGTAATATTTCCGGATTGATTTTAGAGAATTTAGGAAGATTTATAAATGTAGTCATAGTTTTTACTTTTTCAATTAAATATCAAGCAAATTTTAGCATATAAATAAGTATAGGTAACTGAAGTATGATAGAAATTAATAGTGCATTAATAGTTCAACTTGTCTCAATCAGAACGCTCAAAGCTCTCGCAATCCCTGTGTTATAATTCATAAAACTCATCCGTGAGAGATTTATTCTTTTTCAATATAATAAAGAAAGATGAAACTAAAGCATGAAAGCAAGATCAAGTGAAAGAACTAATCAAGAGTTATCAAGTTTACTAGAGATTTTTAATCCAAGCACTTCTGCTCCTATGCTTGGAAAGCATACAGCTAATTTCGCTGCATCATTAGCTTCAGATGCAGTGATACCTGCAAACTTACCTACCATAGCAGAATTGCGTGAATCTGTAGCAAAATCTCTTAATGGTAAGGAATTACCTTATCCTAAAAACATGACACCCAAGTCATACAGTGTGGAAATAATCGGAGGAATGCGTTGTTACATATTGAGATCCAAAAATCCTCAATCCGTACCAACATTAGTAATGTTTTATGGGGGAGGATTTTGTCTTAATACGATGTTTGCGCATAAAGCTTTTATGGCAAATGTTGCAGCAACAATGTCTTGTAATATCATTCTACCTGATTATCCATTAGCCCCAGAAACAAAAGCACCTAATGTAATTGCTCAAGCTGAAGTATTTTTGAAAGAATTTTTAACCGATCCCATTGTCTTCAGTACTTCAGAGAATATCTCTTTAATGGGATGGAGTTCTGGGAGTAATTTGGCATTAACTTTATCAATGAACCTTCAGAGAGAAGTGCCAAATCTTTTTCGTAAAATTTCACAACTTATTTTGTTAAGTCCATGGGTTGATTTATCCATGCGAGTTTCAAGAGAAGGGCCTTATCAGTCACAGCAAAAGACTGATACCATAGCAGCAGGTATTGATCTACTTGAGGTCATGGCTAATTGCTATTTGCCAGATGATTGCAAAGGCGATGAGCCAGAATTTTGTCCGGTTTATCGTACAACTAAGGAAATGCATGGATTGCCTTCTATTACAGTTGTTGTAGGTGGATCTGAGGTTTTGCTTGGAGATGCGGTCTTTCTAGCAGATAAACTAAAACAAGCTGGCGTGCCAGTGCAATTTATTGCATTAGAGGGGCAAACGCATAACTACATGATATTCCATCAGCTCAGCTTGGATGGTGTTTATGTTCCAGCACTTATTACCCATGTTGTGAAAGGTCAATCGATCGATGATATGGTTGGGAAAGATGGTTTAGGTTTAACCGTGAAAAAATTTAATATGAATGAACATAGATAATCATGAAATGAAATTTGCAAAGAGTAATTATGTGATTTAGTCAATTTCAGTTATACTATCTTCGTTTAAAAATGAAATTCAAAAGAGAAATTCATATGTCAAAAAATCCTGTTGCGCTGATTACTGGCGCTAGTCGTGGTATTGGGAAAGCAGTTGCAATGAACTTTGCTAAACTTGGTTATGATGTTGCTTTAATCGCTCGTAATGAGAAACTTTTGCAAGACGTCAGCAATGAAATCAAGGTTACATATAAAGTTAATACCGGTGTTTTTGCGCTTGATGTTGCTGATATTGATAAAGTTGAAACAGCTGTAAATAAAATCATAAATGCCCATGGCAAAATCGATGTGCTATTTAATAATGCAGGTATAGTGTATTTAGGAACCTCAGAAGTTAATCCTGATGAATTTCAACGGATGCTCGATGTAAACGTGAAAGGAGTCTACAATTTTGTTCATGCTGTTGCACCACAAATGAAAAAACAACGATCAGGATATATCATGAATTTATCTTCAATGGCAGGAAAAAGAGCTTTAGAGGCTACAGGAGTTTATGGATTAACTAAATATGCGGTTTGTGGTTTTAATGAAGCATTATTTTATGAAATGCTCGAATATAATGTAAAAGTTACTGCTCTTTGTCCAAGTGTAATTGCAACTGATATGACGAGCAATATGCCTAATTTTCCTGATGAAGAAAAAATTCAGTTGGAAGATATTATTGAAACAGTTAATTTTCTATTAAAATTAGGTGCCAATGCTTTAATAAAAGATATTGAAATTTATAATCGTCGCTTTTCTTTGCAGACAAGCCTTAAAATTAATTTTAATCCTAAATAATTATGAATGTTAGACAATTTAAGCAAAATGCACCTCAGCTTGCTAAAAATGTATATATTGATCCTACCGCTTTAGTTATTGGCTCAGTAAGTCTAGCTGAAGATGTTTCCATTTGGCCGATGGCGGTGTTACGTGGAGATGTAAATTTTATTCATATTGGTGCGCGCACCAATATTCAAGATGGCACAATAATTCATGTTAATCATAAAACAGAGAAAAATCCAAAAGGAGATCCCACCATTATTGGAGAAGACGTGACGGTTGGACATCAAGCTGTAATCCATGCCTGCACTATTCATGATCGAGTATTAATTGGCATTAGTGCGACGGTGTTAGATAATGCAGTGGTTGAATCGGATATAATTGTTGGTGCGGGTAGTTTAGTTCCTCCTAATAAAATTTTGGAATCTGGCTTTTTATATTTGGGCAGTCCAGTTAAAAAGATTCGGCCATTGAGTGAAGAAGAATTGCATCATTTACGTTACAGCGCAGAACATTACGTCAAATTAAAAAATGAACATCGCAATCATTGAAACTTTACACGTAATCATTGCAACCACTATTGTTGGCTTGACGATTGCCAATTATTTTTATTGCACTATTAATTTTAACACTCCTCTCCTTAGTCCATTTATTTTACGCATAAGTTTATTATTTGATCTTTTGATAATTGTTCCAGCAATTATTTTTACTGTTATCACTGGAGTAAAGTTAGTTAATCTTTATCATTTCTCTTTTGATACCGACTGGATCAAAGCAGTATTTCTAATTATAAGCATTATTCTAGGGATACAAATTTGCCTGGCAATAATTAAATTACTGTACTATTTAAACGATATGATAACAAAGTCAGTTTATTTCAAGTACCCATTTCATTTTTTTTATTGGATTATAATTTTGGGATATGTCATTATTATTCACGATGCAGTAATGCGAAGAGCCCTGTTATTTTCATGAAAATACTCATTACCGGAGCAACTGGATTTATTGGATCTGCAATTGCTAAGCATCTGCAATCACTTGGACATGAATTAGTACTTTGTGTGCGTGATTGTAGTTATGCAATTTCACAATTTCCAAAAGCAAAAGTTCTTCCCATTGATTTTAATCAAGCAGCTCATATAGAATTTTGGGTAGAGAAATTAACTGATATCGATGTAGTCATTAATTGCGTCGGAGTTCTTAATGCTAAACAACAACGGTTAATTCATTTCGAAACACCTAAGGCATTGTTTAGTGCTTGTCAAAAAACTAATATTAAGCTAGTTATTCAACTCTCAGCTTTAGGAGTAGAAGAATCACAAACTGCTTATGCAATTACAAAAAAAGCTGCTGATGATTTTTTATTATCACTCAATATACCAGCAATTATTATTCGTCCTTCATTAGTTTATGCCAGTGGTTCATACGGCGGCACATCTTTATTTCGAGCGTTAGCAAGTTTTCCCTATTTCATTCCATTAGTCGGAGATGGCTCTCAATTATTTCAACCAATAGCCATGTCTGAATTGACACATGCAATTGAAAACTTTATTGAAACTTCGCCTAAATCTGTGGTGCTGGTAAATGCAGTGGGTATAGAAAAAATTACTTTAGCTGAATTATTCGTGAGTTTACGTGCCTGGCTTGGATTTAAAACAGTAAAAATTATTAAAATGCCAAAAATATTTATTAAAATTATATGTAAAGTTGGAAATTGGTTTAATAGTCCAGTCATTAATAACACTTCCTATGAAATGTTAGCGGAAGATAACATTACTGCTGATTTTGAGTTGCAGCAGTTTATGCAATTAGCAAATATCAATTTAAAACCTTTTAAGGAAAATTTATTTAATTTACCTAGCTATGTGCAAGATCGTTGGCATGCACGGCTTTATTTTTTAAGACCGCTATTGCGTTTTAGCATAGGGCTAACCTGGATCTGTTCTGGAATAGTTAGTTTAATTTCTTTCAATACAAGCATTTCGCTGTTGGAAAAAATATCTATTTCATCCAGTTGGGATAGTCTGCTTGTTCTTGCTGCAAGCGTTCTAGATATTATATTAGGAGTGTGCACTTTAATTAATTATCAACTAAAAAAAATTAGTCTATTTCAAATTATTTTAATTTTATTTTACACAACTATGATCTCAATTTTTTTACCAACACTTTGGTTAGATCCATTTGGTGCAATTTTAAAAAATATAGTAGTTATTGTTGCAACATTAATTTTAATCTCTATTAATGAACTAAGATGATACAAATTTATTTTATATTAAAAATTATTCATATTATCAGCGCCTGTGTGTTATTCGGTACAGGGATGGGCACTGCATTTTATATGTTACTTGCGAATCGAAGCAACAGTATTGCTATTATCGCAATTGCAACAGGTCACGTGGTCAAAGCTGATTGGATTTTTACGACTTCATCTGGCATTATTCAAGCACTGACAGGATTTGCCATGGTACATCTACTGGGTTTTTCTTTATTAACCCCATGGTTATTATGGGCTATTATTGGTTACTGTATCGCCGGAGCATGTTGGTTGCCAGTGGTTTATTTGCAAATTCAATTGCATAAAATTGCAAAGGAAAGTTATTTGCAACAACAATCATTACCGGCCAAATATTATTTATATTATCGTTATTGGTTTATTTTGGGCTGGCCGGCTTTTATTGCTTTAATCATGGTGTATTACTTAATGGTGGCAATGCCAGTTTTATGATTCATTTGAGTCAATTGAGTCAAATTTTAAGAAGTTAGATCATTGTCATCCTTGCTGGAATGGAGAAATTTCTGCGAAACCGATTGATGAATTTCTGAGAAATATAATTTAACTCCCATCATAAATATTATTAACATTATTATTGCACTAAACCAGGCAACCCCATGAAATCCAATAATAAAGCTGAGATGAAACGCTTGTAAAATTTCAGTGTTTTTTCCTCCTGCGAATTGGTTAAGTAGTATGTGTGCTTGAGAAGGTTCAGCTAATACAATTTTAATTGCTTGAGACTGCTCTGCCGATAATTGAAGATGCAATTTCATTAATATACTATTAAATGTAATTTTTTCTAACCAATGAAAAATTACAGTAGATAAAGCTAAAAATACAGCGCCACTAATATTTAAAAAAGTAAATAGTGTTCCTATTGCCGCACCCATTTTTTCAGGCGGTAATGATTGGGCAAGCGCTGAAATTGAACCTGCATTTGCAATGCCCCAAGTGTATCCCATTAAAATAAGTGCAAAAAGAACAAAAAATATTGAAGTAGTCATACTGAAAAAAGCGTGTAGTATTGCAGCAATGAGAGCAAAAGCCAAACCAAAGATAAGCAAATTAATAGTGCCAAATTGATGGATTAATTTTTCTAATAATAATGAAATGAAAACTTGTACGATAGGAACACAAAATAAGGTAAGTCCAATAAATAATGGAGATTGTTCACGAATCAAATTTAAATATAACGGATCAAAGAACATAAAGACAAAAATGATTAATCCAGCTGTAACACAAACAAGCATGGCTATGCAGGCTTTAATATTCTTAAATAATGATAATTCAAGTAAAGGATCTACAACCCTGCTCTCTACCAATAACAAAAGAATAAAAGCAATGATACTGCTAATGATCATGCTCCAAGTGACAGAAGAATTCCAACCAACTTGTTCACCATGTGTTATGCCATAAATAAAACAACCCATACCAATTATTAACAATAACAATCCATACCAATCAATTTTTATATTAAAATTTGGTTTAGGGGAGGGTTTTAAACTAAATGATATGCAAATCATGCCAATAATTATTATTGGTACATTGATCCAAAATACAGATCGCCAATTAAAAAAGGTTAATAACAAACCTCCTATAAATGGTCCTAAAGCAAGCCCTGCTCCATTTAGTGCACTATAAATTCCAATCGCTAGTGTCTGTTGTTTAGCAGGAAATGTTTGTGGTAACAGAGAGACGCCGACAGTTGCAATTATCGCACCTGCAAATGCCTGTATTGCTCGAAAGAAAATGAGCACATTAATCGAATCAGCAGTAGCTGCGCCAATGGCAGCTATACCAAATAAGATAAAGCCGATGTAAAATACTCGTGTACGCCCAAATATATCTCCAGCCTTTCCAGAGATGA
This sequence comes from Gammaproteobacteria bacterium, assembly GCA_041740675.1. Lineage (GTDB taxonomy): Bacteria > Pseudomonadota > Gammaproteobacteria > JBGSLN01 > JBGSLN01 > JBGSLN01. Next base: position 12,698 of record JBGSLN010000220.1, on the reverse strand, counting down.
TCATAAACATGCAAATGATCATCGCATAAATTGTCATCACCCATTGCAATTTTATAATTGGAACATTGAGATCTTTTTGAATGTAAGGGAGCGCTGTAGTCACAATGGTGAAATCAAGATAAGCCGTGAATGATAATAGGCCTAGACCTATAATTGCCCACCATTTGTATGGAAATGTTTCTAGATTCATTTTAGTTGCTCTATTTAATATTCAGTATTTTTAAGCTGCAAATTATTATCTTTATGATAAAATTTAAATTACCTTTTAATTAATCGTTTATTGCCCAGAGTATACGATGAGAATCAACAACCTACTAAGGCATATCGTAATTATTTACAGAAAGGACTTATGAAAAACACTTGGCATGTCATCCCGAACGAAGTGAGAGATCATTAAAAAGCATGAGCAGTCTGATGGAAATTCCTCGCATTGCTCGGAATGACAGGGCATCACCCTGCGTAGAAGATAATTTGTTTGCATCCCCAAAATTCTGAAAATTTCTTACGCTTAACCAGTTACGAATTTCTTATCACGAAAACAACTAGTTGCTGTAACATCTGTCGTACAGCTTTATTTGCTGCAACTACGCCACCAAAAGGGTTATTATTATTTGTAGGAATTTCATAACTAAAAGTTCTCGCAGCAACTAGTTTCCCACTGCTGGCATTAACAAGTTGTGCTGCTAACACGATTTGCTCGCGACTGGGATTAAATAAAAAGTTTTGTTGTAGTTTATATAAATACGTATTTAGTTTTAAATCGGTCACACCAACAAATGGGGTTGCTACAACAGCTTTAAAATAATTAGACTGTTGCAATGTATTAGTAATCAATGCATTAAGTTGATCAGCAGGAGTCGTAATCCAATTATTTTTAGTGAAGTATGCTAATTGATACGGCCTATTCACATAAGCTATTTTTTTTGTATCTAACTCATCGTTAGATTCGGTGTTCATTACTAATAATGTTTTCGAACTATGATGAGATTGTTGCACATTGAACGGTCCAGGATTCAGAGTGTAAGAATTTTTTTGCGGCAAATGTATAGGTGAAAAGCAACCCGCAATGGACAAAAAAATAAAACATAATATTGCTAATTTTGTATGCTGCATTTTAGTCTCACTCATATTTTTATTCCCCAGGACCAGGGTGGTCTGGTGCTTTTCCTTTAATAAGCATCGATGGATTTTCTTTAAGCTCTGCACTGAAGCCATTAATACTACGCGTTGCCTGTTTAATATCTTTCAAAGTTGAATAGGTTTCTGGAAGAATATTATTTGAAAATGATTCAATGGCAATATTACTTTGTTCGGCTGTTTTGTTAATTGCTTTTGACGTGATGCTTAATTTTGCACTGAGTTGTTGAATTGATTTTGAACCTGCATTGATAGAATCCATAATCGAAGGAAGTTGATTACTCGCTGCAGCAGTGTTCTTCATTAAAGTTTTTAAATCCGTGAGTGTGGCTGAAATATTTTGCGAGTTTGCAGCTACATTCTTAGTAATTTCTTGAATGTTTGTTAATGATTTTTGTAAATTTTGAACATTTTGTTTGTTTAAAATAGTTTTAACACTATTACTCATATCATTAAAATTATCTGATAATCTTTGGATAGTTTGATCAAGCATCATTAAAAAGGAAGGTTGTGAAGGGATAACTGGATATTTTTGTCCATTATGCGCTATTAATAAAGGAGCTGGTTCGCCAGTCTGCAAGCCAATAAATGCAATTCCAGTTATGCCCTGTTCCATTAAAATGGCATAAGTAGTTTCTGTAATAGGAACACGCGGTTGAATTTGCAGTGTTAAAATTACTTGCCGTGGATTTTTCAAATTTAATTCGATATCAGATACTTGTCCGACAGTTACACCATTGTATTTGACTGGAGCATCGAGAACCAATCCTGAAACTGATTCATTCATATAGACTAAATATGTTTTATAATTTTGGGAACCAAGTCCAGCGGATAGCCATACAGTAGCAATAACAATTGCCGTAAATAGCAAGAGTACGAAAATACCAACCAGTGTGTAATTAACTTTTGTTTCCATATTATTCTGATGAATACTTCTCGGCTGCCATTTTAGCACGATTGTCACTAAAATAATCAATAATTACTGGATCTTTTGCGTGCATCAATTGTTTGATCGGTGCACAGTCCAGAACTTGCCCTTTACCTAAAAATGCTACTCGATCACTGATTCTCCAAAGAGAATCCAAATCATGGGTAACCATCACCACAGTCAAGTTTAAACTTTGTCTCAAATCAAGCACTAATTCATCAAACTCACTGCCGCTGTGAGGATCGAGTCCTGCCGTAGGTTCATCCAAAAACAATAATTTTGGATCTAATGCAAGTGCACGGGCAATCGCAGCGCGCTTTTTCATTCCACCACTTAACTCAGCTGGATAACGATGTGCAGCATCTTGTTTTAAACCCACTAGGGCAAGTTTGATTCTTGCTAATTCTTCTATATCAGCGAGTGGTAAAGAGGTTTCTTGTCTCAAGGGAAACATTATATTTTCTAATAAAGTTAACGAACTAAATAAAGCGCCTTGTTGGAACATGACTCCCCAATAACTACGAATCCATTGTTGAACAACAGTAGATGCATGTAAAATTTCGGTGCCAAGTACTTTTATTGACCCTGTTGCAGGCACTAATAATAAAATAGTGCGTAATAGGGTAGTTTTTCCAGCACCAGAGCCGCCGACAATAGCAAGAATTTCACCTTCATTGATTGATAAATGTAATTCATGCAAAACATTCAGTCCATTGAGAGTGACATTTAAATTTTGGATTTCAATGATGGTTGACATTTATATCTTCAAATTCCTAAATAACTAAATATTACTGAGAAGATAGCATCGGCAATAATAATCAAAAATATCGCCAATACTACACTTTTAGTGGTATTTTCACCAATGCTTGTAGCGCTGCCAGCAACTTTTAAGCCATGGTAACAGCCAACTGCCGCGATAATCAATGCAAAAACAGGTGCTTTTCCTATTCCAATCATAAACGACGATAAAGTTACATTTTGTGGAAATTGTTGGATAAACGTTTCCATGCTAACACCTAAACTTGCTTTCGACATAAACATGCCCCCGAGCAAGCCAAAGATATCACTCCATACAGTTAACAAAGGCATAGCAATAATTAAGCCGACAATTCTTGGAAAAATTAATAATTCTAAGGGTGAAAATCCCATGGTTTTTAACGCATCAATTTCTTCATTAGCTTTCATTAAGCCAAGTTGTGCCGTATAAGCCGAGCTAGTGCGACCCGCTAAAATAATGGATGCGAGCAAAGGGCCAAATTCTCGTAAAATCGATATGCCTAGAAATGCCACAATATAAATATTAGCGCCATATTGAGTTAATTGCACTCCAATTTGATACGTCAATACTACACCAATTAGAAAAGATAAAACTGCAATAATGGGTAGCGCTCTAATTCCCATAAAATCTATTGTGGCAATAATAGATTTCCAAGGAATAAGCCAAGGTTTTGCCAACAGTTTAATTGTAGTTATGGAAAATTCACCAATAAAATTCATCCATAACATAAATTCTTTAAATTTTGCTACAACTTCTTTGCCGAGTTTTTCAATAGGAGTGTACTTTATTAACGTAGATTTAAAATGTGTTTGAGTTTCGGCATTATGAATAATTTCGATCAAAGTTTTTTGCTGTTGAGAAAAACCCACATATTCAATCGTAATATTGGCATTTTCAAGTTGCCTTTTTATTTTTTCAATGGTGTAAACGCCAGCGCTGTCTAAGGATTTAATAGAACTCCCATCAATTTTCAAAGGATAAGTAGGAAGAACAAGATGTTTCAACGGATTTTTTGGCAATTTTTCAATGCCGCTTAATGTCCAATTTCCGTATAAACAGAGTTTGTTATTTTCAAATGTTATATTAATGTAAGACTTCATTTTATCCCATTCTTGACTAAAAAATCATGCAGGAATTGGCCTGCAGTTATTTTTTTATCTAACATGACTTCATCTCGAGGATGCATAAACAATGGCATTGACATTCGTGCTACATTATTTGCAGAATGAGTTTGTGGGTTTATCACTCGATGCATAGTAGATGGCAAATAACCTTGCGTAATTAACTTTAATTGTGCGCCAATATTAATGACAATATCTTCATTAGTGTAGGCAACATCATGCCAGTTTCCTTGATTATCTTCGATTTGTAAACCTGGCTGAGTAGGGCAGGCTAATAAAGTAATTAAATTACTATCTTCATGTCTAGATGTCCTAATTTCACCAAAAGTTTCACTACCGGTGATAGCTGGATAATAAATAATTCGCAATAAATGAGTTTTTGAATTTCGGATCATGTTTGCAAGAGGCATAGAAAAATGCTGTTTAACTTCAGTGGGCAATGTTGCATCTAACCAACTTAATAAAGTTTCCCCAATTTTTTCTAACATGTGGTGCAATTCAAAAGTTTGTTCTTTTAACTGTTCAGGAACAATGCCCCAAGGATAGTAGTTAAAAAACTCTGATAAGTTTTTTAATTCTTTTTGATAAATCGAATTTTCAGATCGAAACGGAGCATAGCCGATTTGCTTTTGTTTATTAAATGGAAAGTTAAGTTTTTCTTTACTCCGAAAAAATTTTTGCCAATCAGTATAACTTTGTTGAATTAGATCGACCTTCACACCATGATTATAAATCACTGCAAAACCTGATTCATGGATAGAATTCAAAAATTGCTCGGCTGCATTGGCTGCTTTAAAATCGATTCGTGAAACTTTCATTCTTTAACATCTCTTTTTAAATATTATCTATTATATAGACTCTATTTTATTTAAGAAAGATCTAACGCGCTCAAAAGCATGGTCACTTTATTAATAACGTTCTAGTTTCTATGTACATTTCTGCTCTTTTGTAGAGTCAACAGAGTTTTTTTTACAAACACATCATAAATACTTCTCTGTAGAGCGATTTACTATAAATTAAAATTAAAAATTTCTTGTAAATATATAATAAGTAGAATATATATGCGCAGGCAAATTAGAAAAAGAGGTATATAATTATGCTAGATTCTAGAAACTGCTATAATGATCGAAATCTTGAACTTACAGCAAAAAAGTTACTAGAGATTTCTAGAGACAGTCGATATAAGTCAATAACTGCTTCAACCACAGGTTTTTTGGATGTTGTTAACAATTCTGGGTTTACGCCACTCAATCTTGCAGAAAAAGTTCTATCCATAATTAATCAACAAGAAGAAATATATTACATTAATGAATATAAGCAAACTCTTGCTCATTTTTTTGCAGCCACAAATGATTTCAATGTCATCCTGTACTTTCTTTATATTCGAGAAGAAAAAGCATCTTTATTAACGATGAAGGATGAAAATGGCAATACATTTTATGACAGGGCAAGCTCAGATCATAGAACTGCTTTAAAGCTTTTCACTTATATGGTGAATAAATTTAAAAGTGAATCTTATAAAAAACCTTTAGATATGTTTAGCCATATGATTAATAAAATGAGTGAAAGTTACGAAAACTATGAGAAAAAACAAAAAATTAAAGAAATGAACAAGATTTTTAATACTTATGTTAATGGCAATATTTCTCAAAATCAAACAAAAGAATTTTATTGCCAGTCAATAGAACGATTAAGATCTTGTGAAAGGCAATTGGAAAAATGGAGTTTGAATTTAAAAAAAATATTAGAAACTAAAGCACGGGATGGACTTCAGGAAGAAATGGAGAACTCGAAGCAACAGACTATATCTGGTTTTCCTAATAATAGAAGATTTTGATATTCCAAAATCTATCTTGTAGATATCATTAAAAACAGTGTTTTAAAATATCTTTGGTATTTGGTCTCACACCGCGCCATAAATAAAATGATTCTGCAGCTTGTTCAACTAACATACCCAACCCATCTAAAATTAAACTCGCTTCATTTGCTTTTGCCCATTTTAGGAAGCTGGTTTGTTTATTATAAACCATGTCATAACAGCAGCAATCATTACTAATAATTTTGCCAGACAAAGGAAACGCAGCATTTTCTAGTCCCATTGCAGTTGCATTAATAATGCAATCATAGCATTGAGTTATGTCACTGAATGGTAGGCTTTCAATAGTAATATTTAATAGTTGAGCAAATTCGTTTGCTAAATGCTCTGCTTTTTTGTAAGTTCGATTAGTAATAGTTAAGATTTTTGGTTTTGCATCAATGATAGGTTTTATGATCCCACGTGCTGCTCCGCCTGCACCAACCAGTAAAACAGCCTTATTTTCTAAAGAAAAATTGTGATTGATGCTGATATCGCGTAATAAGCCTATACCATCAGTATTATCGCCATAAATTTTACCGGTATCTTCAAATAAAATGGTATTCACGGCTCCGGCTAGTTTTGCGCGGATTGATAATTCGTCACAAATTGCAAAAGCTCGTTCTTTAAATGGAACAGTGATATTTAATCCTTTAAAATTTGAACGTTGAAAATCTTTTATCGTAATTTCAAATTCAGATAGCTCAACTAAATACTTTTCATAACTTAAATTTTGCTGTGTCTGTTTAGAAAATGCTTGATGTATTTGAGGTGATAAACTATGTTGAATTGGATTACCAACCACACCGTATTTATCCATTATTCTGCCCGCAGTGTTTGGATAGGATCTAATCGAGAAGCTTGATAGGCAGGATAGAATCCAAAGAAAACTCCGATCAATACTGAGACGCTGAATCCAATCGTGGGTGGCAGTAAAAATATAGCAAAACTCCAGCTTGCAAATTCAGAGATTAGATAAGATATCAATATGCCAATAATAATACCGAGAATTCCACCTAATAATGAAAGTACAATAGCTTCTGTTAGAAACATCAATTGTATGTCAATTTGTTTTGCGCCAATGGCTCGTCTGATACCAATTTCTCGACGTCGCTCAACCACTGATACCAGCATAATATTCATGACTCCAATACCACCCACAATTAATGAAATACTGCCAATTAATCCTAAAAATAAAGTCAAAATTTGTTTTTGGTTTTCCATGCTTTTAATTAATTGTATCGCACTGCGAAAAAATAATTTATATTGTGGATTAAGATCTGTCATATAATTTGTAATCGCACTTTCAGTAGCATCGATATCAGCGCCTTTTTCTAAGGTCATAATGATACTGCTAATTTGTGCATATTTGCTTAAAATTTTCGATGTGCTGATCGGTACAAAAATCGAGTTATTTACATCTTGGTTAAAAAAACTATTTTGTGGCCAAGTTTTTGTAATTCCCACAATAGTAAAAAAAGTATTACCCAATAAAATTTGATGGCCAATCAAATTGCCAACAAATTCCCCTTTAATTTGTTGATAAATAGCTTGTCCAATCACACAAAAAAATGAATTTTTATCAAAATTTGAGATGAACCGTCCTTGTTGCATTTCAAGTTGTATTACGGGAGCAAGTGATTCTGTAGTACCAATAATGCTTGCATTAATAGGGTCCCCATTAAAAGCAATATTGGTGTATAAATTTGTGTAAGGAGCTAGTTCATCAATACTGTTGCTAACACTAACCATATTATTAGCATCAGTCGCAGATAAACTTTGCTGTGCTGAACTAGAATTACCTTCTAGAAAAAAATTTACAGCTAACAAGTTAGTTCCTAACGATTTAAATTGAGCTAACGCCTGTTGAGTAGCTAATTCACCGCTTGAGACCATAGCAACTACTGAAGCAGTTCCAACGAGTATTCCTAACATAGCTAATAAAGTTCGCAATTTTGAGTGTGCTAAATTCTGTACAGCAATATTAATTGTATGGTGTAAATTCATGACATTAATAACTCCTCATGTATCAAACCATCTTTTACATGAACGGTTCGTCTGCATTGAACAGCGACATCTGAGTCATGTGTCACAATTACAATAGTGACACATTCGTGTTTATTTAATTCTTTAAATAAGTTCATTACATCCTGGCCAATTTTAGAGTCTAGAGCGCCAGTTGGTTCATCAGCTAAAATTACAGAAGGTCCAGCCGTTAATGCTCTGGCGATCGCGACGCGCTGCATCTGGCCACCTGATAACTCATTCGGTTTTCGATGGATGAATTCTTTCATGCCCACTTTTTCCAATGCTGCTAGAGCGCGTTCTCGTCTAATCGTTGGTTTAACTTCACGATAAGTTAATGGTAATTCTGCATTTTGTAATGCAGTTAGTCGGGGTAATAGAAAAAAACTTTGAAATACAAAACCAATTTTAAGATTTCTGATAACTGAACGTTCATTATCTGATAATGTAGATACGTCACGCCCATCTAACTTATAATGGCCACTAGAAGGATTATCTAGCAAACCAATAATGTTCATCAATGTGGATTTACCAGCACCTGAACTTCCCATGATTGCAATTAGCTCGCCTTTTTCAATAGATAAATTAATCCCTTTTAGAGCGTGATATACAGTCTTATTTGTTTGATAGTATTTTCTTATATTTTCAAGTTCAATGACTAATGACAATTTTATCTCCCGGCTTTAAACCATTGATAATGGTGACACCATCGACAGTTGTTTGACCAACTTGTACAAGTTGTTGTACAGTTTTTCCGGAAACTGGATTGATAAGATTTACATAAGTAATATTTTGTTTTGACTTTACTGCTTGAATAGGGATGACAATTTCTGCTGGCGATATACTATTTATTTGCACTTTAGCACTCATACCCACATGAATAACTTGTTGCTCTTGAGTGGTAATATTTTTCACTGCAACGACTACTGGAAAAGTAGGCAGACCACCACTATCTGTATTACTATTTGCTTGAGAACTTACAGCTACAATTTCCCCGGATAAATTTATTCCAGGAAATGCTGCACTGGTAACAGTTGCAGAATCGCCAACTTTCAGTTGATTAATTCTAATTTCATCTACGTTAATACTAATTTTAATACCAGACATTTCTCCGATTGAGGCAATAACTTGTCCTTCTTTTAATACTGAGCCAACATGAATTGGTTGATTACTATTATCGCTGCTGCTACTGTCAGCCGATTTTATTGGTTTTAAGGCAATGCCGTTCATTGATGCATAAATATTAATTGCTTTCAAAGGAGTTTGTAAGGTTTTTCGCACAGCATTCGTATCATTAATTTGTAATAAATAAAGATCATGTTGGGTAATTCCAGCGTTTCTTAATAACTCAATTAATGCGAGCTGTGCTTGCAAAAAACTTAGATAAGAATCATTTAAATCACTTTGTGCAGCTTCATACGTTTGCTTAGAAGTAATCCCAGAATCATATAAATCTTTCGCACCAACAATATTACTTTTACTAGTATTAAATTTTTCTTTTGCTGTTAGATAAGTGCTAATGGCTTGCTGATAGTTTTTCCCTAAAGTTGCCGACTTTAATTTTAACAGTAATTTGCCTTTATTTACTTGTTCACCATAACTAAAATACATTTTTTCTACTGTGCCATCAATTGGACTTGCAACAACATTAATTTGAATAGGTGCAATAATCCCATCAAAATAAAGCGTGCTGGTTGGTTTTGATTTGGTGATGGTAATTACTTGCTGTGTTTCATTCGTGGATTTTTTTGTCTCATCCGAAGCTGAACATGCAGCAATAGCAATAAAAAAGATTAAAATTATTAATAGTCTAATTTGTGTCATTGTTGGCTCTAGTATCTTATTTTTATATTCCATTCATTCAGTGTTTGTTGTAATAACTGGCCGAATTGGGTTATGCTGTTTAAATAATTAATTTTGCTAGTCAATACAGACTGTTGTGCTTGTGTCAAAGCAACTTGCTGCTGACTGACTGAAAGACTATCCAACTGGCCGGCTTTAAATTGCTTATAAGAATTTTGTAAATTCATTTCTTGCAAACTTTCAGCTTCAATTGCTGCCTCCAAAGACAATCGCTGCGTTTCCAACGTTCTAATTCCATTGATGACATTACTGACCACTGTATCACGTTGTAATATAGTTGCAATTGCTTGCTGTCTTAGTGATACTTGAGCGCTTACTATTGCTCCTTGAGTATTTAAATCATTAATTGGCACTGTTAATTGTAGTGCGATAGACTGAGTAGTATTCGTTCCATTCCCAATGCTTTCAAAATCATTATTTGGGGGCCCACCGCTGCCATTTCCCCAAGTGGCAGTGCCGACAGCATTCAATTGCCACTTGGCGCTGTCTTTTGCGACTAAAAGATTACGCTGATCTATTCTTAACTGTAGCAGATCCTGTTGATATGTAGGGTCATATTTTAACGCAATAGCAATACTTCGTTGGCGATTGGGCATTTTATATTTAGGCATTGGGATAGTGGTTGGAATAGTAATATTCATGCTAGGGTCTAGCCCTAAGCTCAATAAAAGAGTTTGCTTTGCAGTAGCCAAATTATTTTCATCATTTAATATCGCAATTCTACTTTGAGTGACAGTTAATTTTGCCTGTGCCAAGTTCATTCGTGGCATTTGTCCTGCTTGAATAAACTTTTCAGTATCACTGTAGTTCTGCTCCGCTCGCTGTAGAGATTGTTTATCAATCACTAAACTCAACTCCGCGTTGATTACACTGCGATAGTTAAAAATAACGGTAACAATAGTAGAAATAATATTATCTTTAAGTAAGATTTTATTAATTATTTCTTGATCGTAAGCATTTCTTAACGGAGCTAATACAACATTTGGATTGGCGCCTTGAATTAACGGTTGATTTACTGTCAAAACTACACCGGGGTTATAAAATTGACCGTCACTTATATGGTTTGCAGCCAAATTTATTTGAGTGCCAGTGTCAGTTTTGATACTAACATTTGGAGTTGCATTATAGTTTTGGCTATGACTTAACAAACCATTGCTTTTATCACGAACAATATTTAAATTTCCTGTTAAAGCATATTGTAATTCAAATACATTTTCAGCTTGTCTTAAAGAAAACTTCTGAACTACTCGTTCTAGTTCAGAACTCTGAATATTAGGATTGAAACGTAATGCTAAAAAAATGGCATCCTTTAAAGTCAATGTTTTTATCGGGTTTGCGTATATGTTTGCAATGCATGACAACGGCAAACAGGTCGCTAATGCTATAAGGGTCCAATATATTATTTTTCTAATTAAAATCATCGTATTAAGTTAGGTGTAAAGATTACTATAGTAATTTCTGATTGATTCTACACTAAAACCTGGAAAATTTTAAAAGCTTTACTATAGTTATAAAGCAAATTTAGTAAAAGGCGTTAAGATTTCCTTAAGTATAGAAGAGTATAATGATGTTATATAGAGGTTAGAAAAAGCTTATAGTGAGACTTTTTGTAAAACCTGAATTTAGAATGATTAGGTGGTTTGTTATGGCTAGTTTTAGTTTTTTTGGAAAATCTCATAATACAAATATTGCACCAGGCGATGATATTAAGTCTGCTGCTTGGAAAGAATTACCACAGTCAGAGCTAGTCGCTAAATTAAAAAATATAATGATTAACGATACAGAATTAGCTAAGAAAAATCCTAATTTAATAATTGATATGGCAAAAAAATTGCTTTTATCACCCGAGTATGCTGTTTATCAAACAGCAATCACTGTTCTTAAGCAACTAAGTGTTATTAATGCTACAGCAACTTCAATATTACAAAATGAATTTCAGAAGTTTGATTTACAGTATCAAGGGAGCTACAGCAATATTACTCCTCGTAATTTTGAGAGTCGTCCACAACAAAATCTTGATGGACCTACGCACACTAGAATTCCAGTACCCGCACCTGGTGGCTAATTAATACTGTTTCACACCTTCATTTGTTCCCAATAATAGTTTATCCACAGGACGTCTTGCAAATAAGCCATTAGTAACAATTCCCGGAATTTGATTTAATTCTGCTTCTAATTTGGCTGGTTCTAATATTTCCAAATTATGCACGTCCAAGATTACATTGCCATAGTCAGTGATAAAGTTTTCTCGATAAACTGGATCCCCACCCATTTTTACCAAACGACGTGCAACAGCACTCCGAGCCATTGGAATGACTTCTATAGGTAATGAAAATGTTCCTAGTACACCAACAAGTTTTGATTCGTCAGCAATGCAAATAAATTGTTTCGCTGCTTCTGCTAAAATTTTCTCGCCAGTGAGCGCGCCACCACCACCTTTAATGCAACACAAATTTTTAGTGATTTCATCGGTTCCATCAACATATACATCTAAGTAACTCACACTATTTAAATCATAGACTGGAATATGCTTCGCTTTTAATCGTTCAGTGGAAGCTTTAGAACTTGAAACAACGCATTGAATTTTCCCTTTAATTTTTGCTAAAGCATCAATAAAAAAATTGACAGTTGACCCTGTGCCAACACCCACGATAGCATCGTCTTTAATAAATCTAATAGCCGCTTCTGCTGCAAGTTGCTTTTGCTGGTCTTTCTGATTGGGTGACATTTGAATTCCTCTATTTGTTTTCATATTTTTATAAAAGAGTATAATCACCTCCATGATAGCAAATTCAGTAAAAAATTCACAGCAGCAAATTCTAACCCTTAGCATTGCTGTTCCTTGCCCTCTACCAAAACTTTTTCACTATTTACCAACAGCAGAACTTAATTTACACCAGCTTAAACCGGGCATTCGTATAAAAATACCTTTTGGTAAACGCGAATTAATAGGTATTTTTATCGGTTTAGAAAATAATTCGACAATCGAAC
>JBGSLN010000219.1:0-3056 GCA_041740675.1 Gammaproteobacteria bacterium | reverse complement strand
GCTTATTAAGCAATGGACATATAAGCTGCAAGAAGACTTTGACTTAGAAAAAGGGAGTTTAATAAAAGCAGTTGTTTTCAACGGACAAGTAAACAAATTACTGATAGCTATCCATCACTTGGTTGTGGATGGAGTTTCTTGGCGTATTTTATTAACAGACTTGCAAAGTCTATATCAAGATTTTTTATTATCAAAAACAGTAAAAAAGGATAATTCTCAGAGTACTTCTTACCAACAATGGATTAAATTATTGGAAAATTATGCTAGTTCCGCTTCAGTTAAAATAGAAAAAGATTTTTGGTTAGATATGGATAGAAACGTTAAATTGCCTGTAGATCATGAACATGGCCCTAACTTAGAAAAATATGCTGATACTATCGAGATAGAATTAAATGAGCTAGAGACAATTCATCTACTTCAAACTATTCCCGCATTTCATAATATCAAGCCGCATGAAATTTTAATTTCAGTATTAGCTAAATTACTTATTACATGGAAAGAATCAGATGGAATATTAATTGATATTGAAAGCCACGGGCGAGAGGAATTTTCTAATAGGCTTAATTTATCAAAGGCTTTAGGCTGGTTTACAAGTCTTTATCCTATTTATTTTTCTAATATTCCAGAATCATTATGGCAAACTATTTTAACTATTCAACGGCAGTTACAAAGAGTTTCTAATAATGGTATTAGTTATGGATTGTTGAAGTATTTTAAAAAAATGCTTCCTTCAAATAGAAGCAGTGAAATTTCCTTTAATTACTGGGGGCAGTTTCAACACAATTTCTCAGATAATATTTTTACATTTGATGAGTTAAGGTTGGTATCACATCCTGAAAACCATCGAACACATTTATTGAATTTTGATGCTATTGTTAAAGATAAAAAATTAAAGATCACTTGGACCTATAGCACGAGGTATTATAAATCAAGCACGATAAAGTATTTAGCAAAAGATTATTTACAGAATTTACGTGTTTTATTGGTCGAGCAGACTAGACTTCCGATGGAAGTGCCTGTTTTTTTACAGCAAAAAACTCAAAAACTAATAATAAAGGAAAAAAATATTGTATATGGTGATCGGAATATAAATAATATCTACCTATTATCTCCTTTACAGAAAGGGTTACTATTTCATGCCGTTTATACACCTGTTTCAGAAAGTTATGTGGTGCAGCTTATTTGGAAGAGTCCAAAGAAATCTCATCTCAAATTAGATTGTTTACGTATGGCTTGGCAATTGCTTATCGAAAGACATGCGGTACTAAGAACTTTTTTTGTTTGGGAATATGCAATTGAACCTATCCAAGTTGTGCAAAAAGTAGTAGATTTTCCGTGGAATATTTATGATTGGAAAGTAATGAGTGAAAAAACTGTAGAGGCGAGTAGATTAGCTGCTTTTTTGAAAGCGGATCGACAAGCAGGCTTCGATTTGAATAAAGCTCCTCTCCTGCGGGTCACAGTTATTCAATTGTCTCAACAGCAATACTATATTGTTATAACCTTTCATCACCTTCTGTTAGATGGATGGTCTTTGCCTATTTTGCTTAATGAATTAGAGATTTTTTATCAAGCAGTTAAAAATAATCAGCAACCTTCATTATTTCCTCCAATACCCTATGGCAATTATTTAGAGTGGCAGCAAAAACAGAATTTGGCTTTAGTAAAACCATTCTGGAAAAAGTACCTGCAAGATTTTTTAACGCCAACTGATTTAATTGTTATTAATAAGCAAAGCAAGTTAGCTAAAAAAGATATTTCTGCTGAGATTATTTTTAATGAATTAGTTTTCTCTACCAAATTTTCGGAACGGTTAAAGCAATTTTGTCGGCAAGGTGGAATGACGCTTAATACTCTTTTTCAAGGAATGTGGGCATTGATGCTTAGCTGTTATAGTCAAAATAAAGATATTTTATTCGGTGTGACTTTAACCGAGCGCTCGCCAGAAATTGCTTGTTCTGATCAAATTGTTGGTCTTCTTGTTAATACGTTACCTTTGCGTGTTATTTTGAAAAAGGATATTTCTGTACAGGATTATCTCGTGAAAATCCAGGAAACATTTATACAGATAGCGCAATACCATTATACTCCATTATATGAAATACAAAACTGGGCTGAATTACCAAAAGATGTTCCTTTATTTAATACTATTTTGGTATTTGAGAACTATCCTGTCATAAATCAAAAAAGTAAACTTTTAAAGTTTGAAGATGTTGAAATTATTGATCCTACACATTATCCATTGGTGTGTATTGTTGTTCCTGATAAAAGAATAAAAATAAAACTAGGATATGATCATAATAGTATTGATATTAACACTATCAATCGTTTAAAAGGGCATTTACAAGTGTTATTAACTAAATTTATAAATTATCCACAGCGATCTATTTGTGATATAAATATTTTAACTAAAAATGAATATCATCAAATTGTTAATGAATGGAATAAAACAAAATTAGTTTATCCTGATAGTAAAATGGTACATCAGTTATTCGAGGAACAAGCTGAAAAAACACCCGATAGTATTGCTCTAATTTTTGATAACCAGCGTCTTACTTATCAAGAACTAAATAATTTATCGAACCAATTAGCTAATTATTTATGTGCAAAAGGAATTAAAATAGAGAGTTTTGTTGCTATCTGTCTTAATCGTAGCTTGGAAATGGTAATAGCTATTCTAGGGATTTTAAAAGCAGGAGGTGTTTATATTCCGATAGATCCTGATTATCCTACAGAGCGTATTCATTACATTTTAAAAGACAGTGGAGCTTCTTTTATCATAACTCAAGAAGATATTTTTCAAAAAAAAGGATTAAATTTGTTTGCTGATAAAATTATTTTTCTGGGTAATAAAGAAATTATTTCAAATTTACCAACAGAAAATTTGAATAAAAAGATAAAAGCAGATAATCTCATTTATGCAATCTATACATCGGGTTCTACAGGTGTTCCCAAGGGAGTATTAGTTGAACATCGAGCGGTAGTCAACTTTCTTTACTCAATGCGTTTACATATTAAGCCTACGCCTAACGATACTTTACTTTCTGTGACATCAT
>JBGSLN010000218.1:0-2918 GCA_041740675.1 Gammaproteobacteria bacterium | reverse complement strand
TTTAAAAACACTGAGTTTGAATTGCATATATTTAATTTTTTCATATAAATTCAAAATGTTTTTATAATTATATATTTTAGTTCATACAATATATCGAGTAAAATCTACAACACGATGGGGCGAATGCAAATAATACATGTTCAACGGTCATCTATAGTACGTTAATTTAACTCCACTTCCTAATTTTAATTTGGCTATTGTTCCTAATAGTATAGGAAAATTAACGTAACCATGCCCAACCTCCACCCCTTTCACTTGTATAACAGGAATTTCACAATTTCGAACAAAACATGTTAGCACTAGATTAATTATAGAAAATCTATTAGGCTCTTTTCCTCCGATATGCAGCGACTGATTATAAAAAATATTTTTTTGACCATGCACTGTTAGAAACTAAAATTCCTCTTGATACCGCTGGATTTGATAATAGCATAAGACCAATTGAAGCGATTTTCTGTAACGTACAAACTGGTGATGATCCCGCTTCAGCTAGTGCAGTTGCATCTAAAGCACGAAATAATTATGGGGAAACTGAGAACCAAACGGCAGAACGACATAATAGAATCGTAGATGCATTACTTGCACGGGTACAAAAAAATGAAAATCTTGATTTCATTTGCTTACAAGAATTAGTTAACCCGTTATTAGAAAAGGTAAAAAAAGCGCTAGGTGCTAAGTGGGCAATTTATCAAGATGAAGAAGGCGTTCCAATTACAAAATGTACAAACTGAACGAGATGATATTGCAGTGATACTAGGGGATTTTAATTTTGCTATAGGCGATCCAAATCATCAAAAAACTGGCCCACTAGCGATGGCAACAAATATCGTACAGGCGGCTTTGCACCGATTAAAAATTCAAGGCGGTAAATTTATCGATGGCGTTTTTTGTAAAGTCAAGGGGAAGGCTGCAATCAATCAACCTGAAATGCAGCATATTAATCCTAATACAGGAGATGCTTATATCCCTAAAGAAAGGAAACCTGTTGCTTTAATGTTATTACAGATTGAACAACGGCAAGACTATTTACAATTTAGACAAGTTATTTCTTTGGATGATCGATATTCTACAGGGTCACTGATTAAACTTTCTGAATCACAAGAGGAAAAAACCGCTGCAGAATATGAGACACAGTTAAGACAAACAGTTGTAACGAGGGGTCTTAGTACAGAAGAAGTTTCAGTTCGTCCTGCTATCAACTTGCGTAATGAACAAGGAATTAAAGTCCAAATACCAAAACAAGTTTATGATTATTTATTAAATACTCAACCTAATCCTCTACTGCAATTTGATAAAGATGACACTGTGTTAAAAATTTTTCGTAAAGGTGTAGATAAAGAATATAAAAATAATTATCAATTTACGGTTATACCTTCTACCGAAGACGCGGATAAAAAATATTTTGTTTCAGTATCTTTAGAACATGTAAAAGTATTAGCTGATGTTTTTGCTAAACTACCCCAAAATTTATCTCTGCCGTCTTATTTAACTGATCTCTCACGCGATTTATCTTCTGAAGAAAGTTCAAAGTTGAAAAAAGAGCGTGAACAATATTTACAAACTGTGCAACAACAGTTTGACAATTTAAAAAATGATAACAATCTAGCTGAACTTGCAAGATTTGCTCTTAATTTGCGTGAAATTGCTGCAGATTCTGATTTTATTAACCGTCATCGTGAAAGACATGTTACAACTACAACCCACAAAGAATTACTTAGAATAGCTGATAATGTAGAAAAACACTGTCAAAAATTCGAAGTCCAGCTAGAGAAGCTAAATAAGGCTCTTCAAACACAACTACGCAACGACAACATTGCTGGTAATAAGAAATCTATTACAACAGAAATTCAACAAGCTTATAACAATTTGAACATCATGCTACAGCAGCATGAACAAACCCCTATGACTAAAGAAGTTCTATTTGGAAAGTTATTAAATTTTTTAGATGCTTTTCAACATGAAAAATATGATAGTAGTGTGACTAAACAAGTTAGAAATTTAATAGAAATTCTGGCTCCAAACCCTAACATCACATTTCATATTGGCACAGGAACTCTCTCATTTCGTACTGATGTAACTGACATACGTGATTGGTTTGAGAAAAAGAATATACAATTTTCTGGAAAACAATGCTTTACACCAAAATTAGTTGATGACGGCATGACGCCGGTAGGTTTTTGGGGAACTCGGGCACAACGGCTAGAGATTAGTTTTGTTAAAGACGATTCAATTGACATAACCACTGCTTACACCAATTTATTATCAGCAATGGTAAAGATGGACTTCATCGCTGCTACTCATAAAAAAGCAATTCTTGATGATGTTAAACGATTTGAACAAGGTTTGGGAAATCAATTAGTATTAGTATAGTGTTGTTTAAACTGAGATAGAGATTCTTGAAGTAAAGTAACTTAATGTTTTTTGATAGTTGCGACTCTCTGGGTTTCAAAATTGGATAAAAATTATTTAAATGCTAAAATTTTAGCGGGATGAACAGCATAAAGATATCTCAGCTTTAAATTTCAATGATCATCAAAATATATTTGAAACCGAGATATTTTATTTTGCATAGTTGGACAAACGCTCTCTTTCAAACTTTAATTAGTCTCGCTCTAGAGTTCTAATTTTTTCTTTTATCAAATTGTTAACCTGAACTTTCATGATTCCAGCAAGCTTAGGGGAGAGCAGTTGAATTTTAGAAAAATCCTTAGAATGATTCACAAAACTTTTTGCTAATTCAGTGATGGATTTGTTTATGCGGATTTTCTCATTTTCATTGGTTTCCTTCTTGCCTATATTGACTAGTCGCAGCATTAATTGCACAGACTTATTATTAAATTGCTGCAGCTTATTCCATTCACTTTGATGTTCAGCAGCAAGCCAGTTGAAATACGAAGGTTTTATTATTTCTGTGGAGT
>JBGSLN010000217.1:0-5110 GCA_041740675.1 Gammaproteobacteria bacterium | reverse complement strand
GGCTTTTTACTTCCAATTTAATGACTATTTTTATTATAGTGATAACCGTGATGATTGGTGTACGCCGCAGCACTTTGAAAAAGTAATGTCTCAAACAAAAGAAGTAGTTTTAGACAAATATTTTAGTAGTAAACAATACCATTTTATTGTTGATGGAGCTGAAGAAATAAAAGATTTTTGTTATTACAAACCAACCAAAGAAAACATTAATGAAGATGAGGGCATTTCACAAGAAAAAAATCAACCGATAATAAATGGGCATAATCAATCTCAAGTCATGCCTACCAAATCTGATAAGCACTTTAATTTTTATGAGAAAAATAATCAGTTGGCCATAAAGATAGACATTGATACTGCTAAAATATCTATTGATACTGCTCGAATGGTTGATACTCTAGGGATTGATGAGAAAGAAAAGTTTGCAAACTATTGTAAATTATATGGGGAAATAAATCCAAAAGCCATTGAATATTTGCGTGAAAATTACGATACTTATAAATCCAAACGGGCAGTTGAGCTCATTGAAGAAGCCGCTGGAGAAGTGTCTTTTCTGCTTGAACAACTTGAACAAGTGTATTCAGCAGCCAGAGATATTATTGATGAAGATAATTGGAGTTGGAAAAAATACGATTTAGAAGAACACAGTAATTTAGGTGATCAGGTTGAATTCGTGCGTGATCGCTTATTAGAACTTGAAGATAATTTTCAAGTAGCCCGTGTTTTGCTAGCACCATTGGAGAGACTAATTCCAATTGAAAAAGACATAGATATTGATGAGGACATGTTAGTTTCTTGGGACGAAGATTTTAGGAAATAAATAAAATAACCTTGGATTATTTAAGTCATAGCAAAATTAATTATGATAATTTTAGATTTTAAGGTTAGGGTCGAGTAGAACGAGCAGCTTCCAATACATGGGTTAAATAGAGAAGTAATTCTTTTTAAACAAATAGAGTTTCTAAGACCGACCACTTTTTATAGGTTCTTTCACAAAATCAATTTTTGTCCGATCAGAATCATGCTATTTATACTGTCTCTGCGATGGCCGTCTAGGCAGCTTTCAAGCTTTATTACTCAAACAAATGAGGAAAAACGTTTATGTGTGGAATAGTTGGAACTATTGTTAAAGATGGTATTGATAAATCGCTGATTAATGAGATGCTAAAATTAATTAATCACCGAGGGCCTGATGAACAAACAATTTATTCAGATGGGCACGTGGCTATAGGTTTTGCACGGCTTAGCATCATCGATCCAGAACAAGGTCATCAGCCTGTTTACAATGAGAGCCAATCCATTGTTACCGTTTGTAATGGTGAAATTTATAATCATTTGCAGCATCGTGTTGAACTAGATAAGCTGGGACATAAATTTAATTCTCATTCTGATGTTGAAGTCATCCCGCATTTATATGAAACGTTTGGAGAAAAGTTTGTTGAGCATTTACATGGGATGTTTGCTATAACACTTTATGATGCGAGCAATAGTAAACTAATTCTTGCCAGGGATCATTTTGGGAAAAAGCCTTTATACTATTTACAAACTGAGCACGGATTCTTTTTTTCTTCTGAATTTAAAACTTTCTTGTTGATAGCAGATTATATTCCAACTGTTAACCGGTTGGCGCTTGATCGTCTATTAACTTTCAAACATATCCCAGGTGAAGATTGCTTGCTTAAAGATGTACGTGCGCTTCAACCAGGGCATATGTTGATATTTGATGTGATCAAAAACAGTTTTATTATCAAGCCCTATTACACCATTCCTAATCAACATCCTAGGATTAATCGTTCTATTAACTTTGATACAGCAAAGAAAGAAGTCTGCCGACTGTTTGATGAGGCAGTAGAAAAGAGATTAATGACTGACGTTCCTTTTGGAGTAGCATTATCAGGTGGTCTTGATTCTTCAGCTGTTGTTGCTTCTGTAGCCAAACAAGTAAGTAAGCCCCCCAAAACTTTTTTTGTTAACATCGGTGAAGCAGCAAGTGAAATAGAATATGCACGAATGGTCGCAGATCGCTATCAAACTGATCATCATGAAATTCAACTGACACCAGGAAAATTACATGAGATCATGCCAAAAGTCATTTGGCACCTTGAAGAGCCAATGTCGGTCGCTGAGATTTCGACTTACTATTTGGGGATGATGGTTTCCGAACATGTTAAAGTTCTATTATGTGGTGAAGGATCCGATGAGCTTTTTGGTGGATATTCTCGATTTCAACCCTTAAACATGTTCTCTATGCTGCCAAAATCCATACTTAAATGGGGATATGTTCGAGGTATGAATGGTTTTACTCGTCAGCAAAGAAAGAGTTTATATAGCACCGAACAATTAAAATTTCTTAACCCAAATAGTAACCCTTATTTGGATGCGAGCTTAGCATTAAAAGACAAGAGTGTACTCAACCAATTTTTACATTATGAGCTTACTCAGCAGCTTCCAAACCTTCAACTGATGCGAGTCGATAAATTGATCATGGCACATTCAGTTGAGCCACGTGCGCCATTTCTTGATGTTAATTTAGTTAATTACGTTGCAAATTTGCCATCGAATTTTAAAGTTCAAGGATTCCGTGAAAAAGTATTATTGAAAATGGCTATGACAGACTCATTACCAGCTCCAGTTATTCAAAGACGAAAACTTGGATTTTCTAATCCAGTTAAAGCTTTGTTTAAGACCGACTTTCGTGATATTTTTCATAACGAGCTCTATGCAGAAAAAGATACGGTTGGACAGTTTTTTTCATATCGAGGGATTGAAAAACTTTTCAGTTCGATTGGAAAAGGATTTCTGACACAACCTGAAATGAAATTGTTTCATATTTATTTATTTTTGAAGTGGCACCAACTTTTCATTGAAGGAAAGTTTAGAACGTAACATAATTGAGGTTCGGACTAAGTAGAACGATCAGCGCTCGATATGCAGTTCGAGGTTTGTTTTCTTTGCCCCCATTTGGTTTTCTCAAACGGTACTGCTCCATTTTATTTTTTAATGAGACCTCGAGGTAAGGCACCCATTATGAGATATTTTTAACATATACTGAAAATAGGCTCACTTTTGAAGGTTCAATATGATGACAAACACTAAAATAGCTCGAAAGTTAACGCGTTATAATGCTTGGGCGAATACTCTAATTTTTGAAACTGTTAGTAAATTACCGTCTGGTGAAGCCACAAAAGAACGCAGTACTATATTTAAAAATATCTTATATACTCCCAACCAAAATTATGTAATCGATCTTATATGGCAAGCTTCATCTTGAAGGGCGTGAACACGGTTTTACTACCACGCGTAATACAAAGGATACTCCACCACTTGGTCACATATGGAAAGCACAACAAAAAATAGATAACTGGTATATTTTATGGAGTGACAAGTTATCAAAAGATATGTTGAATGAAGTTATTCATTTTACTTTGATCAATGGTACGAAAGGCTTCATGACATGTGAGGAAATTTTAATGCATATTATTAATCACACAACTTATCATCGAGGTTTTATTGCTGATATGTTTTATCAAATATCGGCAAAACCACTAATTACTGATTTACCCGTATTTTTTCAAAATAATCCAGATTTATACGTAAAATGAGTGATATTCAAATATTTTTTTACTTAATATTTATTTAAAATTTATAGTTTATCTAGTGATTCAATGATGGTTTTAGTTGTGTAAAATTCGTCGATTTATAACTAACATTTTCTTTAATGCATAATTTACGTCTTAATCACATGTTGTAGCAACAGAGTCATAGCTATGAACTTTCTCAAATTCATACATTTCAATTTTTAGGGGTGAAGAGATCTTCTCCAATTCATTTTTAACATCCTCAAATCTTTTATTACTCATAGGAGGTAATAGAATTTCTTCTAGTGCATCACCAAATGGAATGAATAACTTATCATTATTATAGCAATCGAATGGATAAAGTAAGTGCTGCATTGGTATGATTGTTCGTGTTTCCTTTTCATATTTATAATGAATATGTTTTTGCAACCAAGGAAAGGTAATAAAATCGTAGCTTATAAAGGGATTGCTATTTACAGCATTATCAAACCCCTCATTTGGTAAATTTCCTGCTTTTATTAAATAATGGGTACTACAAATTCCTCCCGCCATTAGCCTTGGCAAATCTTCTTTTGCAAAGTATTTAATTTCTCGAAATAGATATCCATTGCTAATGTTTTGTAACCATTCACGTTTCTTTTTTATAGATTCTTCTAGCTTTTTTTTATCAAATTTTAAAACTGCACCCTGATTAGTTGACTCGGTTAATTTTGTGTAGTTTATCCACATGCGTAGGTCATCTACTGTATTACAAGATGAAAAAACATAATGGCTACTTTGGGGGTTAGTATAATGTGGATAAGTAGTTATTAAGCGCATAATATCATTTATAGAATTCATATCGTTAATATCTTTTTGAATGCTTTCTTTAAAATTTTTATCAATTGGGCTATCAAGTAACAGTTTTTTCGCTTCTTCTTTTATAAATTCAACTATTTGCAGATTTGACTTTTGCTCAGTTAAATATTCATCCAATAATTTAGGAAATAATTTACACTCATGTTGATCTTCGAACTTATCAGCACGTCTAAATGAAATAGTCTTAGTACTAAGAACCTTAATTAGTCCACTTTGACCAATAAACTTATAGGTATAGGGTGTGTCTTTATAATTATTTATTTCTGACATTTTTATTTTTCCAATTAATAAATTGCGAAATTATAGGGTGAATACACAAAATTGGCAAATATGGGTTAGATAAACTTCAAAATCTTACAACTGACCTCGAACTCGCCTTATCAGTTTAGCTTTTCCAAAATCTTTAACCTGAACCTTCATCACATCACCCAGCTTAGGCGAAAGTAATTGCACATTGGCAAACACATTAGGATGATTAACAATACTTTTTGCTAATTCAGTAATTGATTTGTTAATTCGTACTTTTTCACTTTCACTGGTTTCCTTCTTGCCTATATTGACTAGTCGCAGCATTAATTGCACAGACTTATTATTAAATTGCTGCAGCTTATTCCATTCACTTTGATGTTCAGCAGCAAGCCAGTTGAAATACGAAGGTTTTATTATTTCTGTGGAGT
>JBGSLN010000216.1:0-2026 GCA_041740675.1 Gammaproteobacteria bacterium | reverse complement strand
GGAGATAGACAAGACATCACGCGAGCAATCGTGTCATGACGTGCAATCCCATGCTCATAGGGAAGAAACTTGCGTAACCATTCTAGCTTCGCATGTCCGAAATCTTCTATCCCTTCCCAGTCATCAAAGCCTGAAATAATCACGCTGATACAAAGAAATATAATTTCTATTAATGGATAATCTGTTCGGCCTTGTACACGAGGATCTGGTAGGGAATCAAAATGCTCTAATAAATTTGAGGACATGGAGTAAGCCTATTTCAGTTAAATATGGCTTATTTGATCATAACTCAATGCTTTTTAAAAGGTTTTAGTGATCCTGCCCTGTGCTCAAATTGGGTTTCTTGAAACTTTTTGGATAGATCATGAAAATAGAGTACATGTAGTAAAAGCTGAAAAAGTATATTGATTTTAATTCAATGAAAAATGCAAAGTGATCTGAGACGAAAAAATGGTAACTATGACTATACAATTTATTTACAGAGCTTAAACAAGGCATCTAGTAAATTGATGTTTATAAAACAGATAAAATCACATTAGATACACATAGGATTGAAAAGAAATCACCTCCTAAAATTGATGCTAAATTTATTCGCAGAAATAGTATTATTAATACTTGATTTATGATTCAGAAAAAAGACCAAATTTTCGATGAGCGTCAATAGTTAAACCCAAACCCACACTGCCAAAAGCATCACCTTGAATAACTTCCGCTTGAGGAAATAAAGCATTAATTTTTTTCCGAATAATGGGTATTTGTGTCGAACCGCCTGTGTAAAATAAGGCATTGATATCAGAAAATTTGATGCTGGCCATTTTTACCGTTTGCTGAGTGGCTTCCAAAATGCTCTGTAAATGTTCCTCAATGATGGCATTAAAAGTTACGCGAGATAGAGGAACATTAAGAGCGTCTTCTATAAAACAAAGTTCTAATATTGTTTCAGCATGATGGCTTAATTGTTGCTTTGCTGTTTCAACAGCATCTAAAATATGATGGCCGGCTCTGATTTTTAGGACATGAATTAAGCGGGAAAATAAAAGTTTATTATAAGCCATTGTTTGAATAGAATGGACACGCGTTAATTGGCTTGCTTCATAAAGTTGATTCAACGTATGCCAGGTGGTGAGATCATGATAAATCATAGCCGGTACTTCGATATCGCTGCTGGAGCCTTTCATCAAACTTCCCATTCCTAATAACGGCATGACAGAATACAAATTAAGTCGTTGATCAAAATCAGTTCCTGCAATATGAATACCAGAATTAGCTAATACATCTTGAGAGCGATGGATTGCGGTTTGTTTGAATTTTAATGATTCGAGTTTATTTTGAGGATGTAGCCGAATAATTGTAAAGTCAGAAGTTCCTCCACCAATATCAATAATCATCGCTAATTTTTCCTCATTGATAGATAGTTCATAAGCTAATGCTGCTGCGATAGGTTCATATTGAAAAGAAACTTCTTTAAATCCCAATTGGTAAGCAAGGGTTTCCAGTGTATTTTGTGCTTGTAGATCTTTCTTTTGATCGTGATCATGAAAATAAACAGGTCGTCCTAATACAACTTGAGTAATTTCATGGTTAAGTGTTTGTTCAGCTGATGATTTAATATGTCGAAGAAATTGCTTTAATACATGTGTATAAGGAACATATTGGTTAAATATCACTGTTTTTTCTTCCATCAATGCCGAACCTAAAACAGATTTAATCGACATCATGAGTCGACCGGGATTTCCTTCTAAATATCGGTTAATTCCTGTTTGGCCAAAAACCCATTGCTTCTCTTCTATATCCGTAAAAATCGCTGAACGCATGGAAGGTTTTTGGTTTTCTAAAAGCACGAGTTGGTATTGGTTGTGAATATGTAAACCAACGGTTGAATTACTGGTACCAAAATCAAGACCACAAAAATAATTCATAGCAAAGTAACCTAGAAATTCACTAAAGTAATTTGAGGGGATAAAAAAGTACTCCTATTTTTAGACAAACACAAGAAAAAATTATTTCTTTTGAGTTACCTATTTCC
>JBGSLN010000215.1:0-15762 GCA_041740675.1 Gammaproteobacteria bacterium | reverse complement strand
GGAGATAGACAAGACATCACGCGAGCAATCGTGTCATGACGTGCAATCCCATGCTCATAGGGAAGAAACTTGCGTAACCATTCTAGCTTCGCATGTCCGAAATCTTCTATCCCTTCCCAGTCATCAAAGCCTGAAATAATCGCGCTGATACAAAGAAATATAATTTCTATTAATGGATAATCTGTTCGGCCTTGTACACGAGGATCTAGTAGGGAATCAAAATGCTCTAATAAATTTGAGGACATGGAGTAAGCCTATTTCAGTTAAATATGGTTTATTTGATCATAACTCAATGCTTTTTAAAAGGTTTTAGTGATCCTGCCTTGTTCAAAGAGGTGATCTAATTGATTTCTGCTAAGATAATCTGAGCATTCTTCTTTAATTATCAACTTATTATCAAAATCTTTATTAATAAATAAAGTCGGAGTTTTAGCGTCTTTTTCGGAGTTAAAAAATAGCATAGCATCCTCTTCTTCATTAAATATATAATTCAAGTAGGACTTACAAAAGCCTAGTTCTTAAGTCTAATTTAAAAACAAATAGTTTAACAGAATTTTGTAAGGTATTATTACCTAGTTAATTTGAAAAATTTTAGATAAAACAAACTATGAAATTAATGACTTTAAATATCTGGGGTGGGCATGTACGGGATCCATTGTTGGAATTTATAAAAGCACAGCAAGACATTGATATTTTCTGTTTACAAGAAGTTTATCATCATGCGACAAATAAAATTTCAACTGAAGACAGAGCGGTGAGTTTAAATATTTTCTCAGAACTACATCAATTATTACCGCAGCATAAAGCATTTTTTCGACCAGTGGTCGATTCAATCTATGGTATTGGAATATTAGTAAAAAATAGCCTGGATATTTTAGGTGAGGGAGAAATAATTATTCACCATAATCCAAGTTATTTAGGTTCTGGCCCCACTCATTCACGAAATTTACAATGGCTTAAGTGCTGTCATGGAAAACAACACTATGCAATTTTAAATGTGCATGGTTTATGGAATGGTATGGGAAAAACTGATACGCTCGAAAGAATTGCTCAATCACAAAAGATAAAATTATTCATCGATCACCTTAATCTGCCAACAGTATTATGCGGCGATTTTAATTTGCGTCCGGATACAGAAAGTATAAAAATTATTGAAGAAGGTATGAATAATCTTATTAAGCTTTATAATATAAATTCTACGCGAACGGAGTTATATATCAAGGAAGAGAAATTCGCTGATTATATTTTTACGTCAACTGATATTACAGTGCATTCCTTTTCAGTATTGTCAGATGTTGTGTCTGATCATGCACCGTTAGTGCTTGATTTTGTGTAGGGAAAAATTTTACGTTTCACGCACCTTTGCAGTTTTTCGAAGTAATAAGCTGCCGATAATTAAGAAAATTCCGCCGATAAAAATCAGGCCACGCGTTCCCAATAAACCTAATAAATTTGAGCATAGACCGGTCACAGCCCATGATAACGCCATGACTGCATTTGCTATACCCATCACCCATCCTTGTGAATTTTTATCAGCTGCATTAGAAAATAAAGTTAACATGGAAGTGAATACCATAATATCAAACCCAGCAATAAGAACGGCAAAAATCCATTGTAGACTTGCTATATCAATCCATGCAGCAAATAATTGACCCACGCCAGTTAAAATGCCTGTGACTAAAGCGATCGTTAAAACATTCCATCGTTTAACACTC
Organism: Gammaproteobacteria bacterium; assembly: GCA_041740675.1. Taxonomy (GTDB): domain Bacteria; phylum Pseudomonadota; class Gammaproteobacteria; order JBGSLN01; family JBGSLN01; genus JBGSLN01. The sequence continues at coordinate 14,047 of JBGSLN010000215.1, read as the reverse complement.
AGCGGCATGCCAAGCAATAAACCAAAGGCAAATCCTAAACCAATCATGCCTTGCACCGCACCTAATTGCCAATTGCTATAATCATGCGCATATTTCATTTGCACAATAATAAATTGGAAATAAATGCTAAAGCCAATTTGCATTAATAAAAAAATGATCACTAATATGCGTACGGCTGAATGTTGAAATGCTTCAATAAAAATTTGTATTGGGCGTGCAAGATGCAGCGGTCTTTTAATTTGAGAAATAAAGGTTTCTTTGAATGAGATAGAAATCCAAAAGAAAGCAATGAAAGCTAAAAGCGCTGCAATAAAAAATGGTGTAGAGAAATTAAACCAAGGAACAATAGCATTATCAGAGGTGAAACCACCTAATAAAGGGCCTAACACACTGCCTATACAATAAGACAATGCAATCACACTCATATTTTTTGCTTTAGTTTCTACCGTGCTTAAATCAGAGATAGCTGCTTGAGCAATTGGCTGACTGCCTGCCATTAAACCAGAAAATGCTCGACCTAATAGTAATAATACAATACTGGAACATACTACTCCAAGTGCCATCACAAAAAAACTAATGCCGATGCCTGCCATGCAAATCATTAATACTTTTTTGCGGCCGTAATTATCGGATAGATCTGCCATAAACGAAGTGCCAAAAAACATGCACAGTGGATACAGCATAAAACTTAATCCTAGATAAAAATGGCGTAAGTTTAAAGAAGCATCAGCGGGTAGTACTGGGCTGTGGTTTGAGGTTAATAAGGCTGTCATTACCGGGTAGACCAACCCAAATCCTAAGGCATCGATAATAATAGCGAAAATGCAAGGAGCAATTTCGGGGTATTTTATTGATTGGTTCATGTTTTTATTTTTTAAATTAATTAGCTAAGTTAAGTTTAATAGTATGCTTAAAATATGCAATAAATTCTTCTGCCCAGCTATCAGTAATGAGTGGAGAAACATAACCAAAGGTGCAAAACATGCCGTCTGCAGTACTATCAACCAATAACATCATATTATTATCGCCTGCTTGTCGACAAGTACCCAACCTCATACCTTTAATTTTATAAAGCATAGATTGATGTGGAAAATGCAACAAGCCGAGATTGGTGACCATAAAATCATAACAAAAAAAATTGCGTTGCGAATCCCATACAAAAGCCAAGTTTTTTTTCAAAGTTAGAAAATCATAATCATTCGATGGTAACGTCATGCTATTCAAACGATGATTTAGTTGTTGCTGATATTCAGCAGCTAATTTCCAAAAATCAGTTTTTACTGAAATATTAGGATGCACTGTGTTGATCACACAACATAAAAAGGCCATATCCATTTCAGTGACTTGTTGATGGGTTTTTTTTCGTAAATTAATAGGAGTTGATAATCCAGCATTAAATGATTGCCCAAGAATTTTTTGTGCTGCAAGTAACATTGCACTATTCAATATTGCATTGATCGAAAGTTGATGTTGTAAACATGCAGTATGCAATTGAGCAACATAGGTTGCTGGAAAAAACTCAAATTTAAAATGAGTTTCTCGTTTTTCAATGGATGCTGATTGTTGATGAGGCCATTGATAACGTTTAATGTCATCAAGGGTTTCAAGAGGGGGGTTAATATTTTTTGAATCTTCGAATTGATGAGAATACAGTGCTTCAATGGGTTGAGGTACAGCACGAATTTGCAGAGGAGTTTTTGGATTATTAAAATAAGCTAATATAGAGTCAATCAATGCAACCATTGATAAACCATCAGTTATAGCATGATGAATCGTAATGATTAGATGATGCAGCCCTGATTGATGTTCCTGATTGGCAGGTGATAATAAAGTGACGCGCCATAAATAATGCTCTTGTGGCAAAGCAGTGTTCGCTTCTTGTTTCATGAAATCTTGCCATGCATCGTCCTGCTGATAATTAAAATAATGGATTGGAATAGTATTAAATTCAACATCGTTCACTAATAGATACCCTGTTTCAGTTAATACTAAACGGGAACGTAGTTGGGGATAACGTCGAGCTAAATAGGCTAAGGCATTTTTTAATAGTAATTTATCAATAGCGCCTTCTATGCTTGCTAAGACACTGATTTGTGCTGTGCCACGCGCTTGATTATGTAACAATGCTAACCAAGTTTCACCAGGGCCAAGAGGTCGAATTATATTTTTCATGGTGTTTGTATAACTAATACAAGTAACTTTAAAATAAATCATAGCTACGAAATACTATTACGTCCAGCTCATTTATCAGATAAATTCCGAACGCAACACGTGTCATCCTGAGCGAAGCGAAGGATCTTAAAAAAACACCAGCAAACTGAAAGAGATTCCTGGCGTTAAAAAATTGTTCTAACGTGATCGAGTCAAAGTAGAATTATTATTTGAGGAACTAGGATCTTTATCTTCTTTTTGTGTGGCAGAAGAACTGGTATCTTGATTAACTGTTTTTTCGAGAGTCATTATACATTCTGCTACAAGTTTTGTGGAGCAACTGAAAGTTAATATTGGAGCTGTAATAGGAAAAAATATCTCTCTTTTAACCTGTTTTTTATCCAGACCAGGAAAATGCTGAGTAAAGTCGCCTCTACTAATCGTTCTAGGGTCTCTGTCGAGAGCAGAAATCTCTCTAATTACCACGCTGTTTTCAATATGGAAATTATCTTCTAATAGACTCTTCGCGGTCACTTTATTTATTGACATGGTTGGTATATTTAATATACAATGCCATGTATAGAGAGATGGTATTCCTCCTAATCGTTGAGAATCTTCAACGACAAACCGCTAAGATCTATTACATATTCTTACGCTGATGATACCTACTAAACCTTGGTTTTTGTTAAGAGGTTAGTAGATATCATTTTTTTTGCCTCTTAATTCTAAAAATCAATATCTAAAATTATTTTAAGAGGTAAAAGTCATGTTGAAATTTTTTAAAACACAAACTGAAACAGTCAAAAAACAATCTAGTCGAATTATATTTGGAACGAGTAATAAAGAATTAGGTGCAATGGTTGGTAAAACGATTGGCCTTGCTGTAACACCCTATTTTATAAGTAATTCGAGTATTAATTCTTTAAATATTCTTGGCTTTAATTTAAAAAGCATTGCTGCATGTATAGCCGGATTTAGATTAATACCTGGCTTATTTGCAAATTATTATTCTAATTTTGGTGCAGGCATTGATGTCATCACTAATAAAGGAACAGTACCACAAGCATTGTATTGGATATATGAAAAATGCTGTGGAAAAGATGAAGTAGATAATGAAACAAATGATGAAAATGCACCTGGCTTTTTTAGATCTCACTTTGAGCGTATTAAAAAGTCTAATAATCAGGAATTAGGACAAATGATAGGTATGCTGTATGGATCAGCCACAGCTATGGTTTTATTAGAAACTTTAGTCGAGAATTTAAAAATCTTGGGATTGGATATTGAGGGCCCGCTAGCCTATATTGTTGTAGTTCCTTTAGTTGCAGGGATTATTGCAAATTTAGAAGGTAATTCAGGGGCGTCAGATGATGTTTTCTTCAATAAAGGAACGCCTTTACAATTACTATCATGGCTATACACAGAAGGTACAAATTGGTTGAAGACTCGATGTTGTGCACGCGAATTGACAGAGCTTCCAGAAGTAGAACTTGATAATTCAGAGCAGAGTCAAGAAGCTACGCCTTGAGATATTTCTGAAAAAAATATTTTAACTGAGCGCCGTATAAATGGAAATTGACGGCGTTTTAAATTTTGATGTGCTATATTCTTATTAATAAAAAAAACTTAAAATAAACTAAGAATAGTATAGATTTTTAAAAAATATACATGCAAACTTGACTATATTAAGCAAACAAAAAATGAAGAGAGGCAGGTTATAGTGATTAAAAAAAAGTGCTATGGATTATTATTAATTCTTTTTTTCCTAACTTCAAGTTCATATGCTGTTAATTCTTTCTCAATTAAGTGCCCTGCAAATTTGCAAGTTTCTCAATCATTAACTAATAAATATCCTGGTTGGCGCAGCCTGGTCATACAACCACGTTACTATCTCAGTAACGTTACTTTCTACTCAGGAAAACCCGAAGAATTAGCAAGCCTTATTCCAGATTCATCAACTCAAAAAAATGCTGTTTGGAACTTTTCTTCTAATGATCAAATTTACCTTACTTGTGAATATAATCAAACTAGCATTCAATTGACACAAAAATTGCCTAAATCTGTTACTCAGTGTCAAGTATGGTATGATCCTAGTATTCACAGTGGTGATGGCAATTATTCTATTCCTATACGAATTGTTTGTGATCGATAACTAAAAATAAAGTGTTAATAATGAAAATGACTCCTCTAAAATGTCTGGCTAAATGTATTGCGGAACTTCGAACATTAGAAGTACAAAAGCACGATAATTTAACAAATATTGATAGAGTATCCACTATATTAAAGCGATGGATAATTAGAAAAGATTGGTTAGAAGAAAAATATTATCACTATGATGCTGCTGTGGGTTTTAGCTCTTGGTTATTACATGAAGAACCAGATCACACTTTAGCAGTTAATTTAGTAGCATGGCAGCCTGGACGCGAAATTGTACCTCATGATCATAAGACATGGGCAGTGGTGGGTAATGTAGTTGGCATTGAAAAAAATAACTTTTGGAAACGGATCGATGATGGTTCTAAAATTGGCTATGCAGAAATAGAGAAAGAAAAAGAAGTTATTGTTCCTGCAGGTGAGCTTATTACTTTTTTGCCTAATGATATTCATAGTGTGATTAATTTATCAGATGGGGTTGCTATTTCCTTGCATGTTTATGGAAAAAATTTAAATTATACAAATCGTTTTCAATATGATCCTGATAATAAAACAGCTAAACCATTTATAGTTAATTTTAACTAGTTTTCTAGTGAGAAATATATGAATAATTTATTCTGAAGGTTAGTCTGAGCAATAATAATTATTGTTTTTTATTCATCAATATGGTATTTTAGTTATACGCGCTGATTTGTAGCTACGGCTTGCGGGCGCGATAGAAATACAGCTAAAGAGAGAGTAGAATTTTATTAAAACCACCTTAGCTTTGGCAACGGTGGTTTTTTTTTAATTATACTCCTCACAATTGAGTTTTATGCGTTGTTGCAACGCTCACAAATGTCGGTCATGTACTAAGATGTACACTCCCTCCATTTATTCGTGTTGCGCCTAGCCTAAAACTCAATTGTGGAAGTATATAAAAATTGGAAGAAGTGCAGGGTAATATTGATGATAGAAAAAAAATTGAATCAGTTACAAAATGAATTAGCTAAACGCATACTTTTTTTCGATGGTGCAATGGGTACAATGATCCAAAGCTATAAATTGACTGAAGAAGATTATCGCAACAAAAAATATCAACATTTCGAAAAGTCATTAAAAGGAAATAATGATTTATTAACCATTACTCAGCCGCAAATTATTTATGAAATACATGAGGCATATTTACAAGCAGGTGCTGACATAATTGAAACGAATACTTTCAATTCGAATGCTATTTCTCAAGCAGATTATGCCTTAGAAAGTATTGCGTATGAATTAAATTATCAAGCAGCGATTTTGGCTAAACAAGTTGCAAGCAAATATTCTTCATTGACACCTGAAAAACCTCGCTTTGTTGCAGGTAGTATCGGGCCAACTAATCGTACAGCGTCAATTTCTCCTGATGTCAATGATGCAAGTAGTCGTAATGTTAACTTTGATCAATTGGTTGTTGCATATAAGGAATCTATTCAAGGATTAATTGATGGCGGGGTAAATTTATTATTAATCGAAACTGTATTTGACACGCTTAATTGCAAAGCAGCTATTTTTGCCTGCGAAACTATTTTTCAACAACAGCAACAACGTTTACCGGTGATGATTTCGGGTACCATTGTTGATGCGAGTGGGCGGACTTTATCAGGTCAAACCCTTGCAGCATTTTATTATTCTGTTCAACATGCTAACCCATTAGCCGTAGGTTTAAATTGTGCTTTAGGACCAAAAGAATTACGACCTTTTTTACGAGAGTTATCTTCTATTGCAACAACACATGTAGGTATTTATCCTAATGCGGGGTTACCCAATGCATTTGGTGAATATGATGTCTCTGCTGAAGCTATGACAGAAATTTTAACAGAATTTGCTACTTCAGGATGGATCAATATTGTTGGTGGGTGTTGTGGCACAACGCCACAATTTATCGCTACCATGGTTGATGCAATCCAATCCTTACCGCCTCGTTCGTTACCCGTGATCAAAAAAGCTTGTCGCCTAAGTGGATTAGAGCCATTAATTATTGATGATCAATCACTGTTTGTAAATGTAGGTGAACGTTGTAATGTCACTGGATCAAAACGTTTTGCAGATGCGATTAAAGCAGAAAATTTTGCTCACGCGATCACTATAGCGCGTGAACAAGTTGATAATGGCGCACAAATTATTGATATTAACATGGATGAAGCGCTGATCGATAGCCAAGCGATGATGAGCAAATTTTTGAATTATATCGCTTCAGAACCTGATATTTGTCGAGTGCCTATCATGATCGATTCTTCTAAATGGGAGGTTATCGAAGCTGGACTAAAATGCATCCAGGGTAAAGGCATCGTTAATTCGATCAGTTTAAAAGATGGTGAAGCAGAATTTATTCGCAAAGCATTATTAGTAAAAAATTATGGTGCAGCCGTTGTAGTGATGGCATTTGATGAACAAGGACAAGCAGATACAGCACAACGTAAATGTGCCATTTGTCAGCGTTGTTATGATATTTTAGTGAATACAGTCAATTTTCCTGCAGAAGATATTATTTTTGATCCTAATATATTTGCTATTGGAACTGGGTTAGTCGAGCATAATAATTACGCCATTGAATATATTCATGCATTACAACAAATTAAATCTCAGTTGCCGTATGCTTTAGTCAGTGGCGGAGTGAGTAATCTTTCATTTGCCTTTCGCGGCAATGCAGCTATTCGTGAAGCAATCCATTCGGTTTTTCTTTATCATGCGATTAAAGCAGGAATGGATATGGGCATTGTTAATCCTGGATTTTTGACTATTTATGAAAACATTCCTAAAAAAGAATTAGAAATTATCGAAGATTTAATTTTTAATCGTCGACCTGATGCTACTGATCGCTTGTTGAATAATGCAGAAAATTTGAAATCAGAAAATAATGCTGTCAAAGAGGATTTATCCTGGCGGGAAAAAGATGCGTGTGAACGTTTAATTTATGCGTTGGTCAAAGGTATTAATAATTATATAGAAGAAGATACTGCCGCTGCATTGGAACAATTGGCAGACCCTCTCTTAGTGATAGAACAACCATTAATGGCGGGCATGGAAGTTGTAGGTGATCTTTTTGGCACTGGAAAAATGTTTTTGCCTCAAGTAGTAAAAAGTGCGCGAGTGATGAAACAGGCAGTTGCATATCTCACACCCTTTATTGAAAATGGGAGGGTTACACAGCAAGCGAAAGGAAAGATTTTATTAGCCACCGTAAAAGGTGATGTGCATGACATAGGTAAAAATATTGTTGCGGTTATTTTACGTTGTAATAACTATACGGTGATTGATTTAGGCGTGATGGTATCCTGCGAAAAGATATTAGAAACTGCAATTGCAGAACAAGTAAATATTATTGGTTTGAGTGGATTAATCACTCCATCACTGGAAGAAATGTGTCAAGTTGCCAGTGAAATGAAGCGCTGTAATTTTATATTGCCATTATTGATTGGTGGAGCTACGACATCGCGAAGACACACTGCGTTAAAAATAGAGCCTTGTTATGCAGAGAATACCTTCCATGTGGTTGATGCTTCACGCGCTGTTGATGTTGTGAATAAACTGTTAAATGATAAAACCAGACCTGAGTATGTAGCTGCTAATACTGAAGATTTGCAAAAATTGCGTAGTCTGCACTTAGATAATACTAATAAACGTGAAAAAATTTCTTTTATTGAAGCACAAAAGAATAAGCTACAACTTGATTGGAACAATGTATTATGTCAAAAACCCCAGTTTATTGGAAGAAAGCTCATACTTGATTATCCTTTAGAAAAATTAGTTTCTTATATTGATTGGTCGCCTTTTTTTCGTACGTGGGAATTGGCAGGTAATTACCCGAAAATATTTGCTGATAAGAATATTGGAGCAACTGCGAAATCATTGTTTGATGATGCACAAATTATGTTGCAAAAAATTATTGATAATAAATGGTTACAAGCAAATGCAAGCATCGCATTTTTTCCAGCAAATAGTAATGGTGAAGATATTTTTATCTATGAAGATGAAGCACGAACATCTGTCTTAACAACATTTAATATGTTAAGGCAACAAATTTTAAAACCAGATAATAAACCCAATTTGTGTTTAGCAGATTACATTGCACCTATTGGATCTAACGTCAAAGATTATATCGGGTTGTTTGCTGTAACTACTGGGTTAAATATAGAAACACCGCTGGAGACCTTTAAACAAACACATGATGATTATAATGAGATCATGCTAAAGGCTTTAGCAGATCGATTAGCAGAAGCTTTTGCTGAACAGCTGCATCAAAGAGTCCGTAAAGAATTTTGGGGTTATGATCAGCAAGAAAATCTAACAAATGCTGAATTAATTGCTGAAAAATATCAAGGCATTCGTCCAGCACCTGGTTATCCAGCATGCCCTGAGCATACTGAGAAAACTAAATTGTTTGAATTATTAGATCCATCAGGCGACACTGGCATACATTTAACAGAAAATCTGGCAATGTTACCTGCCGCTTCAGTGAGTGGTTATTATTTCTCTCATCCACAAGCAAAATATTTTGGTGTTGGACAAATATTAATAGATCAAATGAAAGATTATGCGAAACGAAAAAATATGTCGATTGAAGAAGCACAACGCTGGTTAGCAGCTAATTTAGTGATGGGTAATTAATATGAAAAAAATTAGTTTTGAGTTTTTTCCACCCAAAGATTTTTCTGGCCAAGAAAGTTTACAACAAAATTCAATGAAGCTACTTTGTTGTGAGCCAGAATTTTTTTCTGTCACGTATGGTGCTGGCGGTACAGCTAAGCAGGGTACTTTAGAAACAGTAAATACTTTAATACAAAATACCTCTATCCCTACGTTGCCGCATCTTTCTTGCATTAATGCCACAGAAGAAGAAATATATACTCTTATCAATGATTATTTAAGAATGGGTATAAAACGTGTTGTTGCTTTACGTGGCGATAAAATGCCTAATACTGAATTTGTCGGTAGTTTTAATTATGCAGTAGATTTAGTAAAATTTATTCGACGACACACCTCTGCAAACTTTCATGTTACGGTTGCTGCTTATCCAGAAGTTCATCCAGAAGCAAAACATGCTGAGCAAGGTTTAAAACATTTTAAAGAAAAAATTGATGCGGGTGCTAATAGCGCTATTACCCAGTTTTTTTATAATCCAGATGCTTATTTTCATTTTTTAGATCAATGTGCCGCGAATCATATTCATGTACCTATTATTCCTGGGATCATGCCTATTTATAATTTTGAAAAATTACTAAAATTTTCCCAATTTTGCGGTGCCGAAATTCCACGCTGGGTTATAAAACAACTCAGTTCTTATGAATACAATAGTGAATCACTCAAAAAGTTTGGTATAGAAGTGGTATATAAATTATGTGATCAGCTTTTACAACAAGGTGCACCAGGATTACATTTTTATACATTAAACCAAGCAAATACTTGTATTCATCTATGTGATTTACTTGGTTTAATTACTGAAAATCGAGAACGTTCTTTTAAACGTATCACTGATCCAGAAGTTTTATAGCTATTTTATTCGCTCGCAAACTTCATCAGTTCCTGATTACACTTCTCCCATTCATCATAGAACAACCCATGGCCGCTTTTTTCAAAGCGAATAATTTTAGAATTTTTAATGCCTTTATGCATTTGTTCTGCAAAAGGAAAAGGACACACTTTATCTGCTGGAGAGTGCATGATAGCAGTTTGCAGCTGAACTTGCTCTAGTTCATGGCGTAAATCAGTATCTCTTAAAGCAATAATACACTCAGCAGTTGCATGAGCTGTAGCATCCATTCCCATGTTTTGCATCCAGTCAGCAAATTTTGGACTCACAGAATTTTCTTTGTAGAAAAAAAGCTTTCCAAAATTTTCTAATAATTGTGCTCTATCGTGATAGCATAATTGTAATAGTTCATTGCAGGCATCAATACTAAGTCCATAAGGATATTCGGGTCTTTGCGTCCAAATGGGTGCAGCTGCACCTAATAATGCGAGTTTTGCAACTCTATCACCAGCGTGGCGTGCAACGTAATGAAGACTAATTGCACCACCCATTGAATGGCCCACTAGAGTTACATTGTTTAAATTAAGTTGGTGCAGAACTTTATGAATATCATCAGCAAAAACATCATATGTGTACCCATTCCAAGGTCTATCAGACTTACCAAATCCTCTCATATCAATACCAATGCAGCGAAAACCATGCTTAGGTAATTGATTGAATTGGTATTCATAACAGCGGTGATCAAATGGCCAACCTGAAATAAAGACAAGCGGTGTGCCTGAACCCCAATCTTGTACAAAGACTTTAACATCTTGTTCGACTTGAACGTACGGCATATTAATACTCCTCATTTATCAAATAGTTTTAGGAATATACAGCTGAATTAAGCTTAGTTCTGTATTTAAGAACTGTCAAATGAGGGGGAAAATTTTTGCAGTAAATTTATGTATGATCAACGATATACTTATCATACTTGAATATGCATGTTTCAATTCAGTATTTAAGCGTATTTAATTATTCATTTTCTAAATAAGTATAACCCTGAAACCCAGTGGTGAATGCGTGTAGAAATTCATTATATTGCTGTGGTGATAAATTTGCATTTAACAATTGTCGTCGAACTGAATCTAATAACTGACTAGTATTAAAATGCACATAACGCAATACATCATCAACCGTGTCTCCTAATTCTGGCTGCACTAATTGATAATTGCCATCAGGCAATAATTCCACATGCACAGAATCGGTATCACCGAATAAATTGTGCATATCGCCTAAAATTTCTTGATAAGCACCTACTAGAAAAATACCTAATAAATATGGCTCATCTTCATGATAGGGCAATAATGGTAGAGTCCTTTCAACCGCTTCTCCGTCAACATACATATCAATTCTACCATCGGAATCACAGGTAATGTCTTGTAAAACAACTCGCCGCAAAGGTTCTTTATCTAGTCCTGAAATAGGCATAATAGGAAATACTTGGTTAATTGCCCAAGAATCAGGGAGTGATTGAAATACAGAAAAATTACAGAAATATTTGTCAGCTAATTTTTCATCTAATTCATCTAAAATTTCACGGTGGGCACGAACACTAGGATTTAATAGCTCACGTACTCGCAAGCAAGTTGAAACGTAAATTTGTTCGGTGCGAGCGCGCTCAGCCAAATTAATCAAGCCATAATTAAACATGTTATTAGCTTCATTCATATAATGACAAGCATCATGATACACTTCTAATGCAGTGCGCTTTGATAAATTTTCATAACCGAATAATAAATCACGAATCACATGCGCTTCACTAGGTTCAGTTGATTCAAATTTATCAAGGTGAGTTATACGTTCACAGCCGATGATATTAGTGATTAACATCGCGTGATGTGCTGTCAATGCGCGACCCGATTCAGTAAAAATAGCTGGATGGGGTAATTCATTTTCATCACAAATTTCTAACAAAGTATAAACAATATTGTTAGCATATTCTTGCATTGTATAATTGATGGAGCAAAAGCTGCGAGAATGGGTACCTTCATAATCAACGCCTAATCCACCACCAACGTCAACTGTATTTACACCGACACCTAAATTGCGTAATTCTGCATAATAACGAGCACACTCACGCATACCGCGTTGAATATCACCAATGTTTGCAACTTGTGAACCAAGATGAAAATGCAATACTTGTAACTGTTCTAATAAATTTGCTTGCCTTAAACGGTCAACCACATATAACACTTGTGCCGCTGAAAAACCAAATTTAGATTTTTCGCCACCGGTATCTTGCCATTTTCCTGATCCCATAGAAGCGAGTCGTACTCGAATGCCTAGACAAGGTGCGACCCCAATTTTTTCTGCTTCTTCTAATACAATATCGAGTTCAGATAATTTTTCTAAAATAATACAAACACGTTTACCCAAAGCTTGGCCTATTAATGCTAAGCGAATATATTCTCGATCTTTATAACCATTGCAAACAACTAAAGCATCTTTACGAACTGATAGTGAAAGCACGGCCATTAATTCTGGTTTGCTACCAGCTTCCAAACCAACACGTTCACCGCCATGCTGCAATATAGCCGAAATAACCCGAGATTGTTGGTTTACTTTAATTGGATATACCGCAGTATATTTCCCCTGGTAGGTAGATTCAGCAATGACATTCTCAAATGCTTTATGCAATTGGTCGATGCGAGTATGTAAAATATCAGTGAAGCGCACCAACACTGGAAAAGTTAGATTAGCTTTTGTAATGGCTTTGGATAATTCACTCAGATCAATCCCGGGATGGGCTCGAGTGCCATCCGGATAAGCTAAAATAGTGCCGTTTTCACTGATATCAAAAAAGCCATCACTCCAGTGTTCGATGTTGTAGACTTCTTTGGCTTCAGCAATGGTCCAATTTGACATGTTATACTCTTCGCATTTCGCGCATATATTAATTTAACTTTATTCAGACAATAATTTATTCCATTCACGCGCTTTGCGATTCTTCGCACCACCTTTGTGATAGCCGTACGAGGCAAGCAATGGAAACGCTAACGTTACTTCTGCATATACCATTTGCTCAAACACAGTAGATACTTTACCCCATGAACAGGCTTCACGTAATGTTGAACCAGACAACCCACCGTCGCGTTCATCAGCAACAGTGATTTGAATTGCATATTTATGCAATGGTGCGTCTTTTCCTAATAATTCGGCAGCAACAACGATATCTTGTGCAAAATTCTTTGGAACTCCACCGCCCAGCATTAATAAACCAGACTCTTTTGCGGCAATTTTAATATTCGTCAATTCACGAAAATCTTTCACTGAATCGATGCTAATATGGCTATTTGGATTTTTTACTTGATGCATCACTAAACCAAAGCCCGCACTGCAATCACTGAAAGCGGGGCAGAAAATCGGCAGATGTTTTTCATAAGCAGATTGAACAATAGAAGGTATCTTTTTGCCAGCTTTAACTAAGTAACTTCCTAGTTCTTTAATAAATTCACGAGATGAGTAAGGTTTTATAGGTAAACTATTAGCAATTTCAGAAATTGTGTCATCACAAATACGTAAATTATCTTCATCAATTAAAGTATCATAAATACGATCAATTGCTAGATCACGCAATTGATTGTCATCTAAATGTTGAGAACCATGATAATGTTTAAAACCTAATGCTTCAAAAAAATCTTGATCAATGATGTTTGCGCCAGTAGAAACGATAGCATCAATCATATTATTGTTGATCATGTCGACAATGGCCAGTTTCATACCCGCACTGACTAATGAGCCTGCTAAGCATAAGATGATGGTACAGTCTTTATCATGCAGCATCTGATCATAAATCTGTGCAGCACGAGCCAGATTACGTCCTTGAAATGCTGTTTCAGCCATAGCTGTTATCAAAGGAACTGTATTAAATTGAGTAATATCAATATGTTTAACTTCTTTGGCCAGTAACTCTTCTTTCATCAATGTCATAGTGTTCTCCCAGCAAGTGAAGGATATATACTCTTCGAGTATAAGTAGGTTTCGCAACGATAGTAAAATATATAGGCTAAAAGTCAATATTTTTCATTGAGGTTGGATGAATAACACATTCACTCTATATTGAGCCTCTGCATAGCTCATTTTGAAATGTGCAGCAATAAATGATAATAGCGGCAATGAAAGGATTAAATTACTACAACTCAAAATCATTTGTTCCTAGCAAAATATGCTTTAGATACGTAGGGAATTTCTAATAAACGCTCTTTGTTA
>JBGSLN010000214.1:0-3735 GCA_041740675.1 Gammaproteobacteria bacterium | reverse complement strand
TTGGAAACCCGCACCTATTACTTGGATTGATCAAAATGTTCATGGTGGTTTAGGGGTGGTATTAGATGACATTATTGCCGGCATTTACGCACTTATCATGATGCAGATCATCTATATTCCTTTTAGATAATATTCATCTGTTGAATCCCTAGTTAAAATTACTTCCAATTGATCATTTCTAGTGTAATTAATTCAAAGTGCAGTATTACAAGAGCTACTAAATTTGTTAAATGAAACAATTGCTAAAATTACAAAACCAACTCTAATGCTTTTTTCTGAGCTAGAATTAATTCCTTGATACCATCTTTTGCTAATGCAAGCATAGAGTGTAATTCTTCAGCAGAAAATGCTTTGCCTTCAGCGGTACCTTGCACTTCAATAAAATCACCAGCATCATTCATCACTACATTCATATCAGTTTCTGCAGTGCAATCTTCGGCATAATCTAAATCAAGAACCGGCATACCTTTATAAATGCCAACTGAAACGGAAGCCACTAAATGTTTCATCGGGTTAGCTGTCAACGAATCAGAATTATAGAGGTGACGCACTGCATCAGCTAAGGCAATACACGCACCAGTAATAGAAGCAGTGCGGGTTCCACCATCAGCTTGAATTACATCACAGTCAATAGTGATTGCATGGTCACTCAATGTTTTTAAATCCACAGCAGCACGTAAAGAACGAGCAATCAATCGTTGAATTTCTTGGGTACGGCCACTTTGTTTTCCTTTTGCTGCTTCACGTTCCATTCTAGAGTTGGTTGAACGAGGCAACATGCCATATTCAGCAGTGATCCAGCCTTGGTTTTGTCCTTTTAAAAATTTCGGTATTTGATCGCTAACTGTTGCATTACAAAGTACTTTGGTATCACCAAATTCAACTAATACAGAGCCTTCAGCATGTTTGGTATAATGACGAGTAATTTTTACATCGCGTAGTTGGTGATTTGCTCTGCCGCTTGGTCGCATTTTATACCTCTTTAAGCATTTTATTTCGTGTTTGAAGTATACAGGTTCAATTTATTTCGTGCAATTCTCACTTGCTTTTATTCAATATTTCTTTAAGCTAGAATCTTTAAAATAGTCTATGTGAACTTATGATCTACAGCATGACGGCTTTTGCCAGAGAACACGCAAAAACAGAATTTGGGGAGCTAACATTAGAATTGCGTTCGGTAAATCAACGATTTTTAGAAATAAATTTTCGCTTACCAGAAACTTTTCGTCATTTAGAACCGGAAATGCGTGCGTTAATAAATCAATATTTTCAGCGTGGCAAAATTGATATTTTTTTAAATTTTTTGCCAATGATTGTCTCCGCAGAAATCAAAATTAATCAAGCGAATTTGCAGCAGTTGGCCACTACAGTCCTAGCAATGCAAAAAACGGTGCAAAACATTGGAAATATTGATCCATTAGCATTATTAAAGTGGCCAGGCATTGCGAGCGTAGCTGAATTAGATAATGATCAAGTTGCAAAAATACTTTTAAACCATTTTGAAGCTGCTTTAAAAACCCTAAAAAAGAATCGAGAAAAAGAGGGCGCTGTTTTAGCAAACATTATAATAGAGCGAGTGAATGCTGCAGCGGTCGAAGTGGATAAAGTACAAGGTTTTTCAAATACAATTGTTACAATGTTAAGATCTAAATTGCAGGAAAAATTGAAGTCTTTTGCAGTTGAAGTAGATGCTAATCGACTTGAACAAGAAGTCGTGTTGCAATGTCAAAAAGCGGATATTCAGGAAGAGTTAGATCGATTAAAAACTCATTTAGAAGAAGTGCGTGATATTCTCAGGCAAGGTGGGGTGGTTGGTCGTAAACTTGATTTTTTGATGCAAGAGTTAAATCGAGAAGCAAATACTTTAGGATCTAAAGCAGTGAATATTGAATCTACTAATGTGGCGGTAGAGTTAAAAGTTTTAATTGAACAAATGCGTGAGCAAATTCAAAATATTGAGTAATATATGCATAAACCAGGGATCCCAATTATTATTTCAGCTCCTTCGGGAGCAGGCAAAACCAGTTTGGTTTCTGTTTTAATTAAAGAGACAGCAAAACTAAAAGTTTCAATCTCGCACACAACACGTCCTATGCGTCCTGGCGAAGTTAATGGCATAAATTATCATTTTATTTCTGAGGTTGAATTTCAACAAAAAGTCTCTGCTCATGAATTTTTGGAATACGCCATAGTGTTTAATAATTGTTATGGGACTTCAAAAAGAACGTTAGAATCAGCCTTGAAAGCGGGTAATGACATTATATTAGAAATTGACTGGCAAGGCGCACAGCAAGTTCGCAAACTTTTTGACACAGCCATTTCAATTTTTATTTTTCCTCCATCTTTAACAGTTTTAGAAAAGCGACTAACCCAACGTGGACAAGATGATCAACAAACTATTGCAGCGAGAATGGAACAAGCACGTAATGAAATGTCACATTTTCATGAGTTTGACTATTTAATTATTAATGATGATTTTCAAACGGCGTTAGCAGAAGTAAAAGCAATTATTCAAGCTGAACGGCGCACTAAAGTGCGGATGCAGGATGAGTTTCAACGAGTGTTGTTGAGTTAAAATTGTGTTAAATAACTTTAAATTTAATCTATTAATATTATTTTAGCTAATTAATTCGCAAAAAATTAGATAACTATGTTCTTTACATGGGTAGTATAATATAAAACAAATAAATAATTCTTCCAAATGCATTAAAGCGTTTTTTATAATAATTACAAATGACTACAAACCTCTCCAAATTTATTCATCGATATGGTAAACTACAAGACTATACTTAAATTGTGGAGGTTCCTAAAATGGCTCGTGTAACCGTTGAAGATTGTTTAAAATTTAAAGCGAATCGATTTGAGTTGATTATGGATGCAACCTATCGAGCTCGTCAGCTTGCGATTACTGCGGCAGAACCTGGTGTGCCATGGGATCATGATAAACCAACGGTGGTGGCATTACGTGAAATTGCTGCTGGTATGACCGATTTAGCTACACGCGAAGATGCCCGTGTTAGAGGGTTAGATGATGTGAATGTTTTTCGCTCAACAGAATAACCAAGCAAAGGCCACGGAACTGTATAATGGCAACTTTCGAAGAGCTTCGTGAAGAATTACTTTTTTATTTGGATGAAAACCAAATCGCGAAAGTTCATGAAGCTTATCTACTTGGCAAAGAAGCACATGCTGGCCAAACTCGAATTTCTGGTGAACCTTATATCACTCATCCACTCGCAGTTGCTAGAATATTGGCATCGATGCGTATGGATCCTGAAAGCATTATGGCAGCAATTTTGCATGATGTGATTGAAGATACCCAAGTTGATAAAAATCGTATTGCCAAGCAATTTGGTGCGCAAGTTGCAGAACTTGTTGATGGCGTGAGTAAACTTACACAAATTAAATTTGAAAGTAAAGCGGAAGCTCAAGCAGAAAACTTTCGTAAAATGGTGTTAGCCATGGCGAAAGATATTCGTGTGATTTTAATCAAATTATCGGATCGATTGCATAACATGCGTACGCTTGGTTCATTGCGACCAGATAAAAAATGGCGTATCGCAAAAGAAACTTTAGAAATTTATGCTCCAATAGCTAACCGCTTAGGGATGCATAATTTTCATGTTGAATTCGAAGAATTGGGCTTTGAAGCAATGTATCCATTGCGATATCGAATTTTGCAAACGGCGGTCAAAAAAGCCCGTGGCAATCGCAAAGAAATCATGCAAGAAATTG
>JBGSLN010000213.1:0-3286 GCA_041740675.1 Gammaproteobacteria bacterium | reverse complement strand
CCTCGCTTTCATTCTCATTCTCATTCTCACTTTCGTTTTCATTCTCAACTTCACCTGCAATAACTTGCCATAGGTTCATTTTATCCACTTTAATATCCTTTTTTACCTTAGGTGCCAGTTCAGGTAAAAGCTGTGGCAATTCCTTTAGTATTTTTAGGCCCACTATTGTTTCGGCAAGCATCCATAGCACGGTTCTATTTGGATTATCATTTGGTGCTGCATTAAGATTATGATGTAAGAATAGTGAAGGTAGTTTATTTGAATCATTCCTTATTAAGGGATTTAGTATTTTTCTTGTAAATACAATCTTCCACAATATAGTTTTGCTAAAATCTATTCCTCCATCATCTGCAGCATAGTCTGTCTCTATCTTAACGACTTCTACATTGATAACGGGTGTTGCATCGAGATTACATCTTTTTAATAGTAAAAATAACTTATCAGGACTTTTTTTTGCTAACTCTATCAGTATCTGATAACCTGTCTCAACAACTAAAAGATTTGACAAAAATATTGTAATAAAATCAGAATATTCTTGTGGCTCGGCATCATTACTGCATTTCTCAAGTAAAGTACATAATTCCTCAGAATCGTATACTGCTAATTTCTCCAGTAACCCCACGCCCCTATCAGTGACTGTAGCTTTTGTTAAAATTAGCTTAACCATATCGACATCGCCATTTTTAAATAAGCTAAAAAATCTATCAGAATCCTGAAACATTAACATCAATAAAACATTAATTTCAAAAGAAGACACTTCTTGCAGTCCCAACACCTGAAGACCACATTTTTCCAATAATTTAAATACTTCCTCAGAATTTTCAGTTGCTAAAATTGTAAGCGATTTAGAAATTATAAAAAATTCAAACCCTTTTGTTACAAATGCAGATGGCTGGTTTCGTTTGATCTCAAACTTAAAATTTTCAAGTAATGCTAATAACCTAGCAGAGTTATTTTGCGCCAAGTTTTTTAGTAACTGTTGATATTGTGGAGTTAAGGCAAATTTTTCCAATTTTTCTTGAATAAACTCAAAAAAAGAATCTTCTGCTTTTACCGCAATAGTATATTTATTAAATAACGCAAAGACGACATGAGGTACTTCTAAAGTCAATTCGTGCAAAAAATTTTCTTCTATGCTGATTGCGAAAAAGTTTAATTCTCGCTGCTGATAATTTCCCAGGTCAATGCCTTGATTTTGGTATCGTTTGTCTAACTCATACTTTTCCCACTTGCTTTTAGCAAAAAGACTTTCTGAGCATAAATCCCCTATATTTTCTGAATTGTTTAACATCTCTACCCCACTAAAGCTACCCACAAAAAGTGGGCAATAATAGCACGATTTTAAAAATAATCAACTAAAAGATTATGTTAAGACAAAAATACGCTGTTAGGTTGACAAATCTATCAATGATAGATTGCGTTAGCAATACTCGCTTCGAATACATTAAATTCATGTTCCAACTGCCATTGTAGTCTAGCTTTTGTATTAGCTTTTAGAAAAGTTGCACAAGCTGCACTAGGATTTTTATCCCCTAATATATCGGTTGCACACTGACTCACAACTTGTTTGTAATCATATCCAAGCCAAAGTGGTTTGCCTTCAACAAAGCCATAAGCTAAATTATTTCGGACGATATTTTTTAATATTGGATAGGGCAAACTATATTCCAGTTCTGCAAGTTGATATTGGGCAGTTAAATCAGTACGCTCAATACCTTCGTCATCCGTGGATAATGTCACTGGCACTTGATTTGCTAAATACAATAATAAAGGACTTTGCTTACCACTTACACCTAAAACATCTTTATTACTCGTTAAATTGATTTCTACATCAATATGTTTTTGTGCCATTTCATTTAATAAACTTTGTGAGTTTTTTTCATAGGCAATATCTACACCATGACCAATCCGTTCCGCATGAGCAATATTGACTGCTTGATTGATATGATAAGTTAAATATTTCGGCGGTAGTTGACCGAAGGTTAATTCACCTGCATGTAAAGTTACATGTACTTTGGGATAGATAGTTCTTAAAAATCCGATCATTTTCATTTGTTCAGTATAATCATCTAGAGCAGTATTCCAATTCTCTGGCATTACAATATTAATTCCAACCACTGAAGCAGAAGTGTTGGCTACTCCAAATGCAGTAACTAATTCAGCGTAAAATTGTGATATAGGTAAATCCCTTAATGCAAAATATTGATAACGAATTGCTACTCTGCAACCAGGCGCTGCAGCCGATGTTCCACATTTTAATAAAGTGTTCACTTGTCCGGTTAATTGCTGCATTCTAATATCAGTTTTTTTAATAACATCATTTAATCCAGCAGCCAACAGCGCTATACGCCATGCCGCTAAATCAGATTGTTGCTGAACTGTTGCGCCTATTTCTTCTGGAGTCTTAACTTGTTTATCAGTGACATTCAGTTCTAAACCACCAATCATTAATTCTAAATATTCTTCATTTTGTCTTCCTGCACGATTAGCAATACTTGCAATCGCCTTAACAACATTACTTATAACAAGAGGTTCTAACTTTGGAAATGTATTAAAGAAGTGACCTTCTCCCGATTGAGTATTAATTGGAAAATCTTGCATTGACCACGCATCAATTAACTTACCAAGCAACATAGGATTATTGTTTACCATAGTTAATTGATCGCCGGCAGGGCATGTTTTTAATTGTGAGACCGTCATACTTTTAACATTTAAACAATAATTTTCTTTAGCAGCAAAATGAACGAGATCTTCCGCATATACAGCGCCATCAATGTGATTATGAATGTCACCACCTTTTGGCATAGCATAAAAAAACTGTTGTAATTTTAGAGGATCATGTTGAATACTATTTAAGTATTGCGTTGTAATTGCTGCGTTATCTGCAGCAAAAGCAATAGAAATTAAACTCAATATTGATCCTATTAAAGCTAAGCGTTTCATTTTTTCCTCTTAATCACTTTTTTCATGGGCTGAAGTGTAATTTCTTCGAGCACACAATTATTTTCCATTTCCAAAATGAATGCAACGGTTTTTGCAATTTGCTCTGTCTTAATATAATTTTCTTCTGCATCACCTGGTTCAAAATGTAAAACATCAAAAAACTCGGTTTTAACTAATCCTGGATTAACAATAGTCACAGCTGTTTTAGATTGATTACACTCTGTTCTTAAACTTTGTAAAAAACCTCTTATTGCAAATTTAGTGGCACAATATAGGGTTCCTTTTTTTGCACCATTGATTGATGCTTCTGATCCAATCGCAATGATTTTGCTATTATCAGTTA
>JBGSLN010000212.1:0-13551 GCA_041740675.1 Gammaproteobacteria bacterium | reverse complement strand
TTTGTTGGAAAAAGCCACTTTAAGGCAAGGAGTATGGTGCGGATTTTTCTTTGGCGTGGGACAATTTGGGGTTGGAGTTTCTTGGGTTTATATTAGTATTCATGTGTATGGATTTACCCCAATACCTATTGCTATTATATTTACTAGCTTGTTTGTTGCAGTTCTAGCCCTTTTTCCAACATTACAAGCTTATTTATTAACTCGCTATATTCCCAAACCTAATTTACAAAAACTTTTTTTGGGATTTCCATTATCTTGGGTATTAATTGAGTGGCTGCGTAGTTGGTTTTTGACCGGTTTTCCATGGTTACTGATTGGTTATTCACAAGTATCTAGCCCATTACGGGGTTATATTCCAATTGTAGGTGAATTTGGAGTTGGTTTTTTAGTGTTACAAGCCAGTGCATTATTAGTATATATTTTAAAATCTTTTCAAAGCGGGTATAAACTTTTTATTGCTGCAGTTGTTCTCATTTTAATTTACACAATAGGTATCCAGTTAACTCAAGTTAAATGGACCAAACCTGAAGGGCCTCCACTGCAAGTTGTGTTGGTGCAAGGTAATATTCCACAAACGATCAAATGGGATCCTAGCAGCGTTACAAAAATTTTAGATATTTATTACGGCCTAACTTTAGAAAATTTGCAGACACAAATTATGATTTGGCCGGAAGCTGCTATTCCTATTCCAGAAAAGTTTGCTACAGATTTTTTAAATGCGATAAATACAATTACAACGAATTACCATGTAAGTCTTTTTACAGGCATTCCAGTGCAAGTTACTAATACATTCAGTTACTACAATGCATTAATTTCTTTGGGTGAGGGAAGGGGTCAGTATTATAAACGTCGTTTGGTTCCTTTTGGTGAATATGTGCCAATGGCAAATTTATTGCGAGGATTAATGGGTTTTTTCAGTTTACCAATGTCAGAAATAATTCCAGGTGAAAAAAATCAACCTGATTTGAAAGCACAAAATATAATTTTAGCGCCATTTATTTGTTATGAAATTGCATATGCTAATGATTTATTTAATGAAGCAGCAAAATCAAATGCATTGGTGACTGTGAGTGATGATTCTTGGTTTGGTGATTCGTTAGCACCCGCACAACATTTGGAAATTGGCCAATTTCGTGCGATTCAAAGTGGGCGTGATTTATTATTTGATAGTAATAATGGACTCACTGCGATTATCAATGATCATGGACATATCGTGAAACAAATCCCACAATTTACTCGCGGTGTATTGAAGGGGGAATTTCAACCAAGAACGGGGAGAACTCCCTGGCTTTATGTTGGGAATACACCTATCATTTTAGTACTGTTAATTATGTTTTTAGTGCTAATTGTTTATGAGCGAAATAGAAGTAGCGCAATAAAAATTGAGAAATTATGAATATTTTGAGAGTGGTTTCCTACAATTTACATAAGGGATTTTCTTCAAGCAATCGTTTATGGAAATTGCCTGAGATGCGCACAGCAATAAATAATCTAAATGCTGATTTGATTTTATTACAAGAAGTGCAGGGTAAATTAAAAAAGCGCAAAGAAAAAAAATTAACTGAGCCAGAAATTCCACAAATTGATTTTTTGGCAGCAGAAAATTGGCTAGAAAAAATTTATGGAAAAAATGCTGTTTATGGCGCAGCCCATCATGGCAATAGCATTTTAAGTCAACACAAAGTTCTGTCATGGGAAAATATCAATGTTGCTTATTCCAAACGAGCCAGCCGTAGCTTGCTACATGCAATTATTGGAGTGAATGATCAAACAATTCATACGATTTGTATACACTTAGGCTTGTTTAAAACTGAACGTAAACAACAGTTGCAAATATTAACGAATCATATTAATAAACATGTTCCTACACATGTTCCACTCATTATTGCGGGAGATTTCAATGCTTGGCAAAAAAACGCTACTGAACGGCTTGAATATGAGCTTCAACTTAGAGAAGTTTATAAAACGTTTCATGGCCATTATGCACTAACCTTCCCAGCTTCTAGACCAACGTTGAGAATTGATCGAATTTATTACCGTGGTTTTGGTTTAAGAGCGGCACATGTTTTTAATGAGGAACCTTGGAAACAGTTGTCGGACCATTTGCCGCTTTATGCAGAATTGGTTCTCGAATAGGAATACAGTATCTCGTTGCGGGCCTAGTGAAGCAACTGGTATAATTATCATTCTAGGTAAATAAAGGTAAACTCATGTCTGTATTGGAAGAAAGTTATCAGCCAGAAATTGTTGAAAAAAGCGCTCAAGAATTCTGGGAAGAAGAAAAATCCTTTAATGTCAGTGAAGATCTCAGTCGAGAGAAATATTATTGCTTGACGATGTTCCCTTATCCAAGTGGCCATTTACACATGGGGCACATGCGAGTTTATACCATTGGTGACGTGTTAGCTCGTTATCAAAAAATGGTAGGTAAAAACGTATTACAGCCCATGGGTTGGGATGCATTTGGCTTACCTGCAGAAAATGCGGCAATTAAAAATAAAACTTTACCAGCAAAATGGACTTATGAAAATATTAAACATATGCGCCATCAAATGAAGCGCATGGGGTTCGGTTATGATTGGAAAAGAGAAATAATTACTTGCAAACCTGAATATTATCGCTGGGAGCAATGGCTTTTTACTAAGTTATTTGCCAAAGGCTTAGCTTATAAAAAGAATTCAATTGTTAATTGGGACCCTGTTGATCAAACAGTGTTAGCGAATGAACAAGTAGTGGATGGCCGCGGTTGGCGTTCTGGAGCATTAGTTGAACGTCGTGAGATCCCACAATGGTTTATTAAAATTACTGCTTATGCTGATGAGTTACTGGAAGATATTGAAAAGTTAGAAAATTGGCCAGAACAAGTTAAAACAATGCAACGTAATTGGATTGGTCGATCTGAAGGAGTTGAAATTCATTTCAAAGTCGATAGAAAGAATGAAGAATTGAAAGTTTTTACCACGCGGGCTGATACTTTGATGGGCGCAACTTACTTGGCAATAGCACCGCAACATCCATTGGTACAAGAATTAATTGCAGCTGGACGTAAAGATTTGGCGGCTTTTGCTGAAGAATGCTCACATATTAAAGTTGCAGAAGCAGCCATTGCTACTATGGAGAAAAAAGGCATAGATACTGGCTTGAAAGCACTACATCCAATTACGGGTGAGTTGATGTCAATTTGGACTGCAAATTTCGTAGTAATGGAGTACGGCACTGGTGCAGTAATGTCTGTACCTGCGCATGATCAACGAGATTTTGAGTTCGCAAAAAAATATGATTTGAGTATTAAGCAGGTCATTGCAAGTGAAAGTGGTGAAGATAATGCTCATTTAAAAAATGCTGCATATACTGCGAAAGGTAAACTTATTAATTCTGGTAAATTCGATGGTATGGATTCTGAAGCAGCTATCAATGCAATTGCAGAAGAATTGTGTGCTAAGGAACAAGGCAAGAAGCAAATTCATTATCGTTTACGTGATTGGGGTATTTCGCGACAACGTTATTGGGGTGCGCCTATACCAATTATTTATTGTGATGCTTGTGGCACACAAGCTGTTCCAGAAGAAAATTTACCAGTGGTATTGCCTGAAGATGTTGAGTTCTCTGGCACCGGTTCCCCACTAAAAGATATGCCAGAATTTGTTGATACCATTTGTCCTAATTGTGGCAAAGCTGCAAAACGAGAAACAGACACATTTGATACCTTTATGGAATCATCTTGGTATTACGCACGTTATGCCTGTGTTAATTTAGAAAAAGGCATGTTAGATGATCGCGCCAAATATTGGACTCCAGTGGATCAATATATTGGTGGGATTGAACATGCAATTTTACATTTACTTTATGCGCGATTTTTTCATAAATTATTACGTGATGAAGGATTATTAAATGGTGATGAACCCTTCAGGAGTTTATTAACTCAAGGGATGGTTTTGAAAGATGGCGCCAAAATGTCGAAATCAATTGGCAATGTAGTCGATCCCAAAGAATTAATGCAAAAATTTGGTGCGGATACGGTGCGATTATTTATGATTTTTGCAGCTCCTGCAGATCAATCGCTTGATTGGTCTGATGCAGGTGTTGAAGGTAGTTATCGGTTTTTAAAAAGATTATGGACTTTTGCTTGTGAAAATCAAAAAGCAATTTGTGCTGTAAATGATGCATTAAAAGACTATGGAATGACTCCGATTGAGGGTAGTTAATTATCAACGACTCTAGCAGCAATCCGCCGTGAAGTTCATGAAACTTTAAAGCAAATTAAATATGACTTTGAGCGGCATCAGTTTAATACCGTTGTATCAGGCGCTATGAAAATATTTAATGTATTACTTAAGATCGAAACTGAAGACGAATTAAGTAATCGAGTGATGTTTGAAGGCTTAAGCATTTTATTACGTTTGCTTTCTCCAATTGCCCCACATATTACTCATCATTTGTGGAATTCATTGAATTATGGTGATGATATTCTCAAAGCAAAATGGCCAAAAGTAAATCCGGATGCTTTGAGAGTTGAAAGTATAGAATTAATGTTGCAAATCAATGGAAAATTGCGAGGTAAGTTTAGTGTGCCTGCCGAAGCAGACAATAGAAAAGTTGAGGCTATTGCACGTGAACATGAAATTTTGCAACGTCAGCTTCAAGGTAAGACAATTAAAAAAGTGATTGTAGTTCCAAAACGTTTAGTTAATATAGTGATAAGCTAATGCGAAATAAGTTATTTAAAACATTATTTTTAGGTTGTTTATTATTATCTTTAACAGGCTGTGGATTTCATTTACGTGGTGCAGAATCATTACCCCCTGAATTAAAAACATTGTTTTTATTAGCGACTCCTTATGCACCCTTAACACTTGAATTAACGCAAACCTTACGTTCAGCTGGTATAATTATAGTTCAGGATGTGCGAGGCGCACCCATTACGTTGCAAATTATCAATGAACAATTTAACCAACAATTATTAAATATTAGTGCTAATACGCAAGTGACTACTTATAATTTGCAATATATAGTCACGATCCAATTACTGAACTCAGATGGTAAAGTCATTTATGGCCCAATGAACGTACAAACCAATGCATCTTATGCAGCGAGTGATACTCAAATCATGGGCGATAATTCTCAACTAGATGCACAACAAAATTTAATGCGACAAGATGCTGTGGGGTTGATTTTTAATCGGTTAAATTCGGTCGATGTAAGAAATGCAATTGAGAAAAATATTAAGTGAAAATATCAGTTAATAATTTAGAACAGCAGCTAAGAAATAAAATATTGCCTTTATATTGGATTGCAGGTGATGAAATCTTATTGGTGCAAGAAGCAAGTGATAGAATTCGATTATATGCAAAAAACTTAGGGTTTTCTAATAAAATTATTTTCTATTTAGATACGCAATTTAATTGGAACCATTTTATTGCTGAAACTAAGAGTTTATCATTATTTGCGGAATTAACATTAATTGAACTTCGTTTAGGTGATAAGAAACTTCCTGAAGCAGGACGAAAAATATTAGCTGATTATTTACAATCTCCTGCTCTTGATAAACTAATTTTGATTACTAGCGGAAAAATTGATGCTGCAACTCAAAAAACTAAATGGTTTGAAGCTATTGAAACATTAAGCGGTTTTGTGGCGGTTTGGCCATTCACAGCTGTTGAGCTGATTCGTTGGATAGAAAGCTATTTCAAAGCAAATCAATTAATTGCTACTAACGAAGTAAAACAATTATTAGCAGAACGAGGCGAAGGCAATGTATTAGCTATCAAACAAGATATTGAGAAGTTAAGTTTATTATATCCTAAAGCAAACTTAGAAGTTGATAAAGTGAGCGAAGTGATCTCAGACAATGCGCGCTTTGATATCTTTGCTTTGGTAGATGCGGCGCTAGATAATAATCCAACGCGTGTCATTAAAATATTAAAAATTTTACGTCAAGAAGGTATAGAGCCGATTCTAATTTTATGGACTTTAGCGCGAGAAATTCGAACGTTATTAACGTTATCTGAAAAGAAAGAATTACTCACAGAAAGTGCTCTAAAAAAATATGGCATTTGGCCAAAACGAATACCGTTGATTAAAAAAGCTTTACAACATGGAACCTCTCATAGATATGAAAAATTGCTTTCTGAATGTGCAAATATCGATGCTATGATTAAAGGGGTACAGAATGGCAACGTATGGGATAGTTTAGAGTATACTAGTTTGTTGCTGACGGGTGTTGAATTATGAAGAAGCCCATTGGCATTTTTGGTGGAACATTTGATCCAATTCACAAAGGACATTTATTAGTTGCTAATAGAGTTCTTGAATTTGGAAATTTCGCTGAAATTAGATTCGTGCCTTGTAAAATTCCCGTGCATAAACAATCTTTACAGGCTTCAACGAAGCAACGCCAGAAGATGATTGATCTCGCAATTAGTAGCCAGAAAGAATTAATCTTAGATGATCGAGAAATTCAACGAGAGACACCATCATTTATGATTGAAACTTTGCAAAGTTTTCGGGATGAATATCCTGACACGTCTTTAGTGCTAATTATTGGTATGGATAGTTTTTTGGATTTATTAACTTGGTGGAATTGGAAATTACTTATAAAGTATGCTCATATTTTAGTTGTCGCACGGCCTGGGTTTCAACTGCAGTGGAACGATGAATTAGCAAAAGAATTTAAATCAAAAATCAGTACTAATATAAATGACTTATCAAATCAACTTGCAGGAGTATTATATTTTTTTGAATTAGATGCATTGCCTATTTCTTCAACTGAAATTCGTCAACAAATTAAGGCTGGCATTATTTCAAAGCAATTGCTGCCAGAAACAGTGGTTGAATATATCGAAAAAGAAAAGATATACTTTTAAATCATTTTAGGTTATAAATTTCGACAAACATCAAATAATAAAAAAATGAAAAAATATCTTTTAAATGGGCTGCTTTTGTTAGCTTTATCATTAATTGCTTTGTCTTCACTAGCAGCTCCACTCCAAGTTCAACTTTCAGGAAGTTATATTTATTCTGATGTGAATGGTTTTATCCAGATTCCAATTGGTGGCCGACCTGGCACAACAACGTTATATAAACCAAATCTTTCTGATATTGGCATCAATCATGATGATTTGTGGAATACACAACTTGATCTTATGAAAAATGCTTGGGGTGCTTTTTTAAATTATCAAAATCAAGAGCAAACTGGTCATGCAGTACTGAGTCAGACATTATTAACACATGGAGTAGATTTTCCAGTAGGTACGTCAGTTAGTTCAAAAATAAAATTTAATTTGTTGACAGCAGGAGCATATTACAACTTTACCCATCAACAATTGACAGTACGGCCAATTTTAGCAGTTACAGACTTAAATTTTTATTATAGTCTTGCTTCTCAAACAAAATTTGCTAAACGTCATTTTACGCATGTTACTCCAAGAATTGGTTTAGGATTTATTTATCAAATAAATCCTAAATTTAATGTTTCATTAACTGGATTAAGTTCAATTCCAGATTTGGTACACACAGCAGTTTATTCTATAGAAGCAAAAGGGGATTATACTTTTTATCAAACTTCACATTATTCTGTGAATGGATTTGTTGGTTTAGCTTATCAGCAAATTAAATTTAAAGATCAACAAACTGTACCAAATAATATTCAACTGACGAATTGGCCTATGGTATTTATTGGCTTGAGTATTAAAATTTAAGATTTACTATCATGAGTTAGAATGATACTAAATTATAACTCTTGCAGACTTAATTCTTCTACAGAAGTAAAAAAAAATCAGGTATAATTCTCTATATTTTATTTTTCAACCTGCAAATTCTGGAGAGAAGTATTATGCCTATTGAACGCGTGTTAAGACTTATTAAAGAAAATAATGTGGTTTTTTCCGACTTACGTTTTACTGATACCCGTGGTAAAGAACAACACATTACTATTCCAGCACGATTAATCAATGAAGACTTTTTTACTGAAGGCAAAATGTTTGATGGTTCTTCAATTGCCGGTTGGAAGAGTATTGAAAGTTCAGATATGTGTTTATTGCCGGATTCTACTACTGCAGTGATGGATCCCTTTTGTGAAGATGCTACTATGATATTACGTTGTGACGTAGTAGAACCGAGCACAATGATGGGGTATGAGCGTGACCCTCGATCTTTAGCTAAGCGCGCTGAAGAATTTTTAAAATCTACTGGGATTGCTGATACGGCTTATTTTGGCCCTGAACCAGAATTTTTTATTTTTGATGATGTGCGTTGGCGAGTCAATATGCATAGTGCTGCTTATCATATTGATTCTGAGGAAGCAGCTTGGAATTCTGGTCGTGAATATGATGAAGGTAATCTCGGACATCGTCCAGGTGTGAAAGGTGGTTATTTTCCAGTACCTCCTGTTGATTCTTCTCAAGACATTCGTTCAGCTATGTCAATGACTATGGAACAGATGGGATTAGTGGTAGAAGCCCATCATCATGAAGTAGCAACGGCTAATCAAAATGAAATTGCAACAAGATATAATACCTTAGTGAAAAAAGCAGATGAATTACAAATTTTAAAATATGTTGTACACAATGTTGCGCATGCTTATGGCAAAACGGCAACGTTTATGCCCAAACCGCTTGTAGGTGATAATGGTAGTGGAATGCATGTACATCAATCACTTGCTAAAAATGGTCAAAATATTTTTGCTGGAGATGGTTATGCGGGCTTGTCTGAAATTGCAATATTCTATATTGGTGGTGTAATTAAACATGCTAAGGCGATCAATGCGCTTTCGAATGCGACTACGAATAGTTATCGCCGTTTAGTGCCAGGATTTGAGGCCCCAGTGTTATTAGCCTATTCTTCACGTAATCGGTCAGCATCTATCCGAGTACCTCATGAAGCCAATCCCAAAGGCCGTCGTATTGAAGTTCGTTTTCCTGATCCTGCGAGTAATCCTTATTTAACCTTTGCAGCTTTGATGATGGCGGGTATTGATGGCATTAAAAATAAAATTCATCCAGGCGATCCAATGGATAAAGATTTATACGATCTTCCACCAGAAGAGTTAAAAGATATTCCAACAGTATCTGCAAGCTTAGGTGAGGCCCTTGATGCTTTAGATCATGATCGGGCGTTCTTAAAACAAGGAGATGTTTTTAGTGATGATTTCATTAATAGCTATATAGCATTAAAGCGCAAAGAAATTGAGAGAGTCATGATGACTACTCACCCAATTGAGTTTGAAATGTATTATAGTTCTTAAAAATAGTAGATGCGATGCTAACTCAGAGCCTTAATTGCTGTAACGTAATCAGGCTCTTGAGTGATTTCTGATACTTGTTGTGCATGCGTCACATTACCCTGATCATCGAGAATTATGATAGCCCTAGACATTAAATCTTTTAAAGGGCCTTCAGTAATTACCAGTCCAAAGTTTTTTCCGAATTCAGGATGACGAAAAGTTGATGCAGTAATGATGTTAGATAAGTTTTCTGCAACACAAAAACGAGCCGCGGCGAACGGTAAATCTGCAGAAATGCATAATACTTTAACTGCAGATAAACTATTAGCATATTCATTAAATTTACGCACCGAAGTTGCACAAACTGGTGTATCTAAGCTAGGGAAAATACTCATTATTACCCGTTGCCCCAGTAATTCATGTTTACTAATTTCCGAAAGATCACTTTTAGTTAATACAAATTCTGGCGCAGGTTTTCCAATTAAAGGCAAAGCTCCAGCAGTTTTTATTGGGTTACCTTTAAAAGTTATTGTATTCATAATTCACTCCATATTAGTTTTGGGTTGGGTAGATAATCTTATTTTGCTAGGTTGAGTTGGCATCGTCAACCTATCTATGATGCATCTACCAATAATCCTCTTTCTAAACAAATTAAAATTTTGTTTACTGCGTATTCGGCCACTTCATTTTCTGGCAGATCTTCACATAATAATTCGCAGATTTCAGCAAAGTTTTTTTTGTTTTGAATAGCAATCAATAACTTTGTTTCAATGAGTTCCAGAGTGCTATATTTTACTTCCAAATCTTTACGCCAAATAATAATAGTTATTGGATCAATTAATAGCTTAGCTTTGGGTGCTTTCTTTCTGACACGCAAAGACTGAATGATTGCTAATGAGTTCCATCGTTGAGTCACTAATTGCAATGAAGGGTGTAACCTGAATGTTAGCAATGGCCAATTTTCTATAGGAGTTTTTTGAATATCTCCTAGCGACCATACTCTCGCATCCGCAGCTGTAATAGCATAACCTTCCGCCCATTCAAAAGCAGCCATTTCCGCATAATGTGCCTCAATGTCATTTAAAAACTCAGGAAATTTTTCTCCATAGGAATTGATAGAAAAATATATAGATGGATGTGTGATAATATAGCGATAAGTTAATTTATAAAACTTATCTTCTCCTAGCAACGCTAGTAAGGCGGAAAAATCATCAGCCAAAACTTCTTCTAATCGTGCTACATAACCATCACCATACACCGACAATCTATCTTTAACATTGCCTAAAGCAGGGTTTGCAATATGTTTTTCAATATCAAGTTTGTCTTCAAGAATGAATGTCTGAAATAATTGTTGTAAATTTGCTAAACTCATACTATTTCCATTTCAGGTTTCATCGCGATTAATTTTGCATATTCTAATTCTTTGAATAACTCAGAGAAAGTTGGAATATTATCATCTCGTTCAATCATAGTAGAAACATTTTGAAATCGCTGTGTTGCTGCCGCATATAGTTCCCATACAGAATTTATAATTGGATGATCATGAGTATCAATTATATAATCGCCGCAATTTAAGTGCCCAGCCAAGTGAAATTGTTGTACGCGTTGTATAGGAACATAATTTATAAAATCATATGGATTAAAATTATGATTGTAACTATTTACATAAATATTATTAATATCTAATAATATTAAGCAATCAGCGCGATTAGCAACTTCAGTAAGAAACTCCCATTCAGTCATTTCTGATTCTTTATAACTAACATAACAAGAAACATTTTCTAGTAAGATGCGGCAGTTAAGAAACTCTTGTACTTGCATAACTCTTTCGGCGACATGTTTGATTGCTTCTTCGGTGTAGGGAATGGGCAATAAATCATGCGTGTTTTTACCATTCAATCCCGTCCAACATAAATGGTCAGATATCCACTTGGCATCGATAGCATTCGCTAACTGTTTTACTTGATTCAAGTAACTATAGTTTAAAGGATCAGTACTGCCTATAGATAATGAAACCCCATGCATAACAATGGGATAATCTTGTCGAATTTTTTCAAGATAATATAAAGGATTACCGCCGTGAACAATATAATTCTCAGTTAGAATTTCAAACCAATCAATAGTGGGTTTATGAGTTAAAATATGTTCATAATGATTTACTCTAAGCCCTAATCCAAAACCTAGATTAGGATACTTTACTGACTGATGCTGATTCATTATTGAGTCTCATAAAAAAAGCCGATATTATCAAATTGTAATATCGGCTCATTCATTAGTAAATACCACTAACAGTATTTGCTGATTTAAGTTTAGCTTTTAGCTTTGCCTTTGCACTTGTTCTTACCTTTGCAATTGTTCTTACCTTTGCAATGGTTATTATTTTTGGTGCTGGTTTTGCCTTTGCAATTGTTCTTACCTTTGCAGCTGTTCTTAGCAATAACAGCATTTTTTCCAGCAGCTGCATTATCACTCGCTTGAGCAGCAGCAAAGCTGGTTGATGCCAACAATAGCGCAGCAGATGCTGCAATTACTAACCCTTTTTTTATCATTTTAATTCTCCAGAAAAATAAACTAGTTAACTGCATAACTGTAGACGAAATTTCAACTTTTTTCCAATACTTTTTTCAAAAAGCATTAAAAATCAATGGATTTGAAAGTAAAGACTAGCATAAATTCTGCGGTTGAAACCTAAAACTTATTCGGGAGTTGAGGGGATTTGTGAAGGCTTGCAGAGAAAAATAAGGTTAAGAGGAATAAAATTCACACAAAGAATACTCAAAAAAAAAGCACCATGAAAATCTTTCGATAGTGCTTTTAAATAATTTATTTCAAGTGATTAATGTTCTTCAAAGCTTCTTCTTTGAGGACGGCCGCTATCATTACGATTACTACGGAAACCACCTTTGTTACCACCGCGACCAGTATCACCAGCAGCTTTTGGCTTAGAAATGTTTACACGAATACTACGACCTTGAAAATCTTTGCCATCAAAAGCAGCCACAGCTTTTTCTGCTTCATCTTTGCTTGCATATTCAATAAATCCAAAGCCTTTTGATTTTCCAGTGAACTTATCGCTGATAAGTTTTAAATTCACGATTTCACCAACTTGGCCAAATTGGTTGCGAAGATCAGCTTCAGTTACACTAAAGGGCAAATTGCCCACATAAATTTCTTTCATAAAAAAACTCCAATAGGAACGAATAAAATATAATCTCAAGATTCTTTCAATGTTCACTCGAGACAAACAATCTGGCAAAACTAACGAAAGGCTCAGGAGCAACTTAGTATATCATGGTTTAGCAATAATAAGAAATAGCACATATGAAAAATTTCAGTGGTTGGTGTGCTACTTAAGAAAGATTAATCCTTGAGTTTTTTTATTAATAATTCATTTACGAGTGCTGGATTTGCCTTACCTTGAGTTGCTTTCATCGCCAGACCTATAAAGAAACCTAAAACTTTATCTTTACCAGATAGATACTGTTTGACCTGCTCAGGATTTTTTTCAATGATTTGATCAATGATAACTTCTATCATTTGTTGATCATCAATTTGCTGTAAGTCTTCTGCAGCAATAATCTCGTCTACCTTTGCATGAGTCTTCCAAATTTTTTCAAATATTTTTTTTGCAATGGGTACTGAGATGGTGTTTTCAGCAATACGTGTTAACAGAATAGCAAATTGTGTTGATGAAATAGGCTGTTCTGAGATATTCAACTCATGTCGATTTAATGCTGCATTTAATTCGCCTATAATCCAATGCGCGATAAGCTTTGGCGATGCCTTACTTTGTTGTATAGTTTCTTCAAAAAAGTTAGCAAGATTAACGTCTGTAATTAAGCTCTTTGCTTCATAATCTGTTAAAGAATAATTAGATATAAAACGTTGTAATTTTGCCTTGGGTAATTCAGGCATGATTTTTTTAATTATATCAATATCAACAGTAGTGATGATAATCGGTAATAAATCAGGATCAGGAAAATAGCGATAATCATTGACAGCTTCCTTGCTACGCATTGAACGAGTTTCATCTTTATTAGCATCATATAAACGTGTTTCTTGACTGACTCTTCCATCAGATTCTAAAAGATCAATTTGTCGTTCAATTTCATAATTAATTGCTTTTTCAACAAACTTGAATGAGTTAATGTTTTTAATTTCAACGCGAGTACCAAATTTTTCTTCACCTGTCAATCGAACAGAAACATTCGCATCGCAACGAAAAGATCCTTCTTGCATATTACCGTCACAAATATCTAAATAACATACAAGAGCATATAAAGTTTTCATATAGGCAACAGCTTCTTTAGCGGAGCGTAAATCAGGTTCAG
>JBGSLN010000211.1:0-3183 GCA_041740675.1 Gammaproteobacteria bacterium | reverse complement strand
CAACAATATGAACAAAATCGTTCACCTGTAGCTTTAGCATTAGGAAAAGATATTGCGGGTGAACCTATCATTGCTGATTTAGCAAAAATGCCGCATTTATTAGTTGCAGGAACGACTGGATCTGGTAAATCAGTAGGTGTTAATGCGATGTTGATGGGATTGTTGTATAAATCAACACCTGAAGATGTGCGGATGATTTTAGTGGATCCAAAAATGTTGGAACTATCAATATACGAAGGTATTCCCCATCTATTAACGCCTGTTGTAACTGATATGAAAGAAGCAGCGAATGCATTGCGCTGGAGTGTGGCTGAAATGGAGCGACGTTATCGCTTGATGTCAGAGTTAGGCGTAAGAAATTTAGCAAGTTTTAACAAAAAAGTTAAAGATGCAATTAAAGCCAATGAACCAATTTTAGATCCTTTGTGGCGTAGGGAGAATGAAGAACAGGCACCGCCTTTACAAGCCTTACCTTATGTCGTAATTGTGATTGATGAATATGCCGATATGATGATGGTGGTTGGTAAGAAAGTAGAACAATTAATTGCGAGAATAGCGCAAAAAGCTAGAGCTGCAGGGATACATTTAGTTTTAGCTACTCAACGACCTTCAGTAGATGTGGTTACTGGCTTAATTAAAGCGAATGTACCCTCACGCATTGCTTTTCAAGTGTCATCAAAAATTGATTCTCGCACAGTCTTAGATCAATCAGGCGCGGAACAATTATTAGGACATGGTGATATGTTGTACTTACCAGCGGGTACCAGTGTGCCGATTCGAATTCATGGAGCATTCGTCAGTGATGATGAAGTACATCGTGTAGTGAATGATTGGAAACAACGTGGCCAACCTGAATATGTTGAAGGTATTTTATCAGGAGGTCTTGCAGGAGATACTGCAGAATTTAGTGGTGGCTTTACTGATGAAAGTGAAGATAAAGATGAGTTATATGATGAAGCTGTATCTATCGTCACAAAAACTCGAAAAGCATCCATATCGAATATCCAACGTCGCTTAAAAATAGGGTATAATCGTGCGGCAAGACTTGTAGAAATGATGGAAGAACAAGGCATTGTCAGTGCGATGGAATCAAATGGTAGTAGGGAAGTTTTAGCACCGCCGCCGCCGGAAGACTAATCAAGTTGTGCCGTTGTTGTAAAATTCCCAAGTGAGGAAAATTATATGAGAAAATTTCTAATTTGTTTAACATTACTCATGTTAAACGTTTTATCTTTTGCAGCTACACCAGCACAACAATTGCAAAGCTTATTAAATAGCATCAGTACTATGCAAGCGAATTTCAGCCAAAAGACGTATAATAACGGTGGTAGAATAGTGCGTTCTTCGACAGGCACTATGGCATTACAGAAACCAGGATTATTTCGATGGACTATCACTTCACCTAATAACTTGATTATGGTTTCAAATGGAAAATTGTTGTGGGTTTACGATAAATCATTAGCGCAGGTTACTGTGAGCAGTGCAAAAAAAGCAGAAGCTAATTCTCCAGCGATAGTTCTCAGTAAAAAAATACAATTATTATCAAATTACTTTATAGTGTTTCAAAAAAATGGTTGGTACATTTTAAATACTCGTTATAAAAGCGATATGTTAAAACAAGTTCAATTAAAATTTTCTGGCCAACGACTGCAACAGATGAGTATTTTTGATAACTTAGGTCAGCATAGCCTATTAAGCTTTAGTAATATTAGAGTTAATCAAAGATTAAGTTCTAGTCAGTTTACTTTTCAAATTCCTAAAGGGGTTGATATTGTTAGATGAATACCTATCAACCTCTAGCAGCACGGTTACGCCCAAAAAACATTGATGAATTTGTTGGGCAAGAGCATTTGTTAGGTGAAGGTAAACCACTCAGACTAGCAATTCAATCGGGTACTTTGCATTCGATGATCTTTTGGGGACCTCCTGGCACTGGTAAAACAACACTTGCAAGATTGATTGCTAATCATGCCAATGCAAATTTTGATTCATTGTCAGCTGTATTTTCTGGAGTGAAAGATATTCGAGAAAGTATTGCACGAGCACAACAAAATAAATCGCAATTTAAACAAGAGACTATTTTATTTATTGATGAAGTGCATCGCTTCAATAACGCCCAGCAAGATGCTTTTTTGCCATTTGTTGAAGATGGTACAATTACCTTCATTGGTGCAACTACAGAAAATCCTTCTTTTGAGCTAAACAATGCCTTGCTCTCAAGAGCAAGAGTGTATCTGTTGAAGCGACATATTGAAGAAGATATCTTAATAATTTTACGAAAAGCATTAGCTAAAGAATTTCCTAGATTTAAATTTACACCAACACAATTGCAATGGATAACAACTGCTGCGGATGGAGATGCAAGACAAGCATTAACTCTGTTAGAAATCGCAACTGATTTAGTTAAAGATAATACGATCGAAGATAAAATTTTAACAGACATTGTGAGCGGCAGTATTCGGCGGTTTGATAAACAGGGTGAAATTTTTTATGATCTAATTTCTGCATTACATAAATCAGTGCGTGGTTCAAACCCTGATGCGTCTCTCTATTGGTTTTCTCGAATGATCGATGGTGGCTGTGATCCACTTTTTATCGCTAGGCGTGTGGTACGAATGGCAAGTGAGGATATTGGCAATGCAGATCCTCGCGCTTTGACGTTAGCATTAGACGCTTGGGACGTACAAGAACGCTTAGGTAGTCCTGAGGGTGAACTTGCAATTGCACAAGCAATTATATATATGGCTTGCGCAGCAAAAAGTAATGCAGTTTATACGGCATATTCAAACGCTTTGGCTGATGCAAAAAAATATGGCACGCTTGAAGTTCCATTACATTTGCGAAATGCGCCTACTAAGTTAATGAAAGAATTGAATTATAGCAAAGGCTATCGTTACGCACACGATGAACCTGAAGCGTATGCGGCAGGAGAAAATTATTTTCCAGAAAATTTGCCACCTACACAATATTATTATCCAACATCACGTGGTTTAGAAAGCAAAATCCAAGAAAAATTAACTTATTTAAAAAAATTGGATAGGCAGTCAAAGGCATAAAAAAGATAAATCCAAGCGGTTTGTAAGAAAATCACCCAAAAAAAAGGCTAAATTGGCGAAAGATTAGATTTTTTAAAATGAGGGGATTTATGAGCAAACCTATAGTAAAATTTGACTAAAGAAATTA
>JBGSLN010000210.1:0-2853 GCA_041740675.1 Gammaproteobacteria bacterium | reverse complement strand
AAAATCTTATAGACATTCGTATAAGTCATCCGCGCATGAGAATGAATTACTGCATCATAAAATCGAAACCGAGTGACTCGTCCTTTACTGCTTACTGACATTTCACAAACCATTACTAAACGATCTTTATTAGGCTTTAATGAACATAATTCGTTAGAGAGTTGGTTGGGCAACATAGGAATCACTCGCCCAGGAAAATATACCGACGTTGAACGTTCACTTGCTTCTTTGTCCAATGGCGTATTTGGTTGTACATAATGACTAACATCTGCAATCGCAACATATAATACCCAGCCGCCTTTAGGTTTCGCTTCGCAATAAACTGCATCATCAAAATCCTTAGCATCTTCACCATCAATGGTCACAAAAGGTTTTTCTCGTAAATCTTTTCTATGTCTAATCACACTGGGATCTATCGATTTACCAAAAGCTTCCGCTTGTGCTAATGCTGCATCAGACCAATCTGTTGGAATATTATAGGTTCGGATAGCTATATCAATTTCCATGCCAGGCGCCATATGTTCACCCAACACTTCAGATATACGACCCACGGGTTGGGTGCGAACCGTAGGCTGAGAAAGAAGCTCAACTACTACCATATCGCCATGTTTCACAGCACTTTTTTTAGTATCAGGAATTAGAATGTTTTGTGTAATCCGCTTATTTTCTGGTATGACAAAACCAACCGTTTCTTCAAAAAAATATCTGCCAACAAGTTGTGTATTCGCTCTTTCCAATACTTCGACTAATTCACCCTCTCGTCGCCCCTTCTTGTCAACATTTGAGATACGGACCATGACTCTATCACCATGCAAAATGGCACGCATTTGCTTTGCATTTAGATAAACATCATCACCTTCATCATCTGTAACTAAAAAACCAAAACCATCTTTATGCCCTATCACCCGCCCAGAAATTAATCCCAGACGATCCGATAACCCATATCCTCCTCGACGAGTGAAAAAGATTTGTCCATCTCTTTCCATCGCACGCAATCTACGCCGCAACGCTTCTTGATCGGTTTCATTCGTTAAACCTAATTCCTCTATGAGTTGACCTCGAGTGGTCAGCGTTCCACGTTCTTTCAAAAATTCTAAAATGAATTCTCGACTTGGAATTGGATTCTCATATTTAGTAGCTTCCCGTTTTGCATAGGGATCTTTAATTTTATTTTTTCTAGTCAATGGATTATTTACTTTAGTTAGCTATTTTTATTAATTTTAGCACTTTTCTTCTTTTAAAACAGAATAATATTTCTATGTTTTAAGACTAAAAGAGTATGTTGAGTATACAGTGCAACTTGACAAAATAATAACATCTCGCTAAATTTAGTCAGGTTGCCGAGGTGGTGAAATTGGTAGACGCGCTAGCTTCAGGTGCTAGTGGAGGAAACTCTGTGGAGGTTCGAGTCCTCTCCTCGGCACCATTATAATTAGAGTAAGTCACGAAGAATAATTGTTTCGTTCCGTTCTGGACCTGTTGAAATCGAGGATATTTCTACACCAACTAACTCTTCTAATCTTTTTAAATAATTTTTAGCATTTTGTGGTAGATCTTCATAATTTTTAATGCCATATGTTGTTTGATTCCAGCCAGGCATCTCTTCATAAACAGGTATACAATGATTGAGTACATCAGCATTCGCTGGCATTTGCGTAAACTCAGCTTCTTTGGTTTTATACTTTATACAGATCTTTACAGTGCTTAAACCATCTAATACATCAAGCTTAGTAATACATAACGAAGAAAGAGAATTAATTTGTGCCGCGCGCTTCATCGCTACTGCATCAAACCAGCCACATCGACGAGCCCGGCCAGTGTTACTGCCAACTTCACGACCTTTCTCTGATAAATGTTTGCCAACAGCATCAAATAATTCTGTTGGAAATGGGCCACCCCCAACTCGAGTTGTATAGGCTTTAGTGATACCTAACACTTCATCAAAATTTAATAAGCCTAAACCACTACCGGTTGCTGCTCCACCACTGGTTGTATTTGAAGAAGTGACATAAGGATATGTTCCATGATCAATATCTAACAACGTACCCTGCGCACCTTCAAACAAAATTTTCTTTCCTTTAGTTTTTATTTCAAATAATCGTGCAGGAACATCTTCAAGCATAGGTTTAATTTGTTTAGCATAATTTAATAAACTATCATAGGTCGTTTGAAAATCTATCGGTTGTATTTTATAGAATTTTTCTAATAAAAAATTATGATATTCTAAACTTGCAGTTAACTTTTCTGCTAACAAAGTAGGATTCATTAAATCTTGTAAGCGAATTCCTCTCCGAGCTACTTTATCTTCATAGGCGGGGCCTATTCCACGACCCGTAGTTCCGATTGCTTTTGCACCTTCTTTTGCTTCTCGCGCTTTATCGAGCGCTACGTGGGACGGTAATATCAAAGCACACGCACCACTGATTTTTAAACGTTCACGAACTGGAATATTGCGTTGTTCTAACATTAATATTTCTTCAAATAAGGCTTCTGGCGAAACCACAACACCATTTCCAATAAAACA
Organism: Gammaproteobacteria bacterium; assembly: GCA_041740675.1. Taxonomy (GTDB): domain Bacteria; phylum Pseudomonadota; class Gammaproteobacteria; order JBGSLN01; family JBGSLN01; genus JBGSLN01. The sequence continues at coordinate 329 of JBGSLN010000210.1, read as the reverse complement.
AGTAACGTTATTTCGTAAAATTCCAGAAGGAATTAATTTTAAAATTGTCTTCTCACCATCGATTACCAACGTATGCCCCGCATTGTGACCACCTTGATAACGCACCACTGCTGCAACACCTTCAGTTAATAAATCAACTATTTTTCCTTTACCTTCGTCACCCCATTGTGAACCTAAAACAATAACCGTTTGAGCCATAGTAATACCTATTTGAAAATTTTGGGTTCTGTGTAGATAACCGCTCCGAATCACTGTAACTTGTAAGAGCCTGCAGATGGTATCTATTTATTGCCTGTTTTTACCTTTTCTTCTGCATCATTAAAATATTT
>JBGSLN010000209.1:0-2196 GCA_041740675.1 Gammaproteobacteria bacterium | reverse complement strand
CTGAACCATTAATATAATTGAATCCAGAAATATAACTGTTATTAAATAATTTGCTATATTCATAAAAGCCTTGAATCTTATTATTAATATCGGTGATTTGTAGTTTAATCGGCGTATTTCCGGCTATGCCCACAAATACTTTGCTAAAGTTTTCTGCAAAAGAAAGAGCTGGAAATAATAAAACTGTAATTAAGTAAATTTTTAAGTATCTCATAATTTGAATTTAGTAGGATTTTAACAATATCATAACATTTTTGTTAGTTTAAAAAAAATCTATTTGTATTTAGGCTTTTAAATTACTCTAATAATTCTAATGTTTCTTTACACCACGCAATATGTGCTTTGAAATGATGCAATGCGAAATTTATAGTAATAAGCCAGTACAATTGATGAGGATTTCTTTGATAAAGCTGTTTAATTTCAGCATACGTTTTTTGCATCAGTGGTAATTGTTCTTCAGCAAAAATTAATTCTTTTTGAATATGTCTTTTACAAACTACTTTAGAGGTATTTACTCCAAAAAATAATTTTAACAATAATTCATTACGTTTGGGTTCTTTATGTGTGGGTTGTTCAAGCCATGTTTTTAAAATTTCAAGACCAACGTCAGTTATACTATAAACTTTCTTGGGTCTATTTCTTTCTTGAGCATCTGCTTCACAACTGACCCATCCTGCCTCTAACATTCGTTTCAAAGCAGGATAGATTTGTCCATAACTTTCACTCCAAAAATAGGCAGTACTTTCTTCCATTGTTTTGCGAATATCATAGCCAGTCATGGGTTCAATGGTAAGCATCCCTAAAATCGAGTAATATACAGTCTGTTTGGATTTCATAAAATTATTTTAAAAATGCATTTTTAAAATCCATCTTATAAATTATTCCTTTGCACGCGATACGTATTCACCAGAACGAGCATCGACTTTTAACAGGTCGCCAATTTGAATGAACAAAGGAACCTTTACTACGGCACCCGTTTCTAAAGTTGCTGGTTTTGATCCACCACCTGAAGTATCACCTTTTAAACCCGGATCAGTTTCTGTTACTTGTAACACAACATGGTTAGGGGGTGTAACCGAAATCGGCTGACCATTCCACAAAGTCAACATACAAGTTTCTTGGCCTTTAAGCCACAGTTTCGCATCATCCATTACAGCTTCACTCACCGCATATTGCTCGAAAGTGGTGTTTTGCATGAAATGCCAATCGGTGCCATCGCTATATAAAAATTCTACTTCAATATCAGCAACATCAGCTGCTTCAATAGTTTCACCCGATTTAAAAGTACGTTCAATAACACGACCATTTTGCAAGTTGCGGATTCGAACACGATTAAATGCTTGACCTTTACCAGGTTTAACAAATTCATTTTCCACAATATTCCAAGGCACGCCATCAATTAAAAGTTTTAAGCCGCTGCGAAAATTGTTGGTATTATAAGTTGCCATGGTGACCTCTAAAGACGTTGTTAGGATTTACACAAAACGATAGCGTTTGGCGCGCTCCAGTATTATTTTGAATTTTCTTCTGCTCATTTACAATCTTGTAAACCACACCACCCAAACGCAAAATAACCTTGAATCTCATCCAAAATCCTTGTTTTTTGTAAGACCTGTTTGTTTTTTTCTAACAATATTGTATCATGCACAAACTTTCTTCAAATATGCATAATTTTTCAATGGCCAAGATTGTACACCGAATCGCCCCTTCATGGCAAAAGTCTTTACAAAAATTAATAACTAATCCGAAAGACTTGTTTGAGCGCTTGAATTTAGATCCTGCTTACTTACCAGCGGCTGAACGAGCGGCTAAGCTTTTTCCTTTGAGAGTATCAGAACATTATTTGCAGCAAATGACCATTGGCCAGATGAATGATCCGCTATTAAAACAAATTTTGCCATTGGAAGTTGAGTTTATTGAGAAAAAAGGATTTTGTAGCGATCCTCTTGGAGAAAGTAAAACAAATCCAATTCCAGGCTTATTACACAAATACCAATCAAGAGTATTACTAACAGTGACTCAAGCCTGTGCTGTTCATTGTCGTTATTGCTTTCGACGAGAGTTTCCTTATGCAGAAAATAATCCAGGCCGTAAAGGTTGGAATGATATTATTCAATATTTAAAAAACTCTCCGGAAGTAAATGAGGTTATTTATTCGGGTGGTGATCCACTAACAGCGAGTGATGATTATTTACA
>JBGSLN010000208.1:0-11084 GCA_041740675.1 Gammaproteobacteria bacterium | reverse complement strand
GACCTCGTTGAGAACGATTGCGATTTCCCTGATGTCGCTGTTGACCACCTTTTTGAGGATGACGGTGGGGTTGCTGTTTTTGATCCTGATCATGCTTATCAGTCACTGTTTCTTGAGTCTGTGCACTGGTTCCAAATAAAGCATTCCATAAACGTTTTACTAAACCTGTACTTTCTGCTTTTTTTACTTCATCAGCAGCCGCCTTTTCTAGAACAGCTTTCACTGCGGGTTGTTCATGGATCGGTAAATCCGCAATAGCTTTGATTTCCATTTCCGGTGTAGTAGGAACTTCATAACTCTTTAATTTATGATTTTCAATTTCATCTTCTCGAATTCGTTCAATTTCATAGTGAGGAGTTTCAAAATGGAGATTGGGAATAATCACAATACTGACGCGATGACGTCGTTCAATGTTCATGATGTCATAGCGTTTTTCATTAATTAAGAAAGTAGCTGCTTCAACCGGTAATTGAATATGGATCTTAGCTGTATTTTCTTTTAATGCTTCTTCTTCCAAAATTCTGATTAATGAAAGGCTAAGAGATTCAATACCACGAATAGTTCCAGCACCATTACAACGCGGACATGCTTTTTGAATGGTTTCATTCAATGCTGGGCGTAAACGTTGGCGAGACATTTCTAATAAACCAAATCTAGAAATGCGACCTATTTGCACTCGCGCACGATCCACTTTTAAGGCGTCACGTAAACGATTTTCAACATCACGTTGGTTTCTGGTTGGTCCCATATCGATAAAATCAATCACAATCAAACCACCCAAATCCCGCAAGCGCAATTGACGCGCAATTTCATCGGCTGCTTCAAGGTTAGTATTCGATGCAGTTTGTTCAATATCTTCGCCCTTGGTATCTTTACCAGAGTTAATATCTATAGAAACTAAAGCTTCTGTTCGATCAATCACAATTTCTCCGCCAGAAGGCAAACGCACAGCTCTTTGATAAGCAGATTCAATTTGATTTTCAATTTGAAATCGAGAGAATAGGGGAATAGTGTCTTGATAGAGCTTTATCTTATTAATAAAATCAGGTCGAACTTGTTGGATATAGTTTCTAGCTTTTGTAAATACTTCATGGTTATCAACCAATACTTCTGCAACATCTTTTCTCAAATAATCGCGGAATGATCGTAATATAACATCACTTTCTTGATGAATGAGCACGGGTGCTGAATGTTGACCCGCAGCGATTTTAATGGCATCCCATTGTTTCAAGAGTAAGGATAGGTCCCAACGCAAATCAGCAATCTCTTTACCTACGCCAGCGGTGCGAATGATAATTCCCATACCTTCAGGTACTTCAATTTGATCAATTACTTCTTTTAATTCAGAGCGATCCTCACCTTCAATGCGACGAGAAATTCCACCTGCTTTAGGATTATTGGGCATAAGAACTAAATAACAGCCTGCAAGGCTGATAAAAGTCGTTAATGCAGCGCCTTTTGTACCTCTTTCTTCACGTACTACTTGAACTAATAATTCTTGGCCTTCATTGATGACATCTTTAATATTAAAACGTTCCCTTTCCGTAGAAGGTTGATGTAAGAAGAAATCTCGAGAGATTTCTTTTAATGGCAGGAAGCCATGTCGATCAGCACCAAAGTCTACAAATGCAGCCTCAAGACTTGGTTCAATACGTGTTATTTTTCCTTTGTAAATATTCGCTTTTTTCTGTTCTCGAGTAGTGCGCTCTATGTCTAAATCATATAAAGTTTGACCTTCAATTAATGCGACACGAATTTCTTCTTTGTGAGAAGCATTGTTTATCATTCTATTCATTATTCTACCTTTTAATAATAGCTAAGTGGAATTAATGAGAAGGTAGTTAATTTTGACGAGAAAGCAAATAAGCTAGGAATTATAGACTATATCACCCTGTAAAGGCATAATAAATAACTTTAAGTTGCTCTATAGTAAAATGCTCTAAGCATTTGTTTTTAATTACTTTTAATTGTCTTCACTGAAAGTAGTCCTATGCTATTTCAATGATTAAAAATCTCGTCTTCAAGAATTTGGCTACAAATAATTTTTTATTGTAAGCAAATTCAACCAGCCTGAATAGTTAATTTATTCAAGGCTGTATTTTACCTTTATAGAGGGGGTCTTCAAATTATCTCTTTATTCAAATATAACTTTCACAATAACTCAAAATATTTATTTAGCAATAGATAAATGGCTATTTCCTTTTTATTTGCATCTCGTCTTGAATAAAAGCTTGAATTTGAAGACACCCTCTGTAGTGCTCATTAATGCACTTAAATTTTTTTCAAAAACCCCTATGAAAAACACAGGGAATTTCCCCTTTATAATTTCGCAGCAGCTGAATTAATTCAGTGCTTACGAACAAAGAGAAGAGGCTTTGCTATTCTTCTCTTTGGTAACTCCAAGTATTTTTGTGCGCAAATAATAAATTTAAATTAGTCTTGGAGTCTGTTGTATGTCTTGCTAATATGCGAGCTCTACACGCACAATACCATGATAATTATAACAGTAAACTTCTTAGGTTGAAACATGAAATTAGACAAAGCCTTTGAAAAAGTCCATTTTGTCAAAGTTGATGAGAATAAAGTCTCGCAGCGAATAGACAATTTTCTATTTTCATATTTAAAAAATATCCCAAAATCAAAGGTTTATCGAATTATTCGGAAAGGTGAGGTCAGAGTTAATAAAAAAAGAGTGAAGCCTGATTATAAACTTGTTTTTCAGGATGAAATTCGAATCCCACCATTGGTTAAATCAGAAAAAAAAGAGATACTCCCTTCCCAAAAGCTAATGGAACAAGTTCGTAACACAGTTATTTTTGATGACGCGGATCTATTGGCAGTGAATAAACCCAGCGGTTTGCCTGTTCATGGTGGAACGGGAATAACAGGCGGAGTCATTAATATTTTACGATTAGCTTTTAAAGATTATAAATATATTGAATTAGTTCATAGGCTTGACAAAGATACCTCAGGTTGTTTGTTAATAGCAAAATCAGGGAATGCGTTACGAAATTGTCAGCAAGCTTGGCAAGAGAGCGCAGTTGATAAATACTATTATTGTTTAGTCAAAGGTCATTGGCCCAAGTCATTGCAGAAAGTAGATTTTCCATTACAAAAAAATACCTTACAATCTGGAGAACGAATAGTAAGAGTAGATAATAAAGGTAAACAGTCAATTACCTACTTTAAACCCATAGAATTTTTTCATAATGCAACATTGCTTGAAGCAAAACTTGGGACTGGGCGTACGCATCAAATTCGTGTTCATACTGCTCATGTTGGGCATCCAATTGCAGGGGATGAAAAATATGGTGATAAGGGATTTAATGCTCAAATGAAAAAGTTAGGACTTACTCGATTGTTTTTACATGCCTATAAATTAATTTTACCTGATAATTGTAGTCAAAGAGGAGAGATTATCGCTAATGTACCAAAAGAGTTGTTGTCTGTGATAGAAAAGATAAAGGTTTAACAAAATTTCTGGACAATCTAGCACTAAACCGATAATATTCGCAATCGCTATGTATGAAGTTAAATTGCCAAAACAAATCAATCCGTTACGGCTCGGGCAACAGAATGAGAAGCTCTGTGGCTATTTCTTAACTGAGAATATGTCACGATTATTGACGTTAGTCGATTCTGTTGCCGAGAGAGTAGAAGTAGAATTAAATTTTAAGCTAGATGTGTTGAACAGACCTTTGGCTCAAGGTATTATTCAAATTGCTACTACACTAATTTGTCAACGTTGTTTGAAACCTTTCGTACTTGAGATAATTGGCAAAGTTAATTGGGCATTTGTCCAAGACGATGAACAAGCGAAACGAATACAACAAGACTATGATCCGGTTCTCGTAGAAGATGAAAGGATGAATTTGTTTTTGCAAATTGAAGATGAAATTCTTCTCAATTTGCCAATGATTTCGCTACATCAAGATTTTTCAGAGTTTCGTCCAGTTAATAAAAAACCTGATGAGACTACTAAAACTGCAAAAGTTAACCCTTTTGCTGAATTAGCAAATTTTAAAATAAAGAAATAAATAGGGTCTGTTGACATTTCACTAGGACCTAATGAGCAGTGTAAAGATAACCGCCCAACACCTTGATATATTTGGGTGAGATGCGTTAATTATAAGATCTGATGTTTAATAAATTTGATAGTTGGAGAACATTACTATGGCAGTACAAAAATCTAGAAAGTCTCGTGCTCGTCGCGGCACTCGTCGTGCGCATAATGCATTGACAAAACCAACTTTGTCGATTGATAGCACAACTGGTGAAACACACTTACGTCATCATATTACTCCAGATGGTTATTATAAAGGACGAAAAGTCACAGATACAGCAGACAGTTCTGGTGATGAGGAATAACATCCTTGAAAAAAATAACCATTGCATTAGATGCTATGGGAGGCGATTATGGCCCATCGGAAATCGTTCCTGCTGCTTGTTTGATACTAAAAGATAATCCTGATTTAGATATTATTTTAGTTGGAACAAAAGCTATCTTAGAAGATTTAGTTAGTAGTCATGCAAGCGATGTAAAATCACAAATCACTATTCATCATGCTTCAGAAATTGTGGGTATGAATGAAGCCCCTGCACAAGCATTGAGGTTTAAAAAAGATTCCTCGATGCGTGTTGCAATCAATCTTGTTAAAGAACGTGTTGCCCATGCGTGTGTTAGTGCAGGAAATACCGGTGCTTTGATGGCAACTGCTAAATTTGTGTTGAAAACTGTTCCTGGAATTGATAGGCCAGCAATTAGCGCACTTTTACCAACAACAATTCAAGGTAAAAATGTTCGCGTTCTTGACCTTGGCGCCAATGTCGATTCAACCGCAGAACAACTATTTCAATTCGCTATAATGGGATCTGTTTTAGCAGAAACTGTGGGGAGTATTAATAAACCTGCAATTGGGTTATTAAATATTGGTGAAGAAGATATAAAAGGCAATGAACAAGTCAAACAAACTTCAAAGTTATTAAGTTCACAAACTGAAATTAATTATATTGGTTATATAGAAGGCGATGATATTTATAAAGGAGTAGCGGATGTTGTTGTTTGTGATGGTTTTGTTGGAAATGTTGCGTTAAAAACATCTGAAGGTTTAGCCAAGTTGATCATGCAATTTATTAAAGAGGCGTTTAAGAAAAACTGGTTAACTAAACTTTCTGCCTTGGCAGCTAAACCCGTATTAAAAAGTTTAGCCAAGAGGTTAGATCCAGCGCAATATAATGGCGCAAGTTTTGTTGGGTTACAGGGAATTGTAATTAAAAGTCATGGCAGTGCTAAAGCTCCGGCTTTTGCAAATGCAATTAAGCAAGCAATGATAGAAGTTCGTAATAATGTACCAGAAAGAATTCATGCTGAAGTCGGTGCGTTATTGAAAAAAATATCTGGATTGTCTACATGATATACTCGCGCATCATTGGAACTGGCAGCTATCTTCCAGAAAAAATCTGCACTAATACAGATCTGGCAAAAATTATTGATACTACAGATGAATGGATAATTGACCGGACAGGAATAAAAGCTCGACGAATAGCTGCGCCTTATGAAACAGCTTCATCTATGGGAGTAATTGCCGCAACAAAGGCGTTAGAAGCAGCGAAAATTAATAAAGAACAAATAGACTTAATAATTGTAGCAACGACTACCGGCGATAGGATATTTCCAAGCACCGCTTGTATGGTTCAAGAAAAGCTGGGTATACATCATTTGCCTGCTTTTGATATTAATGCTGCCTGTGCAGGATTTAATTATGCACTATCAGTAGCTGATCAATTTATAAAAACTGGATTTGCAAAAACAGTTTTAGTTATTGGTAGTGAGGTGATGTCCAGGCTGATGGATTGGACTGATCGATCAACATGTATTTTGTTTGGTGATGGCGCGGGAGCGGTGATCTTATCTGCTTCAAATCAACCAGGCATTATTTCTACGAATATTCACGCAGATGGACGTTATAGTGACTTACTTTTTACTCCAAATGCCATTGCTTTTGATACTAATGTAGTTCAAGCGCCAAAAATGAAAATGCGTGGAAATGAAGTATTTAAAGTGGCCGTTGCAAAAATGGGGCAGACTGTGCTTGATATTTTGGAAATGAATAATATAGCCAAAAATAGCATTGATTGGCTTGTTCCTCATCAGGCTAACCAACGAATTATTGCTGCGGTAGCGAAAAAATTAGAGTTACCAATGGAAAAAGTTATATTAACAGTAGATCAACACGGCAATACCTCAGCTGCTTCTGTACCATTAGCATTAGATTTCGCAGTAAGAGATGGTCGCATACAACCAGGCCATTTATTATTATTAGAGAGTTTCGGCGGTGGGTTTACTTGGGGTTCGGCTTTAATAAGATTTTAATTATTCAGATAAATTCAAATAAGCTAAATGTCATACCGAGTAGTTTTGTAAAATAATAAATAACTATAGTTCTAACTAAAATCGGGGAGAGTTAAATACAATCATGGATAAGAAGCTAGCAATTGTTTTTCCTGGACAAGGTTCTCAAACTGTGGGGATGGTAGCAGAACTTGCGCAAGATTTTCCTGAAACAAAACGATATTTTGAACAGGCTTCAGATATTTTAGGCTATGATTTATGGAAATTAGTGAATGAAGGTCCTGAAATAGAGCTAAATTTAACTGAAAAAACCCAGCCTGCGCTGTTGGTTGCAAGCTACGCTTGTTGGAATGCTTGGCTAAATGCGGGAGGAGTAAAACCAGATGTTTTAGCTGGGCATAGCTTGGGTGAGTACTCAGCTTTAGTTGCGGCTGAAGCTATTCAGTTTGTCGAAGCAGTTAAATTGGTTTCTTTACGTGGAAAATATATGCAAGAAGCAGTATCAGAAGGCAAAGGAGCAATGGCTGCAATTATCGGCCTTGATGATGGCCGTATTGAAGAAATTTGTGCGGAAATTTCTGTTGAGAATGAAGTAGTTATTCCAGCAAATTACAATTCGATTGGTCAAGTTGTTATTGCTGGGAATACTGAGGCGGTAGATAAAGCTATCAAATTGGCTAATGATGCAGGGGCTAAACTTGCAAAAGTGCTGCCAGTTAGTGTTCCTTGTCATTGTCCATTACTAGAACCCGCTTCAAAACAATTGGCAGCAGTGTTGGAGTCTATTCAAATTCAAGTTCCAACCATTCCTGTGATAAATAATGTTGATGTGGCATTTTATAGTGATGAAAAATCGATCACAGAAGGGTTAGTAAGACAATTGTATTCACCAGTACGGTGGGTTGAGACTATCCTTAAAATGCAAGAAACAGGGTTTAACACTGTTATCGAATGTGGACCAGGAAAAGTACTAATAGGTCTTATCAAACGTATTGATAGAAATTTAAAATTAGCAGCAATTTACAACAAAGAATCGATTAGCGCTGCACTGAAAATGTAGAGTTAAAGGGGGGGAATATGGCTGAGTTGAATGACAAAATTGTTTTAGTAACTGGAGCGAGTCGTGGTATAGGTTATGCAATTCTGAAGTCATTTGCAGAAGCTGGAGCTACAGTCGTTGGTACAGCAACTACAGAAGAAAATGTTGCAAAACTTGAGGCGAATTTGAAAGCGCAGAAAATATCAGCTACAGGCATAGTGATGAATGTTACTGATCCTGCTTCGATAACAAGTGCCATGGCAAATATTATTGCTGATATAGGCCAACCCGCGATATTAGTTAATAATGCAGGAATTACTCGCGATAATATTATGTTACGAATGAAAGATGATGAATGGAATAACGTAATTGAAACCAATTTAAATTCTGTTTATCGAGTTACTAAAGCATGTTTACGAGGCATGTTGAAGATGCGTTGGGGAAGAATTATTTCGATAACATCTGTAATAGGTTGCACCGGTAATAGTGGGCAAGCAAATTATGCAGCTGCAAAAGCAGGAATTATTGGTTTTAGTAAGTCGTTAGCACATGAATTAGCGAGTCGTAATATTACAGTTAACACAGTTGCTCCTGGTTTTATTGACACAGACATGACGAAAGAAATTGATGAAAAGCATAAAGAAATCGTGTTACAACAAATTCCAATGGGACGTATTGGTACCCCAGAAGACATTGCAGCTGCAGTTAGATTTTTAGCGTCTGAAGGCGCTAATTACATTACTGGGACTACGTTGCATGTTAATGGCGGAATGTTTATGGAATGATGATATATATCACGGTAGCACGTTCAAACTTCTCGCAATCTCTGTGCTATAATTCCTAAAACTCATTCATGAGAGGTATACGCTTTTGTTTGAGTATATTATGGTTACATAAAAAGCCCGCATTTGTATTGTTATAATTTTTGAGTTTAAGGCGAGTTTTGTTATTTAACGGATTCGTGCTTTTTGTATCCAAATTATTGAATTAAGATAAAAAAGATAAATTCTCACTTGCAACTTTTTGAGAATTGAATAAACTATCTTCCGTATGGTTTTTTTTCACGAGGGTCAGATAATGAGTACAATTGAAGAAAGGGTTAAAAAAATTGTTTCTGAACAATTAGGTGTAAAAGAAGAAGAAGTTACCAATGAAGCACTTTTTGTTGATGATTTAGGTGCTGATTCTTTAGATACAGTTGAATTAGTAATGGCTCTTGAAGAAGAGTTTGAAACTGAAATACCTGATGAACAAGCTGAAAAGATTGAAACTGTTCAGGATGCAATTAATTATATTAAAGCTCACACAGACGAAGAAGTTGCTTAGGTAGGTTAACGTGACAAAAAGGCGCGTAGTTGTAACTGGAATGGGTATGGTAAGTCCATTAGGATTAGATGTTCCTAGTTCCTGGAGAAATGCTTTAGCCGGACAATCTGGGGTTAGCCAAGTTGATGACCTCAATTTAGGTGATATTCCAGTTACAATAGCAGCAAGGGTTAAAAATTTTGACCCAACCACGTGCATGCCCGCCAAAGATGTAAAGAAAACAGATGTTTTTATTCAATATGGATTAGCCGCTGCAAAAGAAGCTGTAGAAGATGCAAAATTGGTTGCTAATGACACCAATGAATATCGGATTGGTGTTGCCGTGGGGTCAGGCATTGGCGGCTTACCTATGATTGAGTATTGTAGTGATGTTTTGAGAACTTCGGGTTCACGTCGTTTATCGCCTTTTTTTGTTCCTGCTGTTCTAATTAATATGGTTGCAGGACATATTTCAATGCAATTTGGTTTTAAAGGTCCTAATTTTTCTGTTGTCAGTGCCTGCACCACTGGAACACATAATATAGGTTATGCAGCAAGAACAATTGTTTATGGCGATGCAGATGTCATGGTTGCTGGCGGAGCAGAAATGGCTATTTGTCCAATGGGATTTGCTGGTTTTGCTGCAGCAAGGGCTTTGTCTAGACGTAACGATGCTCCGACCCAAGCAAGTCGTCCTTGGGATCGAGATCGAGATGGATTTGTTTTAGGCGAGGGTGCAGGTGTATTGGTGCTTGAAGAATACGAGCATGCCAAAGCGAGAGGCGCAAAAATATATGCGGAGCTTATTGGATTTGGTATGAGTGCTGATGCTTATCATATTACTTCGCCTGATTCCGAGGCGAGGGGTTTCATAAAAGCAATGCAAAATGCGCTTGCAGATGCTCAAATTAATCCTGAAGCAGTTGACTATATTAACGCACATGCAACCTCGACTGTCGCAGGTGATGTGCTTGAAACACTAGCGGTAAAGAAAACTTTTGCAGATCATGCTTATAAGCTTAGCTTAAGCTCTACAAAATCAGTTACCGGTCATTTATTAGGTGCTGCGGGTTCTGTAGAATCAATTTTTAGCATTTTAACTTTGCAAGACCAAGTAATTGCGCCTACGATTAATCTAGATAATCCTGATGAGGGATGCGATCTTGATTATGTGCCTAACATTGCTAAAGAACGTAAGATTAATATTGCATTATCAAACTCTTTTGGATTTGGTGGAACTAATGCATCTATTATATTCCGTAAAATCTAAGCAGAATTAAAATCAAACCTCAGCTAATGCTTCCAATTTTTTATTCTGAACAGCAATTTATTGATACGCTTCCCTTAACTGATAGAGCTATTCATTATGGTGATGGTTTATTTGAGACTATTGCTATTAAAAATAATAAACCAGAACTGCTTGATGATCACTTAATACGATTAAGTGAAGGCTGCCAGTGTTTACAATTTCCTCGAATCAGTTTCACCCATCTTAAATTAGAAATTCAGACATTATTAAACAAAGTGCCTCAAAAACAAGCAATTCTAAAAATTATATTAACACGTGGCTCTGGTGGGAGAGGGTACGCTCCTCCAAAAGATCCTAAACCACGGATCATTTTAGGAATATATCCTTGGCCAGAACATTATACAGGCTTAGATCAGTTAGGTATAAATGTGTTTCTCTGTAAAACTAAGTTAGCATATAATCAAAAGCTAGCGCGAATCAAACATTTGAATCGATTGGAACAAGTGTTGGCAAGATTAGAATTTTCAGCAGAAGAGTATCAAGAAGGTTTGATGTTTGCTGAAAATGAAACTGTCATTGAAGGGACTATGAGTAACCTATTTATTGTAAAAGATAATAATCTTTTGACGCCTAATTTAGATAGTTGTGGCGTAGCAGGAATTATGAGAAAAAGAATATTACACATGGCACTAAGTTTAGGATTTAATTGTGAAGAAGGGCAAATTAATAAAGATATGCTTTTATCAGCGGATGAAGTTTTTTTATGCAATAGCATTATTAAGATTTGGCCAGTAGTAAGAATTATGCAGCAGAGATTTCTAATTGGCAAAAAAACAAGTCAGTTAATGAAGCTATTATAGTTTTAACTTTGAGAGTTGCAATGTGCTTAGTTTTTTTTAAAAGAATGAAGTGTAACAAATATAGCAAAAAAAACATTGCGATCTTTGGCATTTTATTTTTATTACTATTTGGATTTTGTATTAAGCTTTATTCTAATTGGCATAAGTTTCTTGATACACAAATAGTTGTACCAGGACAAACAATACATTATTTTTTCAAAGAAGGCGATACCATCAAATCGGTTGCAAAATATTTTTCTGTGCATGGAAATTTAAAACACCCAATTTATTTAATTTGGT
>JBGSLN010000207.1:0-9914 GCA_041740675.1 Gammaproteobacteria bacterium | reverse complement strand
GCATTTCCAAAAACACAATCAGCAACCTGTCCTTTAATGGATGCACCTGCAAAAGCAGAACCTGCGCAATTACAAGAATTGGGAATTCGACTTGCAAAACCTGAGAAACCAAAATCTGAAATTTAAATGTGAAAATTAAAGTATAATTGCAGCGCTTGATTTTAGGCTAGGCGTACAACGAACACAGGGAGGGAGTTTACATGACTGACAGGTGTGAGTTTTATAACAACGCCTAAAATTCAAGCGCGAAAAGAATCATGGAGAATAAAAATGGCTGGGCATAGTAAATGGGCTAATATCCAACATCGAAAAAACAAAGTTGACGCACAACGCGGCAAAGCATTCACAAAATTAATTCGATTAATTACTGTGGCTGCCCGAATGGGGGGCCCAGATCCGAGCATGAATCCTCGGTTGCGTGATGCAGTTTTAAAAGCAAAATCTGCTAACATGCCGAATGACACCATCGATCGTGCCATTAAAAAAGGTGCAGGTGATGTTGATGGAGCGGGTATGGAAGAGATTATTTATGAAGGTTATGGCCCAGAGGGTGTTGCTGTTATGGTGGAATGTTTAACTGATAATCGAAATCGTACTGCAGGTGATGTACGTCATGCTTTCACTAAATGCGGTGGCAATTTGGGAACAAATGGTTCAGTTTCTTATTTATTTACTAAACAAGGGCAAATGAGTTTTCCTAAAGGTACAGATGAAAATATCATTATGGAAGTAGCATTAGAAAATGGTGCGGAAGATGTAACTATTAATACAGATGGTTCAATTGACGTAGTTGTTGTACCTTCGAATTTTGCTCAATTAAAAGATGCGTTGGATACAAAAGGCTTAAAAACTGATTATGCTGATATAGCGATGGAAGCTTCAATTTACGTAAAATTGGATGAAGAAGCTGCTGAGAAATTACAACGTTTGATTTCGATGCTAGAGGAGTTGGATGATGTTCAGAGTGTTTATTCAAATGAAGAAGTTTTATAAATAGGAATGTAAGTGGCAACACAAAAGATCTTAGGCATAGATCCTGGTTCAAATATCACTGGATTTGGCATTATAGAAACTAATGGTTTAAAACATCGATATATAACGTGTGGTGCGATTAAAGTCACAGAAAAAGATCTCAGCTTGCGTTTACAACAAATTTTTGATGGTATTCGTGAAACCATTTTTGAATTTCAACCTGATACGGCAGCAATCGAACAAATATTTATGCATAAAAATGCAGGGAGCGCGTTAAAATTAGGGCAAGCGAGAGGCGTGGCCATTGTTGCAACTTCTATTCATACTATTCCAGTTGCAGAGTATTCTGCACGACAGGTTAAACAAGCTGTAGTGGGATATGGCGCGGCACAAAAGCAACAAGTTCAGCAAATGGTGACTCGTTTATTAAATTTGACTCAGGTGCCACAAGCAGATGCGGCAGATGCATTAGCAATTGCAATTTGCCACGCTAATTCTAGTTTTGGTATCAGTAAACTCGGTAAAGCTAATCAACTTGGCGCACTTAAAATTAGACGAGGACGATTGCGATGATTGGACGGTTACAAGGTATTTTATTGGAGAAATCTCCACCGGAATTAATTATTGATGTGCATGGACTTGGTTATGAAGTCCATGCATCGATGCATACATTTTATCGCCTACCAGAACTGGGGGATAAAGTTCAATTGTATACTCATTTTGTTGTGCGTGAAGATGCTCAATTATTATTTGGTTTCTTTGATAAAGAAGAACGAACGATGTTTCGTACTCTGATTAAAGTCAATGGTGTTGGTCCTAAACTTGCTTTAACAATTTTATCCAGTGTGACTCCTAATGAATTTACTCAATTCGTGTTAGAAAATAATAGTGCTGCTTTAGTGAAATTACCAGGCGTAGGGAAAAAAACTGCAGAACGATTATTGGTAGAAATGCGTGATAAATTAAAAGATACTCATTTTTCTAATGGAAAAAATGCACAAGAAAATTTTCACATGACTACTCATTCAGCATTACCAGAACAAGAAGCCATCAGTGCTTTAGTTGCTCTGGGTTATAAACCACAAGAAGCAAGCCGAGCTATTGCAAAAATTGATATAACTGAACTTTCGAGTGCAGAAATTATTCGTAGAGCTCTGCAAAGTATGGTGAAGATCAAGAGTTAGTAAGGTTCTCAAAATTTTCTCATAAGTTCGTGAAGTTTGCTTTATCTCATGATATGCTATACATAAATTAAAATACTATTTTTTAAGTATGCTAGAAATAGAACGCATAATCACAGCCAAACCTAAAAATAACGAAGAAACCTTGGATCGAGCTATTCGGCCTGTGACATTGAAAGATTATGTTGGGCAACCTGCTGTGCATGAGCAAATGGAAATTTTTATTCATGCAGCCAAAAATCGTGGTGAAGCACTTGATCATGTACTTATTTTTGGTCCGCCAGGTTTAGGTAAGACTACTTTAGCAAATATTATTGCTAATGAAATGGGCGTGGAATTAAAACAGACATCTGGACCTGTATTGGAACGTCCAGGCGATTTGGCTGCCTTACTCACGAACCTTGAACCTAATAATGTTTTATTCGTTGATGAAATTCATCGATTAAGTCCAGTGGTTGAAGAAATTTTATACCCAGCAATGGAAGATTATCAGCTGGATATCATGATTGGCGAAGGGCCATCTGCGCGATCCATCAAATTAGATCTACCACCATTTACATTAGTAGGTGCAACTACGAGAGCAGGTTTATTGACTTCACCATTACGCGATCGCTTTGGTATCGTACAACGGTTGGAATTTTATAATATTCATGATCTAAAAAAAATAATTATTCGGTCGGCTTATATTTTAGGTTTACAGATCGAGGAAGAGGGCGCAATAGAAATTGCTAAACGTTCACGCGGCACCCCCAGAATTGCTAATCGTTTATTACGTCGTGTACGTGATTATGCTGAAGTTAAAGGCAATGGCAACATTTCAAAAACAATCGCAGATCGAGCTTTAGATTTACTCGATGTTGACATTCATGGTCTTGACATGATGGATCGTAAATTACTAATTACTTTGATTGAAAAATTTGATGGTGGCCCAGTGGGTGTTGAATCAATTGCAGCGGCTATTAGCGAAGAACGTGGCACTATTGAAGATGTGATTGAACCCTATCTCATTCAACAAGGCTTTTTAATGCGTACACCACGTGGTCGCATGGCAACTAAAAATGCTTACTTACATTTTGGCTTACAAGCACCTGAAAAATTGACTTTATCAGGTGCACAACAAGAGTTTGAGAGTTTATAATTTCAAATATATTCTTGTGTGAAGAGTATATCTTTATAAAAATATGCGAGTAGATAATTCATGTTTTTTGTAAGTTACATGACAAAAGTCTTGTCAAAAAATGTACTAAAAGTGTGGTGATATTTGCTTTTTTCCATGCTATGCTATGACCCAATTTGAAGCTAAGCTAAAAGTCGGAGAAGTTGAATGTCACTTGATAATTCGCTATGGTCTTATTTCGCAAATGCAAGCGCAGTGGTGAAATTTGTAATGCTTATTTTATTGGTTGCATCCATTGTTTCTTGGACGCTCATTATCCAGCGTGGAATGCTCTTAAAACGTGCTAAACAAGCATTCAAACAATTTGAAGAGCAATTTTGGTCAGGTATTGAGTTAAGTGTTCTTTATAAAAATACTAATGATTCTGCGAATGATATCAATGGTGTGCAAAATATTTTTCGTTCAGGATTTCGTGAATTTATCAAAGTTAGTCAAAAAGTTGGTAAATCAACGGATGCTGCTGTTGAAGGTGCGGCTCGAGCAATGCGAGTAGCACAGTCACGTGCTGTGGACAAATTAGAACAACATCTTTCAACGCTTGCAACTATCGGTTCAACCAGCCCTTATGTAGGCTTATTCGGAACTGTATGGGGAATTATGACAGCATTTCATGCTTTAGGCAGTGTACAGCAAGCAACAATTTCCATGGTCGCCCCTGGTATTTCTGAAGCATTAATTGCTACGGCAATGGGATTATTCGCAGCGATTCCTGCAGTTGTTGCCTATAACCGTTATGCCAATGAAGTCGAACGATTAGAAAACCAATATGCTACTTTCAGTGAAGAATTTTATGCCGTGTTGTATCGTCAAGGCCATGGTGAATAATTATGAGAGCGTTGCATAAAAGAACTCGTCGAGGCGTGATGGCAGAAATCAATGTTGTGCCTTACATCGATGTTATGTTGGTATTATTGGTAATTTTTATGATTACAACACCACTATTAACACAAGGTGTAAAAATCAATTTGCCACAAGCCAGTGCCAACCCTATCACTACCAAGGATAATCAACCTGTTATTATATCAGTCGATCAATATGGTCGTTATTATTTAAATATTTCTGCAACACCTAATCAGCCCATTGCCCCAGAAGATTTAGCAACTCGAGTGGCTGCACAAGTAATTTTTGATAAACAACAGCATGATAACCGCCCGATTTTAATTAAAGGTGATACTAATGTGAATTATGGGAAAGTTGTAGAAGCGATGGTGTTATTGCAAAAATCGGGTGTTAGTAATGTAGGCTTAATGACTGATCCTAATCAGCAAAATGTTGGATAAGAAGTATGTTTATATTTCAAAAAAAATATCAGCCAAGTTTAATCATTGCTGCGGCGGTACACTTTGTATTGTTTTTCTTTTTATTTACAGTGTTTGCTTTTAATTCATCACTGCCTTATGTGGTAAAAAGCGGAAATGCACAGCAACCGATTGTGCAAGCTGTTGCAGTGAACCAACAACAAGTTCAACGAGCAGTTCAGCAATTACAAGCACAACAGGAAGCTCAGCAAAGATCCCAAGTTGCAAAACAACAAGCTCAAGCCGAACATTTAAAACAGATGCAGCAACAAGCTACTGCAGCTAAATATGCGCAAGAACAAGCATTAAAGAACTTACAACAATTGAAAGCTAATCAGCAAAAATTACAAGCCCAACAACAATTAGAACAACAGCAAGCTGCACAACGGTTAGCTGCTTTGAAACAACAACAAACGCAGCAACAGCAAAAAGTGGCACAACAAAAGCAACATTTAGCACAGTTAGAACAGCAGCAACAAACGGCTACGCAAAATTATAAATTACAACAGCAAAAACTAGCTGCTTTGCAACAAAAACAGCAAACGATGGCTACACAGAAAAACTTACAGTCCCAAGACGCGAAAGATTTATTAAAACAAGAATTGCAACAAGAACAGTCGCAATTAAATCAAGCAAAAACGGCGTATATTCAGGGTATTGTAAATAAATATAATGCTTTGGTTATTCAATCGATTTATCAAAATTGGTTTATTCCACCTAATACAAATCCAAAATTAAGTGTTAAATTACAAGTGAATGTGGCACAGGGTGGGGCAGTGAGCAATGTAACCGTGTTACAAACGAGTGGAGATAATGCATTGGATCAATCTGCAGTCATGGCCGTTTATAAAGCATCGCCATTACCGATCCCAACAAAAAATCCAGCAGTGTACAAGCAATTCCAACAATTTTCAATTACAATGACACCTAGTGAAATTTCAGATGTAGGGTAGGAGAATTATGAAAAAAACATTAATTAGTTTTATTGGTCTTATTTTATTTTCATTTAATGTTGCCAATGCAGAATTGCATTTGGAGTTAAACAAAGGGTTGCGCGCTTCGATTCCAATAGCAATCGTACCTTTTGCAAATCAACAAAATAATCTGAGTGATCCTTTGAATATCGCAAGTGTGGTTTCTAATGACTTGCAAAATAGCGGCCACTTTAAAGTGATGCCAGTGAGTGATATGCAACAACAACCAACACAATTATCCACGGTCAATTTTAATTATTGGCAGCAAAGTGGTTACGATTACATGGTGATAGGGCAAGTTACGCCACAAGGTAATGGAACAGATAAGGTTAACTTTTCATTGTTGAACAGTGTAGTCGGTAATAACAATGCAGCCAATCAAAATAATGCTGTTGTATTAAGCGATAGCTTTACTGTGCCTCAATCACAATTACGCACTGCAGCACACAAGATCAGTGATATTATTTATAAAAATTTGACCGGTATTCGTGGGGTTTTTTCAACCCGTATCGCTTATGTGTTAATTAATCGTCCGAATAATAAATTGCCAACTTATTATTTAGAAGTGGCTGATGCTGATGGTTATAATCCTCGAGCATTAGTGCAGTCCAATGCCCCACTGATGTCACCTTCATGGTCACCAAACGGGCAAGAGATTGCTTATGTTTCCTTGGCTAATCAAAAAGCCTCAATTTATATTGTGAATGTAATTTCTGGACAGCAACGGTTAGTATCAGATTTTGAAGGTATAAATGGCGCGCCTGCTTGGTCGCCAGATGGCCAGCAGTTAGCGATTGTATTATCTAAAACAGGTCAGCCTAAAATTTATCTTTATAATTTGGCATCAGGTACTTTAAAACAATTAACCTCCGGTTATTCAATTGATACTGAACCTGATTTTTCTCCAGATGGTCAATCGATTGTTTTTACCTCTGATAGAGGAGGCAATCCACAAATTTATCAGTTGAATTTGGCGACAAACCAAATTACTCGAATGACCTTTGATGGTGATTATAATGCGCGACCATCATACACTTATAATGGTCAAAATATTGTAGTATTGCATCGCGATTCAGAAGGATATAATATCGCGATTCAAAATGTGGCATCCGGTGGTTTGAATGTTTTGACCGCAAATGGTTATGATTCTACTCCGAGTGTTGCGCCCAATGGGCAAATGATTATTTATGCAAATAACGCGACTGTAAATGGTTCTTTAGGGTTGGTTTCAGCTGATGGTCAAGTACAATTAACATTTCCTGTCCCAGCAGGAAGCAATCTGCAAGTCTTAGAACCAGCATGGTCACCATTTCTAGGGTAACGATTTTTTATTTAACTGAGGGGAACTATGAAAACTACAAATGTATTAAAAATGTCATGCCTTGCATTAGGCTTACTGAGCTTAGCTGCTTGTAGCTCTATGGGTGGTAATGGTGCAAATAACTTAAGCACGACAGCTTTAGGTTCACAATATGGCGTACAACCAATGGGCGTGGGTAATAATATTCTATTAGCTGCTCCACATAATCAATCATACTATTATGATTTTAATATGAGTGTTTTAAAACCGCAATATGTTGCTTCTGTTCAAGCACAAGCAAATTATATGGTTGCCCATCCAAGTGCTACATTATTAGTAGCAGGTAATACTGACGCTCGTGGTAGCCATGAATATAATATGGCATTAGGTGAACGCCGAGCGCTATCAGTTGTTAATTTGTTGAAACAATCAGGCGTTAAATCAAGTCAAATTCGCTACATCAGTTACGGTGATATGCGTCCAATTGCTTTAGGAAATACTGAAACTGCATATGCACAAAACCGACGTGTAGATTTGACTTATCAATCTAAGTAATTTTGAATTATCGTAGCTGCGTGATGAAAAAAGCGCAGCTATGGATAATATTATCATAGTTAGATCTCCATATTTTTTGAGAGGGTAGTTATATGTTAAGCAAAAATTTCATACGCACAGCGATCTTTGCTTGTACGCTTAGTATGTTTGGAATAGCTTTAGCAGATAGTGTTCCAGTTGTGAATGCATATCAATATGAATCTAATAATAATGGTAGCGGTAACAACAATAATTTTGATAACCAGGACAATCAAAATAGTCAATATATGCAGGACAATCAAAATAATATGTATACCCCTCCACCACAATATCTAACCACTTCACAGCGTTTAAGCAAGTTAGAAGCACAAGTTGGTAATCTTCAATCAATGAATCTATTGACCCAGATTCAACAGTTGCAGCAGCAAATGGAAAAATTACAAGGACAACTACAAGTACAATCACACGAATTAAAATTAATGAAAGCCGCGATGGCATCGAAAAAATTATTTGTAACTCAATCTGGACAATTGAATAATCAACAACCACAGAGTAGTCAAACCGATAATACAGCGGTTGTTAATACAACAACTGCAGTTTCAACACCATCAAATGGAAGCGGTTTTTTGAATGATCAAAATGCTTATCAATCCGCTTATAATTTAATTGCTGCTAGCAAGTACCCTGCAGCAACTACAGCAATGCAAAGTTATATACAACAATATCCTAACGGAAAATATGTTTCAAATGCTTATTATTGGTTAGGCGAATTATATTTACTACAAAATAATAGTGCGGCTGCAAGTAAATCTTTTCAAACAGTAATTTCTAAATATCCTAATAGTGACAAGCTGCAAGATGCTATGTTGAAATTAGGCTTAATTTATTATGACAATGGACAGTTGAGTCTAGCAAAAATACAACTACAAAAAGTTGTAAAAAGCTATCCCAACACCACAGTGGCGCGTTTAGCCAGTGCGCGTTTGCTAGATATTAATCAACAAACTAGCTCTCAACAAACGAGTCCGGCGCAAACAAATGCACAACAAGCGAATACTCAACAAACAGTGAGTCAGACAAATCAGACCACACAACCTAGTGATTAGTAGTGTTAAGAGTTACTGAAATATTTAATTCTATTCAAGGCGAGTCTACTTTAACGGGCTTGCCTACAGTTTTTATCCGATTAACAGGTTGTCCACTACGTTGCCAATATTGTGATACCTCTTATGCCTTTACCGGGGGTATTAAATTAAGCATCGAACAAATTCTGCAACGCATTGCTACCTATTCTCCAAAATTTGTCACTGTAACAGGTGGAGAACCTCTGGCGCAAAAAGACTGTCTCAAGCTGTTAAAAGAGCTATGTGATCGTTACACAGTTTCATTAGAAACAAGCGGTGCGATAGGCATTGGTGACGTTGATTCTAGAGTCATTAAAATTGTTGATGTAAAGACTCCAGGTTCACTCGAAGATAGTAAAAACCTTTATGAAAATTTTCAGTATTTATTACCGCAAGATCAACTAAAGTTTGTGATTTGTAATGAAGATGATTATAAATGGAGTAAAAATCTGTTAGAAGATCATCAACTAATTTCTAAGTGCGAAGTTCTTTTTTCTCCAAGTTATCAATCTATGGAATTAAGAGATTTAGCCGATTGGATTGTGAGAGATAATTTTCCTGTTCGTCTTCAAATACAACTGCATAAATATATTTGGGGTAATGAACCAGGGCGCTAATAAAAAATAATTAAAGTATTATTGAAATTTCTCTAAAACGCGGTATGATACCACTTCTTGATGGGCCGTTAGCTCAGTCGGTAGAGCAGCGGGCTTTTAATCCGTGTGTCCTGAGTTCGATTCTCAGACGGCCCACCAAACTTTTTTACATACAGTGCTTTGGTTTTGGCAATCCACCAATCAAACAAATATATTTCAATGGACTTTCTGGAAATAATTTGTGTATAGAAACACTGTTTCCTAATTCGGGTCCTAGCGCTGCGTTCAAATTTTTAATAAATATCCGCAAGGATGGAATGATTTGAAATTCTTGATAAAAACTTCTAAGAAAATAAATCACTTGCCAATGCTCTTTAGTTAATTCTATTTCTACACTATTAGCAAGTTCTATAGCAATCATTTCATTCCATAAAGACCGATCTTTCAAAAATCCATGTTCTGTTAATTCAATATCATTTTTATCAATGTGAATGTTCTTCATTTTATAATGTAATTATTTTAGCATACTGTTCAGTTAATAAGACCCATTGCTGATAATCAATGAGTTTAATATGTGGTGATGTTTGTAAAGAAATACCTAGCGTTATTACACTGTCTTGTAAGGCAAAAACCTTTGCTTGAACTACTTTTGTTTCATGCTGCAAATGAAGTACTGCATCGTTGATAAAAATTAGAGCGTTACTCGCTTCATCGACTAGTTCATTGACTAAACTGATTTTTTCATTTTGATAATTTTT
>JBGSLN010000206.1:0-5475 GCA_041740675.1 Gammaproteobacteria bacterium | reverse complement strand
TCCTTGTCAAATTCTTTATAAACACCACCAATGAAAATTTATTACATTTAGCGACTGAGCTTTTTTATATTGCCGCAATCATGTTGTTAATTGATGGTATTAGAAATCTTTTGTCAGGTGGATTAAGAGGTTTACATGATTCAAAATCACCGATGAAAATAGGTATTATCTGTTTATGGGCCATTTCATTGCCGCTATGCTATATAGCAGCTTTTATATGCCATGGTGGCCCGCTTGGTCTACGAGTAGGGTTTACTAGTGGCTTTGCAGTTGCTGTACTATTATTATTTGTAAAAATTCGATATCAACTTAGCGTCTGTCGTCAAAGTATTATTAAGGAAAATTTGCAATTCAAACCCTCCTCGAATATGCTTAAACAAAATTAATTTTTTAAGGCAATTAAATGGAATGGTTAGCACTTATCGGTCTAAGTTTGGCAAGTTTTGTCACGGCTGTTGATTTTGCAATTGTTAACACCGCATTACCTGCAATACAAAAAAGCTTAGCTTTAACCACTACTGAATTGCAATGGGTCATGAACATCTTTGTACTGACTATTTGTATCTTTATGGCAACCATGGGACGCGTGAGTGATATTTATGGACACAAACTGATTTTATACAGTGGCGTGATACTTTTCGGAATTTCATCACTGATCGCAGGTTTAGCTACAACAGCTATCATGCTGATTTTTTGTCGAGCTCTGCAGGGACTTTCGGTCGCAATTATTATTCCATCATCATTAGCTTTGATTTCTGTTATTTTTGCTGAAGGGAAACGTGGGAAAGCTATTGGAATATGGACGAGTATCAATGGAATTGGTATGGCGCTTGGACCTGCACTGGGTGGTATTATTGTCAGCAGTTTAAGTTGGCGTTGGATTTTTTTTATTAATATTCCTTTTGTAGCGCTAAGTTTATTCCTTTGCAGTATATCAATTCGGCAAAAAATTACAAAAAAAGCAGAAACAGTAGATTGGTGGGGCTGCTTATTTTTAGCGATCTGCATTGCGAGCCTGGTTTTTGCTTTAATTAACGGGAATACATGGAGTTGGTTTTCAGCAAAAATTTTATTACTTTTTATAGTTGCTATTGTTAGCTTTATCATATTTTTTCAAATTGAAAAATATCAAACCTACCCATTGTTAAACTTTAGTTTGTTTCAAAATAAAGGGTTTTTTGCAGCATCAATCGCTAATTTTTTAATTTTATTTTTTGCGTACACTCTATTTTTTTTAGCACCACTTTATTTGCAAAATATTAGAGAATTGTATCCATATATCGTTGGATTGATGCTACTGCCAATTTCAGCCATGGTGATTATTATTTCACCCTATGGTGGCTATCTCTATGATAGCTATGGTGCAAAACTCCCTATTTGCTTAGGTATGATATTATTTTGTTTTTCTGCATTATTGCAATCTTTAATTAATTTAGGCAGTTCTTATTTTTTTATAGCGATTTCATTTGGTTTAATGGGAATTGGTTGGGGATTAAGTGCAGGTCCGGCTTCTGCAGCAGGAATTGCTGCTCTCCCTAAAAACTTTTCTGGGATAGCGTCTGGTGCTTTATGGACTATCCGAAATCTTGGAGGTTCTATTGGACTTGCGTTTGCAGGTATCATTTTTCAGCTACAAAGTAAAAAGTATATTTTCCAGCAGTTTTCATTGGCAAATATTCATATTACAACTACACAACAAAGCCAACTTACTGCACATTTATCTAGTCCTCAAATTATTTTATCTTTATTAAATTTAAAAAATGTAAATACAAATGATATTATTTCTATACTTAAGCATGGATTTATCGATGGATATCAAACCACGATGCTGTTTTTGACATTAATTTCTTTATTTGCATTTGTTGCAATCATGCTGTTGATTCCAAATAACAAAAAATCTATTCAATAAATAAGAGATAGCTCATGAAAATAAATAGTAATTTCGACAGTGGCAATATTGAAGTCATTTCAGTTGAGGTGCCTGAAAATATTCAATTAAAAATTCGAAAAGACGAGTATGCTAATTTTTTACAATGGTTTTATTTTCATTTGACTGGTGCAAGAGATAAAAAATGTAAGATCCATTTCATTAATGCGAGTGAAACTACTTATTCTGAGAATGGATGGTTAGGATATAAAGCTGTTGCCTCTTATGATCGCAAAAATTGGTTTCGTGTGCCAACTCGTTATGATGGAAAACATCTTATTATTGAACACACTCCTCAATATGATGGCATTTATTATGCTTATTTTGCTCCATATTCTTATGAACGTCATCAAAATCTTCTTGCCACAGCACAACTTTCCTCTAATTGTCAAGTGGATACTTTATGTCATACAATCGATAATAATGAATTGAGTTTATTAACGATTGGTCAGCCGAATGCAAACAAACGTAAATGCTGGATTATTGCACGCCAACACGCGGGTGAAACGATGGCTGAATGGTTCTGTGAAGGATTGATTCATCGTCTGCTTAATAGTAATGATGTGCTAGCAAGACTATTATTGAGTAAAGTTGTATTTCATATTGTTCCTAATATGAATCCTGATGGTGGCATTCGCGGTAATTTACGAGCTAACGGAGCAGGAATAGATCTCAACAGACAATGGAAAACACCTGATAAAGACAAAGCGCCAGAAGTTTATTATGTGCGAGAAAAGATGCAAGAAACTGGAGTTGATTTCTTTTTAGATGTTCATGGGGATGAAAATATTCCTTATGTTTTTACTGTCGATCGTAGTCAAGATCCAAATTATAATGAGCATATTCATCAACTAGAGCAAACATTTAAAGCCAGTTATAAATTAGCTAATCCTGATTTTCAAGATATACATGGTTATCCTTCAAAAAAACACACCAATGATGTATTATTAAGTTTAGCGTCTCACGCAATAGGTGAAGCTTACGACTGTTTGTCCTTTACCATTGAAATGCCTTTTAAAGATAATGCAAATTATCCAGATGAAAAATTTGGATGGTCAGCAGAACGTTCAATCCAACTTGGAAATTCATTATTGATGCCATTAGCAGCTGTCATAGATCAATTACGCTAAATTTTAATAAAGATGGATTTGCTATAAAAATTATAAATTCAATATGCAAAAGATTTTATATTGAATTTACGTGAAGATACTTCATTAACTCATTTATTGAATATACCTCTATTACAACGTGCTATTGGAGTTTTTTATCGCCCAGAAACTGAACGCATGAGTCATTATTTTTTTTCGCACTTACCTTATCAATTTGATGCTATTGTACATATAGATAAAACCACTGCATTATGAGCACTTTCATAATTTATACTTTTCATGACTGTAATTTAATTGCCTAATAGTGCAAAAATATTAATCAAAATAAAAATATGGTCTATAGTTATAATACAAACAATCTTTCAAAATTAGGAGTAGCTATGAAAGCGAAAGACATTATGACCAAGAAACCAACTTGGTTAAAACCAGAAACAAATTTACGTGATATTGCAAAAAAAATGAAAGAGTTAGGTACTGGAATTGTCTCTATTGGCAATGGGGATAAATTATTAGGTATGGTTACTGATCGTGATATAACCTTAAGTTTAGCGGATGATATAAATCCTAATATCACAACGGCTGCAGATATTATGCGAAAAGATATATTCTATTGCTATGAAAATGATGATATCACTATAGTTGCACAAGATATGGAGAAAAAACAAGTTAGGCGTTTAATCGTGCTTGATAATGATCGAAGCAAAAAACTAGTTGGCATTATTTCATTGGGTGATTTAGCAACACATACACATGACAAAAAATTATGTGGTGAAGTTGTGGAAATAATTTCAAAAGCTCGTAAAGCTGCATAATTAATTATTCCTCCCTTACCTTCAGTGCGCATCATCGATGCGCTTGAAGATAAAGGGGGCAAATATTTTTTCTGGCTGCGCGAGTTGTTGCGAAAACTTTATGTGATTTATCTCACTCGCTGATTCTTAAAAATTCTGAGAAAAAAGTAACTAATATCGTCATTGCAAACGAGAAAAGCAAAATTGCTTTTCTGCGTTCACAATGACATTGGTATGTCAGAAAAAGCTTAACTTTCTTTAACTTTAATTTTACGACCAATATGTTGTGTTGTCTTTGGAAGGGTAATTTCCAATACACCATCATGACATTTTGCTTCTATATGTTCTAAATCAACTGCTTCAGGTAATGAAAGTTGACGTAGAAATGAACCCGTGGATCTTTCAATCCGCAAATAATTTTCTTTTTCTTCTTTTACTTTAGATTCACGTTTGCCCTTTATAGTTAATAGGCCATTTTCCATACTCACATCAATATCAGTGGCTTTTACGCCTGGTACATCAGCATGAATTACATATCGTTTATCTTCTTCTTTGACGTCGATGGTGGGGATCCAATCGCTGACAGAGATTTCTGGATAACCCAACTCCGTCCGAAGGTCGAAGGGAACTAACATACGATTAAAGTTTTCATTTAATTGAGTAAATAAGTCTCTTCTACCATTGTGTCTGGTTAATAGCGTCATTTCTAACTCCCTCTAGTTTACTATATTTAAATTTATGATTAATACACTATAGTAGTATAGACAAGTATTCATTAATTGCCAGCATAGGTCAAAGAAGCTGTTTAATTTATCTTTTGGTACAAATACTAGGTAAAAAATAGCTTAAAATGTACATTTTAGTTAACAAAATTTAATGTATGCTTAGCAATCATATATTCTTCATTAGTGGGAATAACAGCCACTAAAATTTTACTGTGTGGTTGACTAATTATGATCGCATTATTTTGATTTGCCTGTTCATTTAAAATAGCCCCTAGCCATTGCAATCGATCGCAAATTTTTTTTCTAATCAATGCTGAATTTTCCCCAATGCCGGCAGTAAAAACAATTGCATTACAACCTTCTAATACTGCCGATAATGCACATAATTCTTTAACTGCTCTATAGCAAAATAAATCTATTGCTTCGATCGCATTTGGATCTGTACTTAATTGCAATTCGCGAATATCGCTGCTGATACCAGAGACTCCTTGTAAACCGGATTGGTGATAAAGCAAAGCGGTAACTTGTTCAATAGAAAACTTTTTTTCTTGCAATAAATATAAAATTACACCTGGATCAATCGATCCGCAACGAGTACCCATCATTAATCCATCTAAGGCAGTAAATCCCATTGATGTGGCGATACTTTTTCCTTCTTGTATTGCACACATACTTGCTCCATGACCGAGATGAGCAATAATAATTTTTTCTGTGGCTTTTTCTCCGATGTAATCAGGTAATATAGAAGTAATATATTCGTAAGAGATACCGTGAAATCCATAACGAATAATGCCTTCATTTGTTAAATGTTTAGGAATAGCGAACAATGTTGCAAGCTTGTTTTGGCTTCGATGAAAAGTTGTATCAAAACAAGCAATTTGGGGAAGTGTAGGGTAGGTTGAATGAATGATTTTTATTACTTC
>JBGSLN010000205.1:0-12425 GCA_041740675.1 Gammaproteobacteria bacterium | reverse complement strand
AGCTCTTGTTTGGTTTGATAATCCAAAATTCCGCATTAGTGTCTTTCGCTATGATTTATACTATGGAATTTAGGATAATATAGCATTTGATCTTATTAAAGGGAATCTTGTTTTCTCGGCTGTGTCAGGTTAAAGTACTGGTATAACAATCAAAAAAATCCATTTTATGAAATTAATTCTAAAACTTCTATTCATTAGCTGCTTAATCCTCAATTATGCTTATGCTGAATTAGAAATTCCCATGTTTAATACTGATTCAGTAAAAAGTGTGGGGGTTGTAATAGCAACCGATACGAAATATGGACTACTGTTGACACCCGATTTGTTTGATCTACCACCAGGCAATCATGGCTTTCATGTTCACATCAATGCAAGTTGCGCTGATCATGGGATGGCGGCTGGCGGGCACCTTGATCCTGCTAATACTGGTAAACATTTAGGCCCTTACAATACTAATGGGCATCTAGGCGACTTGCCAGTTTTGATTGTTAATCAAGATGGAAAAGCAACTTTGCCAATTTTAGCACCTCGATTAACTGTGAAATTGATTGAAAATCATAGCCTAATGATCCATGCTGGCGGGGATAATTATTCTGATATTCCTGCTCCTAATGGTGGCGGCGGTGCTCGATTTGCTTGTGGTGTGATTCCTAAAAGTTAACCAAAATGTCTCTACACTCTTAGGGCCTGTTGACATTTCGTTAGGCCCTAAAATTCACTCCGAATTACTGGCAAATGCCAATTAAATTTAACTGCCAAGATGCGGATGATAAACACTAATAAAGCACAACCCATATAAGCAAAAAAGTTAATGCGCCATTCGATAGGTAACAATACAAATACGATTGCCCCCGCGGTCGCAGCAAGTGCATAAATTTCCTCACAAAGCACTAACGGCTTTTGATTACATAGAGTATCTCTAATTAAACCACCACCAATTCCAGTAATTAATCCCATAATTACAGCAATAAAAGGATTGTAACCATAAATAAGCGCTTTTTCTGCACCTACCACAGCAAAAACACCTAATCCTAATGCATCCGAATATAACATGAATTTTCGTGCTAAATGCACATATCGCATAAAAATAAAGGTAAGCACGCCAAACAACATTGAAATCGCAATATAAATCCACTGGGTTAACCAAAAAACGGGGGCGCCGATTAACATATCACGAATAGTGCCACCACCATTACCGACCACACAAGCAATGAGCATCACCCCGGTAATATCAAACTCACGCTTAACAGCAGAAATTGCTCCACTGATCGCAAAAATAATAGTTCCAAAAATCTCTAAATTGATCCAAAGTTCGCTAGTAAATATATATGTATGCATAATTTAAAATAGTAAAATAAAAATCAATGTTTTAAGCCTGTAATAAATACAACAGACCTTGCACCGGTTTATTGTCTTGATAACGCGGAATAATATTCTGTTGGCTGATAATTTTCAAAGAGTATTTTTCAGCTAGATTCAAAATGTATTGAACAGCATGACCATAACGTGCAGTATTCAATAATTGATACCCCTCTTTTGCAAGCTCAGTTGAAAAGCAAAAAAAACCTTGGGGATTGATATGTTGTTTGACTTTAGCAAAAACTGGCTCCAGATCTCCAATATAAACAAAAACATCTGCTGCAATAATTAAATCAAAAGTCTCTACCAAGCTTTCTAACCCTCTAAGCAGATCTGCTTGAATTAGTCTGGTATAAATATTTTTTCGTGCTGCAAGCTTTAACATTTTTTTCGACAAATCAATACCTACAAGATCAGCCGCATAATTTACAAGTCTTTCTGCCGCCAAGCCAGAACCACAACCTAAATCTAAAATATGCATTTTTCCATTCAAATATGGCTCTAATAAAACTGCCATCTTCTCTGGCACTTGATATCTTAATACTTCATTAATATGCTTATCATAATATCCAGCATAATTGTCAAATAAGTTTTCTACATATTCTTTAGGAGCAATGTCTGCTTTACTTTTTCCCTCTAATGCATCTAACATGTAGATTGCTATCGGTTGTTTTGGATCTTGCAACAATACTTGTTGATACAAATGGCTAGCCACTTTTTTATCGTTTAATTTTAATTTGATTGCAGCTAAATTGATCATTGCATCGACATTATTACCGTTATTTTGGAGCACTCTTTCAAAGTGACGTGTTGCCAGAGCTAACTCTCCTATCGCCATAGCTGCAACCCCAAAGTTATAATTTGCTTCGATATCATCAGGGCTTATTTGCAAAACTTCCTGATAATTACGCATTGCATTATCATACCGCTCGTTTTGTAAATACAAAGCTGCTAAATTATTTCTGGCTTCGATATGTTTTTCATCAGCAATAATGGCTTTAGAAAAAAATTGACTTGCTTGCTCTTGTAAATCTCGTTTTAAATAAATTACACCTAAGTTATTTAAAGCATCTGCATCCGTATTATTTAATTTAATGATTGTACAGTAATATTTTTCAGCCAAAGAATAATCTTGTGCTTGTAAATATAAATCTGCCAAATAGCGCAGTCCCGGAATAAATTCTGGCATTAAAGCTTCCACATTGTGAAATTGTTTAATCGCCATCACAATTTTATCTTGCTGAATAAACAATAAACCCAAATTAAAATGTGCATGAGCAAAGTCAGGTTTTAAATGCGTTGCCTTAATATAATGTTGTAATGCTTTATCAAAATTTTTCAATTGATAATATAAAACACCCAAATAATTGTGTAATTCAACATTATTAGGGTCGAGTACTAATCCTTTTTGAAAATACTCAAGTGCTTGTTCAAATCGTAGTTCGTGTTTAGCAATATTTCCTAAAGCCAAATAATATTCAGCACTCTTATCGTTATTTTTCACTGCGTTCTGTAAATATTCTTTTGCGGGCTCAAACTTTTCTTGTTGTAACATCAATAATGCGAAAGAAAACCAAGCATCTGCATTATTTGGTTCTTTTTCAAGAAGTTCTTGATAAAAAGCTTCAGCTTCATCAAATTGATGATTTTTTTGCGCTTGTTTTGCTTGTTCAAATAAGTTCATGAAATTGCTGTCGTAATTGTTTGAGTGCTAAGCCACGATGACTTAACTGATTTTTCAAAGTTAAATCTAATTCAGCTGCTGAGCAATTGTGACTTGGCACATAAAAAATAGGATCATACCCAAAACCAAGTTGTCCTTTCGGTGTTGTCAAAATTGTGCCATGCCAAATACCCGTGCTAACAATTGGCGCAGGATCCTCTGCATGACGTAATAATATCATCACACAGTAAAAATGTGCGGTGCGGTTTTGCCACTTTACTTCTTGCATTTCCTGCAACACTTTTGCAATATTAGCTTCATCATTTTTATGCTCTCCAGCATAACGAGCGGAATAAATTCCTGGTGCGCCATTTAACGCATCAATAACCAAACCCGAATCATCGGCTAGTGCTGGCAGTCCGCTAACAAAACTTGCATGTCTTGCTTTGATCAATGCATTTTCAATAAATGTTTTTCCAGTTTCTTCAACAGCGATCACATTAAATGCAGCTTGAGGAAAAATTTCCAAATTAAATTCTTGTAAATAGTGCTGAATCTCTCTTAACTTACCTTGATTTTCAGTTGCGATGATGAGTTTTTTCATTCTAAAGTTTTTATTTTTTGTTAGAAAATTTCTAAATAATTAAGGACTTCCATGCGTGGTTTTGCAACACTCTCTAAAATGCAAGCACACAGAGCATAAAAAAAAGAGCCCCAAAACACCTTATTCTGAACCCTTTATATTTACGATTCTAGCACGTACCAACTCTTAGGCAATGATATTTCGCATTTATGCACACAGGTTGATAACGACACTACTCTATTACTATCTTACTTGCTGGCTCAGGTGCGTTATGTTTTGTTGCTCTTTAATTTAATTGTAGTTCAAATGATAAATTGTGCAAATATTAAGCTTTTTCTAGAGGGATTTGTTCGTTAATTTATATATTTTAACCTGCACTAAAACACATTTTGGTTTTCATTAGTGTCAAAAAATTTTTTAAAAGCATATAATATACTCGTCTTTTAATATTTCACCCGATCTTAGAATAGGTCATTAAATTAGCCGGAGATACTATAATGAAAACCAGTCATATACAATTTTTAAGACCCATTAATGTGAAATAATACCATTCATGATAGCACTACAGCTCTTCAGAATCTAACGAATGCATACCTTAGCGCCATTAATTAAAGATTTAGCAATGATTTTAGGAGTATCAAGTCTTGTTATAATACTATTCCAAAAAATAAAACAACCTGTCGTTTTAGGTTATTTAATAGCCGGCATTATTTTGGGACCTTTTACACCCATTGTATTTATTCATGATACACCCAACATCAAAATTCTTTCAGAGTTGGGTGTCATATTTTTAATGTTTTCACTGGGACTAGATTTTAATTTTCATAAACTTAAACGAGTAGGACTTTCTGCAAGTATTACAGGCTTAATTGAAGTCATACTGATGCTGGGTATAGGAATGACTGCAGGAAAATGGATTGGTTGGTCATTTCATCAAAGCCTATTTTTTGGAGCTGCTCTAGCAATTTCATCTACAACTATCATTATTAAAGCATTAGAGGAACTTGGACTTAGGCATAAAAATTTTGCTGAAACTATTTTTGGTATTTTGATAATCGAAGACCTGCTTGCCATTTTATTATTAGTAGGTTTATCAACTGTAGTAACAACAGATAACATTTTTTCAATAAGTATGCTTTGGTCTATCACTAAACTTATTTTAGTGGTAGGTAGCTGGTTTTTAATTGGTTATTTTTTTGTACCTTGGATTTTTCATAAAATTAAATATTATGTAAATGAAGAAACACTGATCGTTGTAGCAATCGCTTTATGTTTATCACTAGTTTATATTGCTGATGAATTTAATTATTCTACTGCCTTGGGCGCATTTATCATGGGGTCTATTTTAGCTGAAACTCCCTTAGTTCATCGTATTGAACATTTGTTAAAACCTATACGCGACATTTTTGCTGCTGTTTTTTTTGTTTCAATTGGAATGTTAATTGACCCTAAAATAATTTTTACTCACTTATCACTTATTTTAACAATTTGTGCAGTAACCATAATTGGAAAAGTATTAGTGACTGGATTAGCTTCATTATTGACAGGACAAACGATCACCACTTCAACTCGTATTGGTTTTAGTATGGCGCAAGTAGGCGAATTTTCATTTATCATTGTTGGTTTGGGTCTCGCGTTACATGCTACGAATGAATTACTTTATTCAATTATTGTTGCAGTTTCGGCAATTACAGCATTTACTACACCTTACTTAATTAGAATTTCAGCTCCAATTGGAGAAAAACTTGAACAAAACTTACCAATTTCACTTAAACACATATTTGATAACTATGTAGCTACAATATATAAAATTTCTACCCCCACAAAAAAGAAAAAGTTTTATGGCAGGTCACTATTTCGTTTATTGGTTAATAGTGTACTTGTCGCAACATTATTTATTTTAAGTAGCTATTGGCTCTCTCCAAAATTAAATGAAATCATTACTATTTTATGGCTGACAAAAATAATATCATGGTTAATAGCTTTAGTTTTAACTGCACCTTTTATATGGGGAATGCTTATTTCGTTTCGAGATACAGTATCCTATTCTGATAAATATCGATTAATTAGCGCTCCGGCACCGTATATTTTTAGTTGGACAATAACAATTATAGAAATTTTTGTTTTAAGTATACTTTATTTCGATAATATTACTGTTATGACGCTAGTATTAGCTATGACAGGCATACTCTTTGCTCTATTATATAAGCAAATAGATAAGGCTTATCAATGGTTTGAAAAGCGGTTAACAATAAATCTACAACCACCGTTACAACAAACAAGGTATGAAGAATTGGCTCCATGGAATACTTGTTTGCGCGAGTTAGAAATTCCAAGATATTCATTGTTAATAGGAAATACATTGAAAGAGCTACAATTACGTGAACGCTTTAACATTAACATAGTCGCAATTTATCGTGGCACAATGACAATCTTAGGACCAAAGAGTCATCAAATCTTATTTCCATTCGATAAAATTATTTTTCTTGGGAGTGAGCAACAAATTGAAGAATTTATTCAACAATATTTTACTCTAAATTATGAATATGAAGAGCCAAAAGATTTATTAGAAAGTTTGTCTATGAAAATAATTACCATAAAAAACTTTAAACATTGGATTGGCAAATCCATTTCTGAAATAACAACCCAAGAAACCTTTAAAATCCTTGTGGTTGGAATCGAACGAAAAGGGAAAGAAATTCTAAATCCTAAATCTTCAACTTTATTAGATACTGATGATATTTTATATATCGTTGGTGAGACAGACAATCTAGCGCAGGTAAATAATAATATATAAAATATTGCTCAGTTATGCATGCTAAATTATTTTGATTGTAATTTGATGACAACAAGAATAATTAATGCAGATAAAAGTAAGCAAATTCCAGCTATTAATATCAAATTTATTGCTTGATCATAAAAGACTTTAGATAGCAAATATCCTAAAAATAATCCAGCCACAATTTGAGGAATTGTTACTGTTAAATTAAAAATCCCCATATAGAGTCCAGAATAATTATCAGGTATTGAATTTGAAATAATATCATATGGGCATGTTAATACTGCTCCCCAAACAAACCCATAAAATAACATTGGAACAATCATTATATATGGATTATGTATTACAACAATAAATAATAAACTTATTCCTCCTATAAATAATGAAATAAAATAAATTACAAACATACTAAAGAAACGATTTAATATTGGTATAAATAATGAAAATAAAGTACTACTTATTTGAAATGCACCGTAATATATCCCAGCCCACAAAATAGCAATCGAAAGATAACTCTTTGCTACTTCTAAATTATTTGACTCATGAATCGGTAAATGAAAAATGTTTTGTGCAATTGCCAAGGTTAAATAATTCCATACTGTAAAAACAGCAATCCAGGTAAAAAATTGGATGATACTTATTTCCCAAAAAACCCTTGGTAGTCTTTTTAATATATTATTGAAATGAAACAACATTATTAACGTTTGCTTTTTCTTCTCAAATTTTTTGTTTTTTTCTTTTGTTCCTATTATTGTCCATAAACAAAAACAAAAATAAATTATGGCGCTAATAGTAAAACCATACTGAAGCGATGGAGGTGGCAAATGATTATGAGTAACTAAATTAGTTATATTAAATATTTTTACTAAAATAAATGGGATAATAGCTGCTAATAGTGCCCCTATTCCACTTATTGCCGTTGATAGACTAAATGCCAATGTGTGTTGTTTTTTAGGCAGCAACTCAAGAATTAACACTTTTTGCAATTGATTATTGCCATTAGTCCCAATTTCAAGGAATAAGATCATCGAAATTACGAACAGCACTGAATTATAAAACGGCAACACCAATAATGCTACTGTAGCTAACAACGAACTAGTAAAAAATATGGGTAGGCGTTTTCCGTACGATGTTTCTAGATTATCAGAAATAATGCCTATGATTGGTTGAGAAATGATCCCTGTTAATGGTGCGATCAACCAAATAAGACTTAAATATTGATCATGAAAGCCCATAAACTGTAAAATTGTGCTTAAATTGGCAAATTGCATAGTTGATGCAAAACTAAAACCAAAAGAACAAATAACAATATTAATTATTTTCCAATGAGGCCGCATGTTTTTTCCGAATTTTTAAACAGATATAGCATGTCATCCCACCAAGAGAAAAAATATTCATAATAATTAACGTGTGATACACTTTATCATTAAAAAATGTGGCGGTTAGTAGACTGCTTAAACTTGCCATAATTGCCATCATCAAACTTAAAATTGCTGCTGATAACCCTTTTAATGATGTTAATGACATTGCTTCCGAGACTAATGGACTGGCTGCTAGAGCAAAACCAAATAGAAATATTGAAATAGCAAATAAGAAAATGTAAATTTGACTTGCTGTAAAAAGCCATAGGATAGTATCAAATAAAAATAAACTAAGTGATATCATAATGAAGCTAACAATGATAATTTTTTTTGGCTGCATAAAATTGATCAACTTAGTAACGATAACCCCTCCTAATATAAAAAAGCTAAAAGGGATAACTTGGGTTAATCCAAAATGTCTAATCGGAATAAGATATATATCTTTTATAATAAAAGGTGCTGTCGTTAAATAAGCGATTAAAGCTCCCACAAACGCAGATTGACTTAATATTGGTGCCCAAATATTGCTCTGTGATAAAATTGGTTTATAATAAATTAAAAAGTTTTTAATATTAAAATGAAGGTTGTTACGATTATTTTCATCATAACTCTCTAACATAAAATAATATAATCCAATAACAGCACTCCCACTCAATATGAAAATAGCAATAAAAGTAGCGCGCCAATCTAAAAAATAATAGATATAACCGCCTAAAATAGGTCCCATAATGGGTGCTAAAGAACCCGTAATATTAATATAAGAAAGTAATTTCAAACTCGCTTTCTCATCATAATAATGACTTTTAACTGTAGCAAAAGCAGCAATATTTAAACTTGAAACACCTACACCCTGAAAAAACCGACCAATAATTAATATGGATATGCAAGGTGCTAAAATACAAACTAATGTGGATAATAAAAATAACACTCCACCCCATAGCATCAATGGCCTACGCCCATATTTATCAGCTAATATTCCAAAAATAAGTTGGGGGATCGCAACACCCAAGAACCAAACAGTCATGGTAATTTGAACTAAGAAATCTGAAACATGAAAATAATTTGACAAAGCAGGTAAGCTCGGCAAATAGATATCGTTCGATAAATTCCCTGCCAAGTTATATAGCATAATAAATAAAGGACAATATAAACTTATGACTCTTGTTGGGATTATTTGCCTCATAATTGCATGCTTAATTTGATAAATATTTTTCAAGACACCTTAAATTTATTCGCGTTCATTTTTTATTATTAATTGATCATCAGTGTGTTTGTTTGAATTTTGCTTAATATTCTCTTTTGTTTTATACCATTTGCTTTTAAAGCTTTTTCTATTCATACATAAAACCCTAAATCTTAATGTGATATGCAGAATAATATCGTATATATATGTTGTTATATTTTGATATTAGTCAATTCATGATTTTTTATTGATCTGGTTTTTAAAAAGCTAACTAAAATTGATTTTTGTCAAAAATGTTTTTATACCAAGTGGTACAATTAAATTATGAGAGTTAATACTAGTTACTTCAAAATAAATTCAAATGAGGACAAAATGCAAGGGAAATAAAAAGAAGCGATTTCGTTAGCTGAATCGACGAATAATGTTATTGATGTGAATGCTAAAGAATTTACTGTCATAAATAATCAAACACCATTAAATGACAGTTCTATTATAGCAAAAGTTAAAGGCGCTTTAATAAAAACCAATATACAAGGTATCGATGTTTCTTCTTTAAATACACATGTGGAAACGAAGGATGGTGTCATTTACTTGTCGGGGGCAGTTAACAATCAATTACAAATAGCTAATGCGGTTAAAATTGCGAAATCTGTTGACGGCGCAAACAAAGTAAAATCATCTTTAAAATTGAAAAATTTAGTACTAAGAGTTTAGATACGCATTTAACATTAATTTATCCAAAGGAGAATAGAAATGAACAACATACAAGAAACTGATATTGAAAAAACTGTTGAAAATGCGGTGGATTCAGGCACCAAGGCTGTTAAAGAATCAACCGATGACTGGCTAGCTTATATTGAGACCCACCCGATGCAAAGCATCTTCTTTGGAGCAGTAGCATTTTTTGCGATAAAAGGTCTGTTGGGCTCATCTTTTAAATAACTCAATTATAAAATTGGGAGAATTTTATGACACAATCAAAGCATATTGTAACTAGTGATAAGATCATTGGTGTAAAAGTAAAAAACTTAGCAGATGAAAAGTTAGGTGAAATTGATAAACTGGTTATTGATAGAGAGAATGGACAAGTTTGTTATGCGGCCGTCGGCATTGGCGGGTTTTTAGGGATAAGAGAGAAACATATCGCGGTGGCTTGGCACGCTCTTATCTATGATACTACTCAAAAGTGTTTCATTTTAAATGCCGATAAATCAAAGTTACAAAGTGCAAAGGGTATTGAAGAAGGATGGTCTGATTGGGCAAATGAAGCATGGGCAGAAGACATTAAGCAGCAATTTAGTACTCAGGTACCTAAGAAAAGCAACCCCAAAAAGTTACTTCAATAAATAGTTATGGCAAGTCGTAAGAAAGCGAGCAATGTGCTACCAATGATTTGCTTGTTTTAAATTTTGAAATGATAAATTTAGTTTAGGTGATCATCATAAACGTACAACTGTCATTTAGGTAAATATTTTAGATTATGTGACGAGCCCTTATAATATTGCTGGAATAATTTAGATTATCGAGGTAATAAACTCTCTTTATTAAATTTTTTCCAAGATTTTGGCAATGCTGCTACAGAAATATAAACAATTTTGTCGTTTTCCACAATAAATTTCTCTAAAAGATCTAGCTTCTTTACATCTAAATTTTGCCACGAATCTAGAGATGCTTTAATTATTACAACAACAGATTTTCCCTCTGCTTCAGGTAGACCTATCTCTGGGCCTTCTACGTGTAAATCTATTAATTCCTTTAGAAAGCGACTCACTTGCTCCTTACCTACAAAAATATCGCCATAGACATTTGTAAACACCACATTATCGGCTAAACAGCTGAGTGCGTTATTCAAATTATGCTGCTCGTATAGAGCACTATGAAAAGTTTGTACAAGTTCAATAGCTTTTTGGTGAGATATTTGAGAGTTATTATTGTCTGCAAAGAGAGGAGGACTCATTAATAACAGTGAAGCAAATATATAAAAACTTATCCATAAGTATTTTTTTTGCATAACTTTTTCCGTTTTTTACTTAAAATTTTAATTTCCAACTCTTTTTCGATTATGGCATGTGATAATTGATCATGCAACAAAAGAAGAGTGCTTCAAATATATCACAATAGCATTTCGTTTTTTCCAGTCAGATTTTTGCTCTAACAATCAATTATATTTGCCAACCAATAACAGTGGATTTATACCTAAATATAGCCTTTTTCTATTATGGTGATTTCTTGGCAGGAAAAAATGCATTCCATATCCGAATATTTTAGTAAGCTATGTTAATATGATTCAATAACAATTTGCTGATTGAAAAATTAAAATAAGAGCATATATGAACAAAATAATTAGAATTCAACATTGCAGAGAAGTTTTTATGCAATAAGTATATTTTGTAAACGCTTAATATCTATATTACAAATTGTATTGTGTTGAATCTTAAATAAACCATCTGCAATAAATTCTTTTAATATTCTGCTAAAGGTTTCATTTGAAATACCTATTTTATTACTAATATCAATATAAGAAATAGGTATAGCAATAGATTCTTCGTAAGTTAGGTCGAAGTCTTTATTACTATCATGATCTTGTCGCTGTTTTACTCTACGAATAAAATTTAACAAAAATGCGGCAATACGACATTTCACATTGGTTTGATTAGCATAATATCGATGATTATCAATTTGTTGACATAAGATTTCCAAAAATCGTTCTTTTAATTTAGGTATTTCCTCAGCATTTTTTAATAAGCTAATAGGAATAGCACAAACGATTGTTTCTTTTAAAGCTACGGCATCCAATTGAAAAACTTCTTTATCCAAATATTCTAATCCAAGAATATCACCGGATAAATAAAACTCATTAACACAAATGTTACCATTTTCATCAGTACTATAATCTTTACAAAGCCCCGAATAGATTGCATAAACGTATGTTATTTTAGTTCCTTGTAAGTAGAGACGTTCATTGGGTTGGAATATCTGTGCATATTGTATTTTATCATCTAATAATGTAATGGAAGCTGGGGCTAAATTTTTTGTCAGGCATAAATGGCCAACTTGACATTCAACACAACTAATATGA
The DNA here is from genome assembly GCA_041740675.1 of Gammaproteobacteria bacterium. GTDB lineage: Bacteria > Pseudomonadota > Gammaproteobacteria > JBGSLN01 > JBGSLN01 > JBGSLN01. The sequence goes on along the minus strand of JBGSLN010000205.1, from coordinate 418 downwards.
ATATTTTTTCTTGGTTTCATATTTTCTCTTATTTGTAATTATAAGTTTCTGCAATCATCGAGAAAAAGTCACTATAGATCAGATATTTGAGTTATGCAACACGATATGGTTGCTGTTAATAGTATCATCTGTAATCATTGGATCATCAATTTGCTTTAAAGCTGGTCGATATGCTTCTACTGCATTAATATCCAATTGAAGTAAATTCATGATGTTTACAGGGTATGCAAGAAGATTATTGCATCATCATTTTGTTTGGGTATAAAATTTCTTTACTTTTTTCTTCTAAATGATTGTATGAATAAGTCTTATATTCCCCTTGATGAAACAAAAATCTTAAGTGGTATTTCCAACAAAAACTTCATTTTGAACATCCAACAATCGGTAGATTCAACAAATTCTTATATAAAACATTTGC
>JBGSLN010000204.1:0-10077 GCA_041740675.1 Gammaproteobacteria bacterium | reverse complement strand
GCTAAACAAACCGTTACTTTGCGGGTCAGGGCAGGTCATAGCTAAACCATTTGTGGCTAACCCCATCATAGTACAAACGATTAAAATTTTTGAAAATTTACCAAGTGACATACCATATGCTCCTTCCGGTTGCTTGTGTGTTGCTTGTCATCCTGAGCGTAGCGAAGGATCTCCTTCGAGTTGCGTGTGTTTTTCAACGACCCCTCACTTCGTTCGGGATGACAAATGTACGTTCAGGATGCCAATTGGATGTTCGGGATTACATGCGTTTCATTCGGGATAACAACCTATGTCATTCCGAATTATCGTTATCAATATATTAATTATAGAATAGTATTTTAAATTAATGGAAACTTACGAAAAATTCTTATCGGATTTCTTGTAAATCACATCTGTAATAGGCATGATTTATTTTTATACTGTACTTACTTATCGGGTTTTGCGGGCTAAAATACGGATACCTAGATTTGCTTAAAGTTTCATTAATATATGGTGCTTACAATGTAACTATTAAATCCTTTTACGTTAGGCAACTATAGCAATGAACTACCTTCCTCAATCTAAAATAAAAGAATTCACTATTTGCCTGTCAACTGGTTTAGCTTTATTTGCCATGTATTTTGGCGCAGGGAATTTAATTTATCCACTGCAAATTGGTGCGGCAGCGGGTAATAATGATTTCTATGCAATCATAGGATTTCTACTAACGGGTGTTGGAATTCCATGGTTAGGGTTGTATAGCATGATGTTATATCAAGGTAATATCGAAGAAATTTTTCAACCACTAGGCAAATGGGTAACACAGATTTTAATGATCATCATCGCTTTAATTATTGGGGTACTATTTGCTAATCCCCGCACAGCTACAGTTACTTCATCGACCATTGCACCATTTTTACCAAAAATTAAATATCTACCCATTCTGCTACATTTTATTTTTTTCAGTGTTGTATTTGCAGTAGCAGTGAATAAAAATAGAATGGTCGATATTTTAGGTTATATATTTAGTCCATTGAAATTAAGTTTATTAATATTACTTATTTTTGTTAGTTTATTAACTGCGAAACAAATTTATCCCGTCCAAGTGAGTGTGAGCCAAGTGTTTTCAAATGCTTTTTTTTCTGGTTATAACACTATGGATTTATTTGCTTCAATATTTTTTTGTGGCATTGCGCTGGGGCATTTAAAAAGAAAACTTGATTTCACTCATAACCCAGAACAACATATAAAAAGAATGAGAGCATTTTCTTGCTTGGTAGGTGCTGTAGTTATTTCTATTATTTATACGGGTTTTATTCTGGCAGCTAATCATCATTCTGCAATATTGCAACACAGTAGCACTGCTGGTTTAATCACAGTGCTATCTAGTGCGGTACTTGGTAATCTAGCCGCGATCTTTATTGCTTCTTGCGTAACCTTTGCTTGTTTAGCAACTTCAATTGCATTAACAGTTTCTGTAACTACTATGTTTTTTGACATAATTAATAAATATGTCAAAGTGACTTATCCACAATTAGTATTATTGGTTGTAATCGTTAATTTTATGATTAGCAACCTGGGATTTAATAAAATTATGTTGATTGCGGCACCGATATTAACGGTGTCATATCCATTTTTCATTGTAATTTTAATGATGAATTTACTGGCGAAGTATTTTTCTTTTAAAAGAAGATTGTCATATATTTTAGTGTTATCAACGCTATTATATTTTGTCTTATAGAAGACTTATCCTGTCATTCTGAGTGTAGTACGTGTCATTCCGAGCAACGCCTTTGTCATCCTGAGCGTAGCGAAGGATCTCCTCCAGGTTGCTCATGTTTTTTTAAGATCCCTCACTGCGTTCGGGATGACAATTGGACGTTCGGGATGACAACCCTTTGTCATTCCGAGCAACGCGAGGAATCTCCATCAAGCGGCATATGTTTTTCTAAAACTCCTTATCTCTTCCCATATGCAATCCTAGCCTGATCATCAAGTATTAACTCATCAGCAGCAATACTTTGAAAGTATGTCTCAATAGCACGCTTCAACTTACCAAACTCTCCTTGTGAGAAAAAGGATAGTTCTGTCTCACCATCTATGCCTGATAAATGATCTTTAAATATCGTTTGCAATATTTCTACAGTCGCATTTGGCTGTGCAGAATCATCTAATTTATCTATAACCTCTGGTGTGCTTAATGCTTCTAATGTCTGATGTAATGATGCAGTCACTTCTTTTTTATAGGGTTTAGTCATATTAAACAGTGTTAACCAAGATTTTTGCAAATGAGATTCATATTGACCTAGTAATTCTCGGACCTTATAGACAATATGACGACGTCTATAAGTAGCGAGCATTTGTGGATTATCAGTGCATGATACTAATTCCTGAGGAAGTTGTTTATTTGAAGCATTCGTGGGTATAAGAACCTGTTGACTAGGATCACAAGAATCATTGTGTAATTGTTCTAATGTCCTCGCCATCCGGCTATCAACACCTCTCCAATCCGTATCACGTATTTCATGGATAGTATTTCGCATATGTTTTAACACCACGGCTTTATCAATTTGTCCAGTTGCAGAGAATTTGAGTAAGGTATTAGCCAATCGTTGAATATGATCCGCAAAATAAGTTTGTTCATTTTTTCCTGCAACTAATTGTTTGCCTAATGGTGTATTGCGATAATAGTCACAAATTTTTAATACTGCCACAACTAGCATGGCAGAATCTTTTTCTTGCTTGATTAGAGCGAATACTTCGTCGTCAGTATCAGTGCTTTCTGATGAAGCATCGACAGTTGCTGCATTTAAAAACCTATAAGCTTCATTTAAATAAAGGTTAAATAATGCTTGATCAGTTTCTGAGTGTTCAGCAGCGGCATGGGCAAGTATTTTTTTGCATACATCGTGTATGGTTATTTGTTCTTGTCGCAATTTTTCAATAAGTTCACGATCAGTCATGTTATACAATGCATTTAATTCTTTTTTAATCTTGACTGACGTAGTTTCGATCCAAGGGGTTGGATTAAATGCAAATAATTTACTTGAAGTATATGCGGTAAAATAAGCATTTACGCGTTTAATTACTTCTTTATTTTTGGCATTTTTTTCCGCTTCGTCAGAAAAGTCATTTAAGCCATCTGGTGCAAAAAATTCAACATTTGATCCTAAATCTGCATCTGCATCCAGAATATTTTGTTGCTTCCGAAAAAAGTTCAAATATGCAGTTGCGCTTTGATAGGCCTTCCCAAATTCACCTCCATTAAAAATTTGGTCATGTTCGTCAAATTTATAAGTATATTTCTTAAGAGTTTCATTTATTGTTGGAATAATGCTAGCGGTAGATTCTAAAAGAATTTCAGACTCTATTAATTGATGAAGCTCGCGATCAATATCATTAATCGCTGTTAATTTTTCACTGTTAGTGTAAGTTAAATCACGTGAACTGACTTTTTCTTTGTATTGAATCACAAGTTTGTGATGAACTTGATTGGCAATATGTTGTTGGAAGTAAAGCTCATTGTCTTGATCATTATTAAAATCAAGAAGATCAAAGGGTAATAATTCTATATCAGAATTTATGTGTGGTATTACAGGAGCTGACAATACCAAAAATGAATTGTATATTGTGATCAAGGTTTCAAGTAATCGGCTTTCATTAATATTATTTTTTATCAAAAATTCATTGCTAATAGCATCGATGGTACCCTTAATCACGGGTAACAAATCCTCAATAGTCCTCGAATTTTTTCGATTATTCAGGTGCATATGAATTAGCGTATTAGCTAATGCTCTAATTTGTTCTGAACGAGTAGCATCAATTTCCTTATTAGGCGAAATATTATTTTGACCAGCAATTTTTTTGCCTAGATAATTATTTTCATAATAGTCCAAGGTCATTAATACCATTCTAATTAAAACAATCGGGGTTTTTGGAATGCTGTCAGCCGACGATTCATCATCCGTGTTTGTGTCAACACTTTCAGAATCATTAATTGATTGGAAAGAAGTAAACTGATTTAATTTCTTCTCGAATACAAGTTTAAATTCACCATCGAGATCACTATAGCTGAAATGATTCAATCGTAGTTGTTGTTCGAAAGTATACATACATAACTCTAACACATTGGAGCATTTATGTTTTTTCATTTCTTTTTTACGTTCTTTAAGAGAAAGAGTATAAAGTCGTTTGAATTCGAGTTGCAATTGAGCAATAAGCGAATGTTTAAATTGATTTTTGAATTGTCTAGACTTGTCATTTGCTAAATAGTCAGTAATAAAATCTGCCGCAAAAATAAGAAATTGCTGTTGCAAGTAATTTTCAGAATGAATTGATGGGTTATCGTTTTGAGGGTGTATTTCACTAGTTATTGATTTTTTTGGTTTAGGGGATACAACTCTTTTTCCTTTATTTGGTTGTTTACTGTGGCTTGCATCAAGCGGATCAGTATCAGCTGCGGGTAAAGTAACCTTTAGTTGATAAAGTTTATCTATCAATGAATTATAAATTTGACTGCTCAGCAACTCTTTGTTGTTATCCAAAAGTGCTTCCATTCCGTTAAGAGTCAATTTTGTGAACGCAAGGTTCTTTGGATGCAAATACATTTTAAAAGTAGCATCTCTAAGCTGTAGGAGAATAGTTAGAACCTCTGTATTTAAAGTTGGGCTGTTTGCTAATAGTTGATTGATATCCGCAAGTAATAGATGTAATAATTCAATCTTGCTTAATGGATGCTTTACAACAGATTGGTTAGCTAGGCTTTCAGCTGTTATGCTTTCAAGGTATGCATCTATAGCACGTTTAGATTTACCAAATTCACCTTGTGAAAAAAATGGTAGTTCTGTTTTTCCGTCTGTAGTTGATAATTCAGTTTCAAATACTGTTTTTAATTTATCTACAATGGCATTTGGTTGTTCAGGATCATCTAATTCTTCTATAAACTCTAATTTACTTAATTCTTCTAATTTTTGATGTAATGATGCAGTCACTTCTTTTTTATAGGGTTTAGTCATTTTAAACAGAGTTAGCCATGATTGCTGCAAATGTGTTTCATATCGACCCAGCAACTCTTGCACCTTATTTACAATATGACAACGCCGATAAGTAGCGAGAGTGTTTGCATTATCAGTGTATGATAATAATGCATCAGGGAGTAGATCTAATGAGGTATTCGGAGGTATAGGAACATATTGACTAGGGTCAGTACAAAAATCATTATGTAGCTGTTCTAATGTACTTGCCAATCGGCTGGTATTCCCTCTCCACGCAGTACCACGTATTTTATCAATAGTGTTTCGTATATGTTTTAGTATCACTATTGTATTCATCTTTCCATTTGAGGAATATTTCAGTAAGGTATTAGCGAGTTGTTGAATATGATCTGCAAAATAAGTTTGTTCGTTTTTTTCAGCAACCAGTTGTTTACCTAAGGGTGTGTTGCGATAATAATCACAAATCCTTAATACACTCACAACTAATGTTTCTGGAGTTTTATTTTCTAAGCGTGCTGATTCAACTATTTTAGTCTTATGTACATTTAAATAATTATAAGCTCGGCCTAAGCAAGCATTAAAGGAATTTGGATCGGTTTCTGCAGATAGATCAGTGGTATGGTGCTCAAGAATTTTTTGGCATAATTCTTGTATCGAAGAACGGCGTTCATTAATTATTTTTTGTAAGAGTGCTGTCTCAGTCATGTTAAACAATGTATTTAATTCATTTAAAATTTTGACTGCTGGCGTTTCAACCCAAGGTGTTGGATAAAATATAGTATTTCTATTTTTTATATAATCAGCAAATATATTTGCAATGGAGAGTACTGTTTTCTGCGCTTCATAACAATTTACAGAAATAGTGTATCTTGATTGTAACGTAGAGAATTGCTCTAAATAATCAGTTGTATTTTTATAAGCCTTCCCAAATTCTCCTTTTTCAAACACTTCTAAGACATTACCACATATTTTGGTAGATTCATTAATAAGGCGATCAATTTTAGGAATAATATTTTTTGGTTTTAAAGGAGCATTATTATTTTCAGGTTCTATTAATTGATTTAGCTTATGATTAATAGCATTAATTGCGGTTAATTTTAGTGGATCAGTATGAGTTGTATTCCGCGAACTAATTTCTGCTTTATAGGGTATCACAAATTTTTGACGAACTTGATTGGCAATATGTTGTTGGATATACAACTGACTATCCCTGGAATCTTTTAAATTTAGAGAATCAAATATTTGTAGGGGTAAAGATTCATAGTCAGATAGAGAGGGAGGGTCAAACAATGCCGGAAAATTATCCTTTATTTGATAAGACAAAAATTCTTCATAAGGATTATATTTCAGTGTTGCAAAATGATTGTAGATATGAACTAAGGTTGCTACTAGGCGACTATGAGTGATATTCCATTCACTAAGCATGGATTGGATGAGACGTTGGAGAGCTGATAATACATCAACAATATGCATTTCTACTTCTGGTGAACGAACGTAATCAAAAATTTGACGATTCGAAAAATCTCTCAACTTTTCTAAATGAGTTTGATCAAGTTTACTATTAGGCGGAATATTATTTTGATCAGCGATTCTTTTGCCAAGATAATTATTTTCATAATAATCAAGAGTCATTAAAAGCATACTAATTAAAACGGTGGGTTTTTCTTTATCAGCGCACGTAACTAGATTATCAATCTTGTCCTTTTTAATACTATTGTTGTGATCAAGCACTTGCGCTTTTGGAGCGGGCGAGTCAACCTCAAGCGGAGATTGATAGACTACTTGAAAATTATCAAGCAACTGTAACTTTTTATCTAAAGCACTTTTAATTTCACCATGTAAATCAGTATAACTGAGCTGATGCAGTCGTAGTTGTCGTTTCAAAGTATGCAGGCATAACCCTTGCACATCAACATATTGATATTGCTGCATCTCTTCACGGCGTTTTTCAAAAGAAAGAGTATAAAGCCGTTTGAATTCCTGCTGCAGCTGGTTCAGAAATTGATGTTTTAATTCATTTTTAAATTGACGAGATTTATCTTTGTTTAAATAATCTGTGATAAAGTCTGATGCAAATCTAATAAACTGTTGTTGTACATAATTTTCAGCGCTGATGAATTGTTCATATGAATTAAATGATGGGTTATCTGGTTGGATATTCTGTAGTGGTTCGTCAGCACTTTCATCATCATGTTCACTATCGCTGCTGTCACTTACTTTTATTGTTTTACCTAAATTTTCCTTGGCTGCAGGAGCAGGAGGTCGAGATTCAACCGCGGTATACGCAGCATGTAAATTCTTTGCGTTATACTTTTCTTGATATAATATATTAATGAATGAATTATAGATCGCTTCGCCTAGCAACTCTTTGTTGTCATCCAACATTTTTAGCATTCTTGGTTTCAGTTGCTCATTAATAAATTGTGTCGCATCTTTATGAAAGTATAATTGAAAAGCATATTCACGGAATAGCAGAAGGTTATAAGTTGCTTTTTCACCTAAAGATTTATTTTTAGCTAGAAGCTGATCAATGTTCTTGAGTAATAAATAGGATAATTCAATACATTTTGGTTTAATGATAGATTGTTTTTGTTCTGCAGCTTTTTGTCGTACCATTAAAATTGTATTTTCAGCATTTTGAAGCGTGGGTGTTTTTTGTAAACGATCAGATGCTTCAACTTCAATATTTATAATTCCCACCCAGTTTTTTAGCTGATCATTTGTAAGTTTATTAATTTTTCCTAGAGGAAACCCTAGTCTTGCAGAAAAGAATTGCCCAGTACATTCTGAAAATACGCTTTGTAGGGGTTCAGTTTTTTGATGACTACTAACATTGACTTTAAGGAGTTTAGGATTTTTTCCAATCAAAGTTTCAATAGCAGTTATAAAATTAGTTACACTTCCGTTCATTGCCAGCAAGCGCATCATATTTTCGCGTACAGGGCTTGTTTGTTCGAGTACTGTGTTGAGAATTTCTAAAAGAGAATTAGATTTATTTGTTAATTCTTGCGTAGTAAGATATTGTCTATTTTCTTCGGTAAACTTATTCTGAAGTTCAGCTATAGCTTGTTCAATATCTTGAAAACCATAGTATTTTATTACATCGAGTAAACAGTATTGTACATTAAGCCAAGTTTTGTTAAATTCGGCATTGTTTTTTATGTCAGTTAACTCTGGGTCCGTTTGAATTGTTCGCCAAAGTGTTGCCCAAAATTCCGCTAGGGATTTTATTCGAAGGAATGCTCTGAAGATTGCTTGAGTCTCTGTTAGTATCCCAATAGATCTCCTTCTTTCCTCCTTTTCAGTTGGAGATAATTCTGAAAAAATGATCGGTTGTGGGACTGCAACAGTATATTTGGGTGGAGGTGGAAGATCTTTTTCTTCTGGATTCTCAGGAAGAGGCATAGGGCAGCGCGGTGGTAGATCATTTGGTGGTGGCATAGCGGCTGGTGGAGTTTGTTGGATCTTTGGTATAGCTTCTGAGGGAACTTGGCTATCTGGTGCAGTTTCCGAAGTATTCGAATTATCTGGTATAGTTTCTGAAGCATCCTGGATTTTTATCTCTGGTTCAGTTTTTTGAGTGACCAGGTTTTGTGGATTCGTATCTAACATAAATTACCTCTAGATCTATGAGCTATAACCCGAACCTTAAAAAAAGTCAGCATAATTCACAATACGTATTCGTATGTATTGAGTCTGTCAACCCGAATGTACAGCTGTCATGTCGAACGAAGCATGTCATCCCGAACGCAGTGAGGGATCATTAAAAATCATGAGCAGCCTGGAGGAGATCCTTCGCTACACTCAGGATGACAAGGGGCGTTTGTCATCCCGAACGGAGTGAGGGATCTCCTGGAAAGCATGAGAAACAGAATGTTACAATAACAGGTGTTAAAACAATCATTAGAATCTTATTGCAAAGGATTTCATGATACGAGTAGGAGAACATAAGTGATGAACAAGGAATATTATATTTATCTATTAACCAATAAATATGGCACAGTACTTTATACAGGAGTCACTAATAATTTAATACGCCGCGTTTATGAACATAAAAACAAATTACAAAAAGGATTTACAGAAAAATACAATTTAGATTGTTTAGTGTATTATGAGGCATATGCTAATATCGTTGATGCAATTACTCGAGAGAAACAAATCAAAGGTTGGTCAAGAAAAAAGAAAGACGCGCTTGTTAACCAATTTAATCCAAAATGGAAGGATCTTTATGAAGATTTTTGCTAATGTCTTCATTGTCATCTCGAACGTACAGCTGTCATCTCGAACGCAGTGAGGGATCATTAATACATGAGCAACCTCATGTCATCCCGAACAGAGTGAGGGATCTTTAATCTGGCTGAGAACCTTCGCTACGCTCAGGATGACAGGGCTTACTTAGGATGACAGGGCGTTACTCGGAATAACAAATCATGAACTACAAAAATAAAATAACTCTAATAAACATCATTGCTCTTGCAGCCGTAACAACGTTGTCAATAACGCTCTATCTTCCTGCCTTTCAAGTAATCACCATGGAATTTCACACTTCAACCCGCTTATTACAATTTAGCATCAGCTTATTCATATTAGGTGCAGGTTGTGCAGCACTAATTTTAGGTGTTTTATCCGATTTATATGGCAGACGAAAAATTATTCTCTTGAGTTTAATTATCAATCTAATAGGCATTATTGTTATTTTATTTGCAAGAAATATTCATTTCTTCTTAATAGGTCGATTATTACAAGGTATCGCAGAAGGAGGTTTGATTATCTCTGCAAAAGCAATTGCCAGAGATCAATTTTCAGGAAAGGAAATAAATAAAATTATTTCCATTGTTTTAGTGGCTATTTCTATTATCTCAATTATCACACCCATGATGGGTGGCTATATTTTAATGTTTGCCAACTGGCGGATGTTGTTTATAGTATTATTCATTTATAGTTTGCTACTTTTAATTGGTAACACATTTTTTATTACCACCGTATCGCCGACTTTTATTGTAGATAAGTTTTCTTTTAAGAAAGCAATCAAGAATTATGTGGAAATTTTCATAAATAAAGAATTTATTCTATTTTTATTTATTTTAAGTTTACTTTATTCTAT
>JBGSLN010000203.1:0-5043 GCA_041740675.1 Gammaproteobacteria bacterium | reverse complement strand
GATATTTGAATAAAATCCGGAAAAAAATCATTAGGCACATTATGAGGTTTAATAATCGATGAAACTAAAGAATATTTCTTTTCTGTGGAAAAATTAGACCATTCATTAATAGTTGAAAAAGGTAAACTTTCTATTACTTTATGAAATACTGTACCCAAAATCTTTTGTTGTTCAAACTGCCAATTTGCATATCGACGATTGATCATGAGTGAATTTTGATTTTTGAAAACTGCACTTTCAGATTTATTATAGTAAGGATGCTGCCACGTTGGAGGAATACGCTTCAAAAGTTTTTCAACACTAGAAGCATATTCAACCTGTGCTAAAACTTTTTCATTATCTGCCCTTGCAACTTCTGATTTAATTGCTGGCCATAATTGAACAAGTAAGCTACCTGCTTTGGGTTCTTTAATTTTTTTGTGATCATGTTCGTCCAACTCAACGGAAAAAAATAAATGTAAATGATGCTTCGCTCGTGTAGTTGCGACATACAACAATCGATTTAATTCGCTGTTTAATTTTTCTTTTTCTAAATATCGAATATAATCATAAATAGAATCTTTTTTTGTGGATTTGATCGGCGCTAATAATAGTTCCGCATCCCGTTTTGGTAAAGGAATTTCTTGCCATACTAAAAGTTGATGGTCGTCACCGCGAGTTGATCTATCTAAGCCAGGAATCAGCACAGCATCAAACTCAAGTCCTTTGGATTTATGAATAGTCATCACTTCAATGAAATTTCCAATAGGCATTGGAGAATCCGCTGTGAGTTTTTGCAGTTTTTTTTCTAAAACAGATAAGTCATTAAGGTCATGTTTATTTTCAAAGCCTTCAAGGCATTCAAAAAAACGTCTGATATTAATACTATCTTTATCATTGATATATACAGAACCTCCCATTGCAAGCCAGGTAGATTCAACTAAATAACTCAAGTCAAAATCATTTAAACAAAGCCAAGCACGTTTAAGAATAGGAACTATTCGGGCTAGTGAAGTTTTGCCAGTTTTTGATAAAGGCAAAAGCAAGTAATGCTCAAGCGCATCTAACACAATTTCACTATTGGAGCTTTGTTTAATAATTAATAAATCTGCTAGAGATAATCCGCACCAAGGGGCTCGTAATATTGAATACCAAGCGATTTTGTCTGATAAGTTTAATAGAGCTTTAGTCAAAGATAATAGATCTTGGATAACACTATTATGAAATAAATTTTCTAGTTCAATAGCACGATAAGCAATTTGATGTTGTTTAAGATTTTTTAGAATTATCTCTAGATGACTACGCGCTAATACTAGAATAGCAATTTTGGCAGTCGGATGAAGAGTGTATATTTCTCGAATGGTATTAATAACTTGCGTAGCTTCATCTTCTTTATTATTGGTAAAATATGGATGTAATTTAATTTCACTCGACTCTATTATTGTTCCATAAGCTTCAGAAGATGAAAATTTGACTTGAGACAAGCCCAGGTCATCATATTCTGGAAAAATTTTGCTATAGATTTGATTATTCCATTGAACGATTGTTGGGGCAGAACGAAAATTTACTTTTAATTGTAAAAATTTTAGTTGGATTTGATTGATGCCGTAATCTCTAGCTTTAATAAATAGCCCTACTTCTGCTTTACGAAATCGATATATCGATTGCATTGGATCGCCCACTAAAAATAAAGTACGGCCATCATTCATACTCCACCCAGCGGTGAGTAATTCTAATAAATGAAATTGATTGACAGAAGTATCTTGAAATTCATCAACTAAAATATGTTTAATTTTATAATCTAAAGCTAAGGCCAAGTCAGTAGGGTTTTCAGCTTGTCCTAATGCTTGTAAAGCGCGCAAGGTAATTTCAGTGTAGTCGACAGTTCCTGTTTGTTTAAATAATAAATGTAAATGAGCTACTAAAATGGGTAACAACACTACTAGAGCATTTAAAACTTTCCATTGTTCTTCAGTGTAGTGTGGTGAAGGTAACGATTTTATAACGCGCAACGCTTCAACAATATGAACTTCAGTTGACCACTGGTTGACAAGCCTCAGTAAATCTTCTTTTGCTTGCTGAAACAAATGTTTTTCTTCAGAATTTTTTGCTTCTGAAATAGGAGGGAAACCTTCTTTTTTTGTAAATCGGCTTCGTAATTCACCTGATTCGGTTAATAATAAATTAGCGAGTGCTTGCCATTGAGTTAAAAAATCAACGCTAGCAGGGAAAAATATTTTTGCGTTTTGATAAGCATTAAGAGGATGGCTGCTTAAGTTATTTGCTGCAAAATTTAATAATTTTAATAAGCGTTCATCATCACCTAATAACGTTAAAACTTTTTCTAAATGATGTTCAATAATATTAGCTAATGCACTTTCTAAGATTTGACGTGGGTTCTGTTGCAGAATATAAGATAACCACTGGTCGCGACTATGTAACATTGAAACAAATAATCGATGCACTTTGTTGGCGTCATTATCAAGATAACTCAATAAAATCTCTAGTGCATCGTTCCATTGAAAATCCTCTTCAATATTCGTTAAAATTTGTTCACTTGCTTTTTCAAATAATGCTTCAATGTTTTCGTCAATTTCAGGTTGAGAACCAAATTTCGATAAAATTGGCATTTGCTTTGTTAGTTTTGCTGAAAATGCGTCAATAGTTAAGATCCTCAAGCGACTTGGATTTTGAATGATTTTCCAGCCATTGGCTTCGTCTTTTTCTGCCACTGCAGTGGCTAATTTTCTGGTTTGTGTTTGATGCTCATTAAGCGGAGCATTACCAGTTAATACAGATTCTAATGCAGCAATAACACGTTGTCGCATTTCTCCCGCAGCTTTACGAGTGAAAGTTATAGCAATAATTTCTTCAGGGTTTAATACACCTTCACTTAATAATTTTAAATAACGCTGAATTAATAATTCAGTTTTTCCAGAGCCTGCGGGTGCTTGAATTAAAAATGAATGTTTCACATCTAGGGCTTCTTGCCGTTGTTGAAGATCACTGAGTATATTCATTTTGATCTCCTATTCGACATAAACTTTCTAACTCACAAAAAGAGCAGGTTTGTCTACCATTTTTAGGATCAACAACGGCAACTCCAGCGATGAAATCATGCGTTAATTTTTGCAAATCGTTCAGCCATTGTTTTTTTTGCTCATTCCAGGTTGAACATGTGGTTGCATTGAGATCAGTAATATTTTTAATGCCTAAGTCAGCGGCTTCAAGATTTCCTATCCCTTTGATAGAAAGTTCATTTGTTTTGATTTGGCAAAAAATAATCCCATCAACTGCTTGAGGATAAATCAGTGCATATAACGGTAATTGTGGTTCATCTAAACGCTCACCAAACCATCGATTAATAGAAGTAATATTTGTTTTATAATCAATTAAGAGTAACGCGCCAGTTTCTAATTGATCAATTCTATCTATTCTTATTTTTAATGGAAGCCCAGCAAATTCAGTTTGTAGTGCTTGTTCAGTTGCAATGACATAAAACTTTTCTCGTTGTTTTTCAAACTCCAGCCATTTCAGTATTAATTTAACAACGCGTTGAAGTTCTAGCTTATATAGTTTAGCGGAAGAATGATAAAGTTGCATATTAATTGAAAGAATAGCTGAATGAGCGGATGAAGCAACAATTTCATTTAAAGCAGCTTCAGATAATTTACAAAGATGAGATTGAGTTTTAATTTGTTGCCAAAAAATATCGAGTGTTGCATGAATAATCATGCCTCTTTCTAGAGCAGTTAACCCTGGTTGTGGTAGAGGTGTAGATTTAGCTTGGAGTCTAAAGGTAGCAAATGCTTGAAAGGGACATGCAGCTTGTTTAGCTAATATGCTAGTACCACCTTTAATGGTTGCTAGTTCAATTGTAGAAATACAAGGTGCTTGATTATCTTCTAAGCTTTCAAATTTACTTTCTCCACGAATTTTATCCATTAACTCTATCGATATTACTTCAGTTTTGATCAAGGGTATATTTTCAATAAGAGCACTGCAATTATATTCTTGTTCGCCATCTTCTTTTGCATAACTCAAATATATTTCTATTGCACTGTTAAAATATCGATGCAATAAAGTTGTAGAAAAAAGCAGTTCTCGTTCCGCACTTGAATGCGGTAATTGATAAGTGCGCTGCAAGCGATGGGGAATAAATGGATTCGGATTTGTTGCTGCAGGCCATTGTTTATCATTCATTTCCATGATCCATATTTTATCAAAAATCATACCTGCAGCTTCTAGATTCCCTAAAACTTGAATATCCTTTTTTGGGGTTTTTACTTGAAATAAAGTATCATTTGCCCGTTTTAAGAGTAACTCTTTTATTTGCTGATATGAAAATTGGTTGAATATTCCATCTAAATTCAGCATCTCATTAAACAAACCTTTGAATCGAAAAACTAACTGATAGTTTTGACTTGATAATTCGCGATCCCCTGGCCAACCTAAAGCTTCTAATTTTCTATTAAAAAAATTGAGCCAATTCAAGATTGAAGCCTTATCTTCTCTGGGAATAGAAATAAATTTTTGAAAATGCAATGCCAAAATAGGGCAGTATTGTTGTAAAAGTTTAAAAAAATGATCATAACTCAATGAATATCTTTGTAGATTTGAAATTTTAATTTCTAAGGCGACTCTCTGTGAATATTCTTTATAGTAACCAATGATATAAGTATTGCGTAATAAAAACTTTATGGTCGACATTGATAACTGCTTCTGGTCCAGATTCAAAAATTTTAGTGCGCTATTAATTATTTTAAATTTTGATAAAGGTTGGCCTGCCGAAATGTTGAAAGGCATCTCATCTTTGTCATTCAATCCTAAAAATACTTCGGGTGCGAAGGCTTTAATGAAAGCTTTTTCAATCTGGGGTCGTTTATTTGCAAGATTTGGAATAATGCAAGCAATAGTTTGGGGTGCATTTGAAAGGTATTGCTGTTTTGCCCAATTAATCATAGTTGTTAATTCGTCAGTAAAATTTGAAAATTCAATGCGCTGTTTAAGTTTACAAGCACTACTAAAATCGAAATTATGTATTTCCATAAATATCTTTAAAGC
>JBGSLN010000202.1:0-7789 GCA_041740675.1 Gammaproteobacteria bacterium | reverse complement strand
TATGAATGGTTGTCTCTGATTAATTATCTCCAAAAAATAATAATTGATCATGAATATAGATTTTTGACTAAATATTTTTTAGTTTTAGAATCATCGATTGCTAGAGTAAATGGATCTGAAATTGTTAGAATTGTAGTGATTAATTTTTGAATTTCATTATGATCAGCAAAGGCCACTTGAAAAGCATAGATGGGATCCATATCTTGACTTTCTTGATCTATATGCAAATACGCACGATTATCGACAATCTTTCTTATATATGCTTTAAACTCAGCAACAGCAGATTGATTAGAATTTATATTGGTTAATTCACGATTGATATCAATCAAGCAATTTTCTATGATATATTCTTTACAGCAAGATAGAAACCTTTCAAATGAAGATTTGAAGTCTTCAATGATAGGCATATCAAGTTTACATAACTTTTCATAAATAGCTTGACCTTTTTTAACTGGTCCGGGACTTCGTGCTAAGAGATTACAATTATCGACAAATTTCTTTGCTTCCATTAAAATGGTTTGTTCAAATGTCTTTTCTTTTACACATGATATCGCTAAAGCATAACTATCCTTAATATCATTTTGGATCTGATCTATAGCACTGCTTAACTTTGGATTAGTAAATAACGGACTTTCAAAGTTAAATGATAAATTCATATTTGAAATAATGGGTTGTGCGTTTGCATATGACACAATTTCCTTAGCAATATCAGCAAGTGCTCGATGTTTATCATCATTTTCAAATGTCTTAAAAAAATCAATGCTCGCTTGGGGAAGCGTATCCAAGCTACTTGTAGTTCCAGATATACTCATAGCCATCGCCAACCAATCTTCGATTTGATCTTTTTCATCTTCTGGCGTATTTTCTGAAATCTCTGAAAGAACTGAATAAAATTTTTCGATTTTGATTTGTAAATCTGATGGTAATGACATTGGTTTTTCCTCTTGTTACAACTAAACAGCGCTCATATTATATAAGAAAAAAAGGAAAAGCCTACAAAAAAATGGGTTTGGCATGAAGACATCTATTAAAAAAACGAGAGATTCAAATTTAACTGCTCCCGAACAGAGAACCAATGATGGCTGTTAGCAGCATAGCTAACGTTCCCCATAAGGTAACACGAGTTGCACCTACGACTATTCTGGAACCGCCAATTTTTGCAGCTAAACCACCCAGAAATGCTAAAAAGAAAATTGCAGTAACAAAAATAGCAAAGATAAAATAATTCGTTGGGGTAAGAATGGCCACGATGATAGGTAAAACCGCGCCAATAGAAAAACTACATGCAGAAAATAAGGCTGCTTGATATGGTCGTGCTTTGAGTGTTTTAGTAATGCCCAATTCATCACGTATATGTGAGCCTAATGCATCATGCGCCATCAGTTGTTTCGCAACTTGTATTGCAAGAGCATGATCAAGGCCGTATTTGACATAAATAGATGTCAGTTCTTCAATTTCTGCGGGTAAGTCAGTTTCTTGCTCGAGTTTTTCACGTTGAATTTCAGCATTTTCAATATCTACTTGTGAACTCACTGAAATGTATTCACCCGCTGCCATTGACATGGCCCCCGCAGTCAATGCGGCTACTCCAGCAATTAATATTCCACTATGGGTTGTCTGGGCTGCAGCAACACCAATCAACAAACTGGCTGTTGAAATAATTCCATCATTTGCCCCAAGAACGGCAGCACGTAGCCAACCTATACGTTCAATTCGATGGAATTCACCATGCCTAAAATACATATCATTACCTGCATTGATTTTTAATGATTAAGATAATCAAAAACTACTTCACCAAAATCAAGCGTTAAATCGGAAACAAAATGTAACCCTGAAATAATACGCTTAACCGGTAAATCGTTTAACGGTGCTAACGCATGAGAACTTAATTCTAGTGCGCATGGGCCAGTCCAAGCACCTTTGATCTGAACATTTGTAGTGTAATAACGAATGAGTTCACATATACGCACAGTGCCATCAACATGAGGAATAATTTTTAATAAATAATTGGGCGTAGCCATATTTTCTAAAACTATACCCGAATCTACAGTTTGATATTTATAGCCCATTGTTGCAGTCGCAACTCGCTGACGTCCATAATCGAGAATTCCGCCTAATGTGTCTTTATTACCGCCAATACCTAGCCATGGCGAACCAAACTTTTTGGGGAAACCCCAAATTTCCCGCCCACCAACAATCGGTGAAACATCATCCAGATACATTGCGTGAACATAATTACCAGGCTTACCTTCATATTGTATCGGAATAACTTGACCAGACTCAGTATAACAACCAAAGCCCTGAGAATCGGGCATAGCGATCACCTCAAAATTGACATAAGGTCCAACGACTTTCAAAGGCTCAGGCACAATTGCTTTTAATGCATCCAAATCAGTTTCATATTTGATAATAAGAAACTCCCGATTAATAAATCGATAGGGACCAGGGGGATAAGAAGGACTATGAAATGGCATTGCATAAGCTTTATTTTTAATATCTTTTACATTCATGATAATAAATCCCTGAATTATTTAGGTATTTGCCAGTTTGCAGCGTATAGTGAATTATAACTTGCGTCAATAAATTTGTGATAACGCATCGCGGTTAAAGGAGATTAAGTTCATAATATTTTTTTAAAATTTAACAATGACTACTCTACTTAAACTTGCATTTTAATAAAAAAATCTTCATATTATCCCTTGTAAAACACATGACTTATACGGAGCACTGCAATGAATTTACTTCCAGAATGGTCTGCACAAGATGCCATTATGTTGACTTGGCCGCATACTTATAGTGACTGGACTGACAACTTAAATAATATTGAAGAGGAAATGTTGAAATTTGCAAAAACTATTTCGCTCCATGAAAAATTGTTAGTCGTGTGCTTTGACATAAAACACAAAGAATATTTAGCTCAGAAATTTACTCTTGTGAATATTGATTTGAATCAAGTAATTTTTGCAATTGTTCCATCAAACGATAGATGGGCTAGAGATCATGGCCCTCTCTCTGTGTTAGATGATAAGGATCAAATTAAACTTTTGGATTTTCAATTTAATGGATGGGGACAAAAATATAAATATCAATTAGACAATGCGATTAATGCAACGTTAAAAGAAAAAGGCATTTTTTCTGCAAATCGTTTTCAAACTATCAATGTTATTCTTGAAGGTGGCAGCATTGAAGTCAATGCAAAACATGAACTGTTAACAACGTCCAATTGTTTACTTTCAAAAAAAAGAAATAATTTTACTAAAGAGCAATTCGAAAAAATTTTTACGGAATATTTTGGAGTACAAAAAACCATGTGGTTAGACTATGGCTATCTAGCTGGCGATGATACTGATAGTCATATTGATACTCTAGCTCGTTTTATTTCTGATAATCAAATTTGCTATGTTAAATGCGATGATCCTACTGATCAACATTTTGTTGAATTGCAAAAGATGGAACAACAATTACAAAGTTTTACTAACATTGAAGGTCAAAAATATCAACTGATTCCCCTGCCCTGGCCTAAAGCACAATTCAACACAGCTGGGCAACGATTGCCTTTGACTTACGCTAATTTTTTAATAATTAATGATGCTGTATTAGTGCCTAATTATGCAGATCCTGCTGACAAAATTGCTGAGCATATTTTGAAAGACGTTTTTCCAGATAGAACGATTATTGGCATAGCGAGTCAACATATTATTAGAGAGTTTGGCAGCTTACACTGCTTAACGATGCAATTGCCCAAAGGAGTGTTGCCATGAAGAGCAAATTTACTGTCGCTTTAATTCAAGAACAACTACCTGCGGATTCCACACTTACCTTAGAACAAACATTGACAAACATTCAACAAGCTGCTCTTTTAGGCGCAGAATTAATTGTGTTGCAAGAATTACATTGTGGCCCGTATTTTTGCCAAGAAGAAAAAACGATTGAGTTTGATCGAGCTGAATCTATTCCTGGCCCCACTAGCGAAAAACTTTCAGCGATAGCTAAAGAATTGAAAGTTGTGATTGTGGCGTCACTCTTTGAGAAACGTGCGGCAGGGCTTTATCATAATACGGCTATAGTTATCGAAAAAAATGGGGAAATTGCGGGAAAATACCGTAAGATGCATATTCCTGATGATCCTGGATTTTATGAAAAATTTTATTTTACTCCAGGAGATTTGGGATTTAATCCAATTCAAACATCTTTGGGAAAATTGGGAGTTTTAGTCTGCTGGGATCAATGGTTTCCTGAAGCTGCAAGACTGATGGCGTTAGCCGGTGCTGAAATTTTAATTTATCCCACAGCAATTGGTTGGGTACCTACTGATATTGACGCTGAAAAACAACGGCAATTAACGGCGTGGCTTACCGTGCAGCGTGGGCATGCAATTGCAAACGGCTTACCCTTAGTCAGTTGTAATCGAGTTGGGTTAGAGCAAAGTTCAATGGGCTCAATTCAGTTTTGGGGCAATAGTTTTATTGCTGGACCTCAAGGAGAAATCTTAAAACAAGCTGATATACATCCAACTATCTTAATCAGCGAGATTGATAAGAGCCGCAGTGAATCCGTTAGACGCATTTGGCCATTTTTACGAGATCGCCGAATTGATGATTATGCAGATTTGCTTAAACGATATAGGCTATAATTGAAGATATTGGTTTTTAAGTAAAATATTGATATTCTTATAATACATTAAATGATGGATATAGATTAATGAGATTACTACTTGTCGAAGACGATGAATTGCTTGGTGATGGAGTTCGTACTGGACTCATCCAAAATGGCTACACGGTTGATTGGTTTAAAGATGGCCTTTCAGCATCTCAAGCAATACGAACTGAAGTTTTTGATATAGTAGTTTTAGATATTGGGCTACCGAAATTATCTGGTCTTGCTGTATTACAGCAAATGCGTGAACAAGGCATCACTATACCCGTATTGATTCTAACAGCTAGAGAAACCATTGAAGATCGTGTTAAAGGCCTTGATAGTGGTGCTGATGATTATTTAACAAAACCTTTTGACTTAGATGAGCTTTGTGCCCGCTTACGTGCTTTACAGCGTCGTTTCTTAAATAGAATTGATACCATTGTTGTTTATCGAAATATTACTCTTGATCCTGCTTCACATATTGTAAAAGTTGATGGAGAAGAAGTGAATATTCCTCGTCGAGAGTTTGCTTTGCTACAAAAGTTGTTAGAAAATGCAGGAAACGTCTTATCTCGTGAACAATTGACGCAAAGCTTATATGGCTGGGAAGAAGATGTTGATAGTAATGCCTTAGAAGTTCATATACATAATCTTCGAAAAAAATTTGGTGGGAATATTATTCGCACAATTCGCGGTGTTGGATATATGGCCGAAAAAATAGACCATGAATAAAAATCAATGAAAGTTTCAATTCGTAATTTCCTTCTTATCAATCTTTTACTCACTATAATTATGGCTACTTTTTTAACGGCTGTAGGAAATTACTATTTAGACAGCAAGGATATTCGTCTTCATTTAGATTTATTATTAGGTCAAGCTAGTTTTGATTTTCAAGCGCTTTTAGGTCAAGACTTCCATTCACGTGATTTAGTAAAGTTACAACAGGGATTGGATGATATTCCTAGCGATATAAAAAAATCATTGAAAACAGCCGATGAACAAAATTTACTAAAGTATGAAGAGAAATATCAGTTTTTAGTATGGAATGATGATGGAAAATTAGTATTGCATTCAGCAGATGCTCCTAATATTTCGTTTTTAAAATCAAGAGATGGTTTTGCTAATATCACAGTTAATGGTGTAAAATGGCGTGCCTTTAGTAGATATAATTCTAAGCAGAAAATTTATATCACTGTAGCAGAGCAATTCACTTCACAAATATTATTGGCTCATAGCTTGGCTGTTGATGATATTTATATCATGCTAATTGTTTATCCCATTGCTGCAATACTCATTTGGTTGATTGTCGGTCAAGGTTTAAAAAGTATACTTAGGGTTACATATGAAGTTTCTCATCGAGCACCCAACTTCTTAGATCCCGTGAATGCACAATCAGTTCCAAAAGAAATAAAGCCTCTAGTAATTGAATTGAACAAACTTTTTCAACGCTTACATCAAGCAATTGAACGAGAAAAACGTTTTGCGGGGGATGCTGCGCATGAATTACGTACTCCGCTCGCTGCATTAAAAACACAAGCCCAAGTAGCATTGAAAGCGGATAATGAAGAAGAACGTCATAAACTATTACAGAATGCAATTATCGGTGTTGATCGTTGTACTCATATAGTTCAGCAGCTCTTAACTTTAAGTCGTCTAGTTCCAGAATCTAATACATTGGTTGATTCCTGTTTACTTGATTTAAGCAAGCTTGCTGCTGAAATTGTCGCTCAACTTGCTCCTCTAGCATTAGACAAAGATATTGACATTGAGTTGCTGAGTGATGAATTTCATCCGGCTATAATACAAGGTAATATTACAGCACTAAGTATTTTAATCAGAAATTTGGTTGATAATGCTATTCGTTATACTCCGGAAAATGGCAAAATTACTATTAGCGTTGCTAATAAGTTAGATAAAGTTATATTAAAAGTGACTGATAATGGCCCAGGAATTCCTGCTGAGCTTCGCGCACGCGTATTTGAAAGATTTTTTAGGGTATTAGGAAATAAAAGTCCTGGAAGCGGATTAGGGTTAGCTATCGTGCAACAAATAGCACAATTGCATAATGCTCAATTACGTTTAGGTACGCCTGATTCTGGAAAAGGTTTAGAAGTTGAAGTAGCTTTTCAGAGTGTTTCTACTAATACAGAAGTTTCAACTTAAGTAAATTCACTATAGTCAATAAAATTTATTGGTTCTTGCTTTATGTATTTATTCTAAGAAAAGTTACTCACAATATCTGTGGATAACTTTGTGGAAATCATATTAGCAAACAGCAATTTTCCTTTAAATAACTGCTTCAAACTCAAATTGATGACAAGTTAACCAAATCAATAAATCATTATTTTTCAATTAGTTAAATAAATAACATGGTTTTAAGTGGCAAAAATCAATGACTTATACATTCTTGATCTTTTTAGACATAGACTTGTGCACAATTTACTTTGCTGTTTGTGAGTATTTTTCAAAGTCAATTATTTTTTTTATATAGAAATACCTTTTTTCATTGACATTTTATCTAAGAAAGCTATTTTGAAAGCTTCTCGATACTTTCTTTAAAATCAGAGGCAAATGAATCTAAATGCAATTTTTTCACAATTAACTCAAAATGCTGTGGTTTTAACACCTAATAGACGTTTATGTTCATTTCTGAATGAACAACTCAATTCATGGCACTTACAACAACAAAGAACTGTGTGGCCCAGCTTGAAAGTATTACCTATAGTTGATTGGTTACAGCAACTATGGATAACTTGTTCTCAACAAAATGAACAACTGTTAAATGATGAACAAGTTGAGTATATCTGGCAGCGAATCATCTATGATAATTTTGATACTGTAGAATTGTTAAAATTAGATGCAACTGTTAAACAAGCTATTGAAGCGATGCGAATGTTAGTGTTATGGCAAGTTCCAGTCAATGAAATAGAATTTTCAGAAGCACTCGATTGGAGACAGTTTTATAACTGGCTAAGGATTTATTCAGACTACTGTAACAATAATAACTATATTGATGTTCATCATTTGCCAGAACAACTATTAAATTGTATTAATCAACAGCAAAAACCAAAATCATTACCTCAAAAAATCTTTTTATTGGGATTTGATGAGTTACCCCCCTCATGGCAAAAATTATTTGATGCTTTAAAGA
>JBGSLN010000201.1:0-3065 GCA_041740675.1 Gammaproteobacteria bacterium | reverse complement strand
ATCCAACTTCTTCCAACAAACATCATATTGGCATAAAATATATAAATTAGCACTGCGGGTAAAAACTGCGCGAACTTACCTTGTCGAGGATTAACTTTACATAAAGGTAAGGCAAGTAACGTCAATAAAATAACGGATAATGGTAAGGAAATCCGCCATTGCAATTCTGCTGCATTTTGAGGATCACTCATTCCTATACTTAGCAAAGTATCAAATGGTATAACATCGGGAGAATTAATGTCATTAACCGTTTGATCGGCTATCAACCAACGTAGCTTGACAAAGTGTTGTACTTGAAATTGATTATCACCTGGTATACCTTCATAACGATTACCATCTTGCACGATGAGTAAATGTTGATTTCCTTCAAATTGATAACCTTGTTTAGCTGAAGTCACACTCCAATCATTACCTTCTTTTTGTTGATTTGCTGAAGACTGGTTGGCAACAAAAATATTTTTGATCGTCTTATGATCTCGCGAAATAGATTCGATATAAAATATTTGTCGACCACCATCTAGACTATAAAATCGTCCGGGCATGATAGTTTCTATCAGTGGTTCTGACTGTGCCTTCTCAACCAGTTCTTTTTGGGCTTTCGCAACATAAGGAGCAACCCAACAAGAGAGTATGGCGACAATAATGGCTACAGCCGCAGCCATTATCAAGGTATTAGCTAATAACTTTCCTTCACTGAATCCACAACTATTCAATACTAGCATTTCACGATCCGCATGTAATCGACCATAAGCAATCAACACTGCCAAATAAAATCCTAAAGGAAGTAAAAGCCCAAGCAAATATGGAACTTGTAACGCCATAATATGAAAAACTATTGAGGTATTGTATCTACCACCAAAAGCTGCATCTCCCAAATAATGCACAAATTGTGTGCTCATAAAGATAAGCATCAACACAAATGTTATCGCAAATAACGCACTTAAAACTTCTTTGGTTAAATATTTAAAAATCAGCATTGTTTTCTGTATAATCACAATTATGCGCCTGAGCATAACATGATTAAATGAGGAATTCCTATGAAATTTTCTGTAAATACTCTCACTGTAGACAAGCAACAGCTTGATTGTATTGTGGTTGGAGTTTTTGAAAATGGTGAATTAACACCTACTGCAAAACAACTTGATTCTTATTGCAAAAACTATATCTCAGAGTGCTTGATGCATGGGGATTTTAACGGCAAGTTGGGCATAACACTCTTATTATCTGATTTACCAAACCTACCTACAAAAAGACTATTACTCGTAGGCTGCGGCAACCCTAAAAATTTAAAAGAAAAGAATTACTCTCAAATTATCAAAAGCGTCATTTCTACTTTAGAAACAACAAAGTATCAATCCATTGGGTTGTTTTTAACAGAATTAGCAATGAGTGGCCGAGATATTCATTGGCATGTTCGAGAAGCCATTCTAAGCTATTTTAATGCAACTTATAAATTTGAAAAATATAAGTCTAAGAATAGCGAACCTTCTGCGCTTAAGTGTATTATATTTGCTGCAACATCTGCACAAGACATGGCAACGTGTGAAGATGCTATTCATGAAGCTACTGCAATTGCTTCAGGTATTGAGTTAACAAAAAATTTAGCTAATTTGCCTTGTAATGATTGCACCCCTACTTATTTAGCAGATGAATCACAGAGATTAGCAAAACAACACTCCCCTCTAAAAGTAAAAATCTTTGATGAAAAGAATTTAGAGAAAATGGGCTTTGGTGCTTTTGTTGCTGTATCGAAAGGCAGTGCAGAAGCTGGAAAATTAATAATTCTCGAATATAAAGGTGGAGATAAAACCACAGCACCGATTGCATTAATTGGCAAAGGCATTACGTTTGATTCTGGTGGTATATCTTTGAAACCTGCCGCTTCTATGTTAGAGATGAAATTTGATATGTGTGGTGCGGCCACAGTTTTAGGAGTCATTAAGGCAATTGCAGAATTAAATTTACCTATTAATGTTGTAGGTGCATTAGCCGCAGCTGAAAATATGCCGGATGGCAATGCGATCAAACCTGAAGCCATTGTAAAAACGTTGTCTGGCCAAACAGTAGAAATTACTAATACTGATGCCGAAGGACGTTTGGTTTTATGTGACACTCTCACTTACATCGAACAAGAATATAAACCCAAAGTAATGATCGATATTGCTACCTTAACTGGCGCAATGGTGATGGCTTTAGGTCGAGTGATGCCAGGGTTTTTTACTGAAAATGAAACCTTAGCTGAACAATTAAAATTAGCTGGCAAGCAAGCTTCTGAACCAGTGTGGCAACTACCCATGTGTGAAGAGTATTTTGAAGCTTTGGAAAGCACTACTGCGGACATGATGAATGCTGCTCTTACACGTGAAGGCGGCGCTAGCATTGCGGCATGTTTTTTGGCAAAGTTTGTTAAAGAAACACCTTGGGCGCATATCGATATTGCTGGTGTCTCTAATATTAGTGGTAATAAAAAATCTGCGACTGGTCGGACTGTACCATTATTAGTGCAATATTTATTGAATGTAACAAGACAATCATAAGGTTCTACAATTATAATGACACGAGTTGATTTTTATTTACTAGGACAACAAACTGCCGCTGGAGTTTATCCTTTTGCTTGTCGCTTGCTTGAGAAGATCCACAAATCTTCTCAAGTTTTTGTTGCATTAAACACTATGAATGAATGTGAAACTTTCAATAAATTGTTGTGGACATTTCATGATATTAGCTTTATTCCACATTGTTTAATAACCGATGCAATTGCATCTGAAACGCCGATTCATTTAGGCACTGTTGTTCAGTTAAATAATCATTCAATAGTGATAAATTTAAGTGATGAGACGTTAACAAACTTAAATAATTTAGAACGCATTATCGAAATTGTTCCTAATGAACCCGACTTGCGACAAGCGTCTCGTAAAAAATATTTAGCTTATAAAAACCAGCAATGTGAATTGCATACCCATAAGATGTTATGAAAAAAAAAATTAAAATTAGCTGCATCATTGCCAGCATATTTATTCTATTTTCGCTATGTATTTATGATTTGTACCTACATGACTTTCACT
>JBGSLN010000200.1:0-3030 GCA_041740675.1 Gammaproteobacteria bacterium | reverse complement strand
CATTTTACGCTAAATTAATCTGGAGGTAAATTGTTAAGTAAGCCTGAAGAAGCTGTTGTTCCAGCAGGCTACGTTATTTTTTTACAACAGCATCAATTGACTGTAATTGAATTAATAGTTCGCGAATTTGTGCTAATGGCCAAGCATTTGGACCATCACTCAGAGCTTTATCTGGATTTGGATGAGTTTCCATAAATATTCCATCTACACCAACAGCAACCGCTGCACGGGCTAGCACAGGAATAAATTCTCGCTGCCCGCCTGAACATGCGCCCTGTCCCCCTGGTAATTGCACAGAATGTGTTGCATCAAATACTACAGGGCAGCCAGTCTCTTTCAAGATAGGTAATGCACGCATATCTGATACTAAATTATTATAACCAAAACTCACTCCGCGTTCACACACCATAATTTGTTGATTGCCGGTGGCTTTGGCTTTTTTAACCACGTGTTTCATGTCCCAAGGTGCAAGAAATTGGCCTTTTTTAATATTCACTGGTTTATTTAATGCAGCTACTCGCTGTATATAATTGGTTTGTCTGCATAAAAATGCGGGAGTTTGTAAAACATCAACTACACTGGCTACTTCGTCTAATGGAGAATCTTCATGAACATCTGTTAATACGGGCACACCCACTTCATCTTTAACTTTTTGTAAAATTCGCAAGCCTTCATCAATACCTAATCCGCGAAAGCTCTCAATTGAAGAACGATTAGCTTTATCATATGATGATTTATAAATGAAATTAATTTTCAACTCATGGGTAATTTCTTTCAAAATTCCAGCTGTTTCTATTGCCAATTGCTCACTTTCAACTACACAAGGCCCAGCAATTAAAAAGAAGGGCCGTCGCTGACCTACTTCAAAGTTACATAGTTTCATTAGAACTTACCTCTTTATTTATCATCAGTTTGTTTTTACTGTAGTTGATTGCAGCATTAATAAATCCTGTAAAAATTGGATGCCCATCTCTTGGGGTTGATTTGAATTCAGGATGGAATTGACATGCCAAAAACCAAGGATGGCCTTGCAACTCGATCATTTCTACTAATTCATTATCTTCAGAACGGCCACAAACTTTTATTCCCACTTCTTCAATTTTGCCTAATAAATTATTATTAACCTCATAACGATGACGGTGTCGTTCAATAATTTTTTCTAATTTATAAACTTTGCTAGCTAAACTACCAGGCACTAATTGGCAAATTTGAGCACCTAAGCGCATGGTACCACCTAATTCAGTTTGGTTTGAACGTTTCTCAACTTTGCCCGTAGCATCCATCCATTCAGTAATTAATCCCACAACTGGATAAGGCGTTTTTGTATTAAATTCTGTACTATTGGCTTCTGGCATATTGGCTTTATGCCTCGCAATTTCAATGATAGCAACCTGCATTCCCAAACAAATGCCAAAATAAGGAATATTATTTTCTCGCGCATATTGCACAGCCATAATTTTTCCTTCTATCCCGCGATCGCCAAAACCGCCAGGAACTAAAATTCCATCAGGTTGAGTTTTTGAGAGCAGACTAATACCTTCTTGCTCTAATTTTTGCCCCTCAATGTATTTAATAATTACTTTTGAATTCGTTTTTATTCCTGCATGAATCAAAGCTTCATTCAATGATTTATAAGCATCTGTGTAATCGGTATATTTGCCAACCATCGCGATGGTGACTTGTTGCGTAGGCGTTTTAATAGCTTTTACTACAGCTTCCCATTCATGTAAATCTGCTTCTTTAGTGGTCAAGTGTAATTTTTCACAAACTACAGCATCCACTCCCAATCTATGCATGATTAACGGAATTTCATAAATCGACTTAGCGTCTGACAGGGCAAATACCGCCTGTTCATCAACATTAGTAAATAATGCAATTTTCTTGCTAAGATCTGAAGGAAGCTCTTTTTCAGAACGACAAATTAAAATATCAGGTTGAATACCGATAGATCGCAATTCTTTTACAGAATGCTGTGTAGGTTTTGTCTTGACTTCGCCTGCTGTTGGAATGTATGGCACTAAAGTTAAGTGCATATAAATAGCATTTTGTGAGCCAAGTTCAATCCGCATTTGCCGGATTGCTTCTAAAAAGGGTAATGATTCTATATCACCCACTGTTCCGCCAATTTCAATCAATGCAACATCTGCACTATTTGCGCCTTCACGAATTCTATGTTTGATTTCATCAGTTATGTGCGGAATGGTTTGTACAGTAGCGCCTAAGTAATCACCGCGCCGCTCGCGTTGAATAACAGTAGCATATACGCTGCCACTGGTGAAATTATTACGTTTCATCATTGTGGTGCGAACAAAACGTTCATAATGACCTAAATCTAGATCAGTCTCCGCGCCGTCATCAGTCACGAATACTTCGCCATGTTGAAATGGACTCATAGTGCCTGGATCGACATTGATATAAGGATCTAATTTAACTAAGGTGACTTTTAAACCACGAGATTCAAGAACAGCTGCGAGAGATGCTGAAGCTATCCCTTTGCCAAGAGAAGAAACTACACCACCGGTAACGAAAATATATTTAGTCATGCGAACTCCGCCGTTAGATTACAAACTGACGGGAGACCATTGTAGCAAAGAGACAGACAATGAGAAAGGTATTAGTTGTAATTCTTTTAATATGTAATCATCCGACCATAGTCTTCTCAGCAACCACGCTTCGTTTTCCTATGCTACTCGTCGATTGCTGCTGTATCAGAAGAATACTGTTGAATTTCCGAATGAGTTTATCAATACGTCAACTATAAATAGCAGTTGTTGTAAATAATCCATAACTTAAAGTTATAAATTAACAAACTAATATTCATTTTTATTTTAGAATTGAACATTTTATACTCAGATTTCGCAGAGGGAAATATGAAGTCATGGAGGTCCATTGATACCACATTAAATTTAATTCTGGAGTTGTAAACATGATGCCCGCACAAGACTTAATCCGACAACTGAAAACCATCTGTAACCTGTATCAAAAAGATTATATTCTGATACGCAATACACATCATGCTGTCGCTCAAAC
>JBGSLN010000199.1:0-14930 GCA_041740675.1 Gammaproteobacteria bacterium | reverse complement strand
AATAGCTACTGATTCTTTTATTTCCTTAATAGGCCCCACCCCCACCAACTTCTCACCTTCACTCAAATTAATTAATCGAACACCCTGTGTATTACGCCCTATCACAGAGATTTGATTCACAGGTGTACGCACAGCTGTGCCACCCGCGCTAATCAACATAACTTCATCATCATCAAATACTTGACATGCTGAAACCACCGCACCATTACGCTCTGTAACTTGTATTGAAATCACACCTTGACCACCACGGCCAGTAGTGCGGTATTCCTCAATGGCTGTACGTTTTCCATAACCATTCTCAGTTGCTGTTAAAATTGCTCCTCCAGCTTGTACTACAACCAATGAAATAACTTTTTGATCAGCTTTTAATTTAATACCACGAACACCTCGAGCAGTACGTCCCATAGGTCGAACTAAATTTTCTTCAAATCGAATCACTTTCCCTTCATTACTGAATAACATAATATCTTGGACTCCATCAGTGATTCCCACACCAATAAGTTTATCACCCTCTAACAATTCTAATGCAATCAAACCCGATGAACGCGGTCGTGCAAAATCAGTCAACTTGGCTTTTTTAATCGTGCCATTTGCGGTAGCCATCACAATAAATTGATTTTCTGAATATTCACGTAAAGGCAATATTGCATTGATTTTTTCATCTTTCTCTAACGGCAACAAATTAACGATTGGCTTACCACGCGAAATACGACTAGCCATGGGTAATTGATACACTTTCAACCAATATGCTTTACCTGCATTACTAAAACATAATATTGTGTCGTGTGTATGCGCAATTAATAAATGTTCAACAAAATCTTCTTCTTTAACTTGAGTCGCGGTTTTGCCTTTACCACCACGACGCTGTGCTTGATACACATCTAACTCTTGTATTTTAGCATAACCTTCGCGCGAAATTGTCACAACTACCGGCTGATCTTCAATTAAGTCTTCAATTAAAATATCTTCATGATTATTAATAATTTCAGTACGTCTTGTATCACCAAATTCTTCTCGAATCGTAATTAGCTCTTCTCGAATCACTCGCATCAATCGTTCAGGGCTACTCAGGATCGAAAGCAATTCTTTGATTTGTATTAATAACTCTTCATACTCAGCATGAATTTTATCTTGTTCTAACCCAGTTAAACGATGCAAACGCAAATCTAAAATTGCTTGTGCTTGTGCTGGTGATAATTTATAAATATTTCCTTGAATCCCATAAATATCCAGTAGATCATCAGGACGGCAAGCATTACCCGCTTGTGCTAGCATTGCATTGACTAAACCTAAATCCCAAGCACGAGCCAACAATTTTTCTTTTGCTTCTTGAGGATTTTTTGATGCTTTAACTAAAGCAATTACTTCTTCAATATTTGCTAGTGCAATACCTAAACCTTCTAATAAATGAGCTCTTTCACGCGCTTTTCGCAATTCATAAATACAACGTCTGGTTACTACTTCCCGACGATGTCGAATAAACTCTTCTAAAAACTGCTTTAAATTTAATAACCTCGGCCGACCATCTACTAATGCAACCATGTTAATACCAAATACAGTTTGCATTTGTGTTAAAGCAAATAATTGGTTTTCAATAATTTCTGCTGATTCGCCTTTACGGACTTCAATGACAACTCGCATTCCATCTTTGTCAGATTCATCTCTTAAGCCAGTAATGCCTTCTACTTTTTTTTCTTTAACGAGTTCTGCAATTTTTTCGATCAACTTCGCTTTATTAACCTGATATGGCAACTCATCAATAATAATTTTTTGTTTCTGTCCTTCTTCCTCTTCAATGTGCGTTTTCGCACGCACATACATTTTGCCTCTGCCTGAATGATAACCGCGAATAATTCCTTCGCGACCACTGATAATCCCTGCAGTTGGAAAATCAGGTCCTGGAATAATTTCCATCAATTGATTAATGTCGACTTCTGGATTATCAATAACTTTAATTATGCCATTAATAACCTCTGTCAAATTATGTGGAGGAATATTAGTAGCCATTCCGACTGCAATCCCTGATGCGCCATTGATAAGCAAATTAGGAACGCGGGTCGGCAACACAGATGGCGCCATTTCGGTTTCATCATAGTTCGGCACAAAATCAACAGTTTCTTTGTCTAAATCTGCAAGAAGGCTGTGGGCAATTTTTGCCATCCGTACTTCAGTGTAACGCATTGCAGCAGGTGAATCGCCATCAATAGAACCAAAATTACCTTGGCCATCCACCAATGGATATCGCAATGAAAACGGCTGAGTCATTCGCACTAATGCATCGTACACGGCAGTTTCACCATGTGGGTGATATTTACCAATCACATCACCCACAACCCGAGCAGACTTTTTATAAGCTTTATTCCACTCATTGCCAAGTTCGTGCATTGCAAATAATACCCTCCGATGCACGGGCTTCAAACCATCACGCACATCAGGTAACGCTCGTCCAACAATGACGCTCATTGCATAATCTAAATAAGATTGTTTAAGTTCTTCTTCAATATTAATCAGCGAAATTTCTTTTGCGAATTCAGACATAATTTCTCTTCATATTTTTTACTACTATTCTTTATTTTTTAGACGAACTGCTAATACATCACAATGTGCATTATGTAATACTGCATTTGCCGTAGAACCCAATAATAGTTGGAGGCCATGACGACCATGACTGCCTAACACGATTAAATCGACCTGATGCTCTTTAGCATATTCTAAAATAATCATTTTGGGAGATCCTACTGCAACAACTGCTTCAGCAGATTGAATCTGATATTGTTGTTTGATATTCGACAACTCAGTTTGCGCATCTTTAACTAATTTATCTTCTACTTCTAAAACTGAAGGATATGCCTGCGCAACGCCATAAGCATTTAAGTGTTCAACTGCATGAATCAAGGAGATTTTTGCACCATGTTCTTTTGCTAAAGACATGCCATGCTCCAATAACGCTTTATCACAACCAGGATGTAAATCGATAGCCAACAACATATGTTTATAGTTATTCATCTTGCGACTCCGTTTATATTTTAATAACGATAATTCTATCAAAATTTACCAAGAAAAGCATGTTTTTAATCATACTTAATTAATTCGCAAAATATCATTTGCTATTGCTTGTGCAATGAGAATAAAAATAATAATCATCCCTAGGCGATAGAGTAAAACTTGCCACCCAACTGACAAGCGTCTATGCATTATTGTTTCAATTAGAATGATCAATGCTTGTCCGCCATCTAATCCTGGAATTGGAATTAAGTTAATTATACCTATACTCACACTCACTAAGGCCATTAACATTAAAAATGCTATAAATCCTTGCGCTGAAGCATATTCCATACTTTTAACTAAACTAATTGGACCTGTAAGCACTTTAAAAGAAAGATCTCCTGTCATCAATTTTCCGAGAATTTCTAAATTAAAATTGGTATATAACCAAACCATTTGCACAGCTTGAAATCCTGAAGAGACTACATTATATTTTGCTGTAAAAAAACTGTCTCTAGGCCATATAGGTTTAGGTAAAGAAAACCCGAGATTTAAATATTGTTTTCCAGACCAAGTTGTTCTAATCATGGGTGTAAAACTAATTTCTTCAATGTGTCCTTGCCGCATCACAGTAACATGTTGAACCGCTCGAGGAGATTTTTTCAACAATTGTACCCACTGCGAAAATGAATCAATGCTTTTACCATTAACCGATATAATGAGATCACCTGCTTTTAAACCTGCTAGGGCAGCAGGTGAATTTGAATTAATACTAACTATTTTGGGAATAATAAGAGGTTGCCAAGCTTGAATTCCTAAACTTTCCAATAGTTGCGGCTTCAAAGAACTGATATGCCAATCACCCAAGTCGAGAGCAAAAGTTTGTGTTATATTTTTTGAGTTAACAACTTGAAAACTTATTTTTGAATTTTCGCCATAAAAAGGAAAAAGCACAAATAATACATCTTGCCAATTGCGCGTCACAGTATTGTCGATTTTTTTTATTTGACTGTTTGCCTCTAATCCCGCTTTAGCTGCAATTGAGTTAGGCAATACATCACCTATTATAGGCTTGGGTAAGGTCAATCCAACAGCAAAAATGAACCAATATATAAAAATCGCAAAAACAAAATTTGCTAGAGGTCCTGCAAAAACAACTAATAATCGCTTCCAAAAAGCTTGTCGATTAAATGCATAAGGCAAATCAGCTTCCGTCACAGTTCCTTCTCTTTCATCTAACATTTTTACATATCCTCCTAGAGGAAAATATGTCAAAACATATTCTATATCCCGTTTATCCCTCCAACTCCACAAGGCTGGACCAAATCCAATTGATAAGCGTTTGACTTTTATCTTAAAAATTCGTGCCGTAAAAAAATGTCCCAATTCATGCACCAAAATAATGAATAAAATAGCAATTACAAAAACGAAAACATCAACCAAATAATGCGGCATTAAACCATCTCAAGAATTTCTAATTATCATTAAATCTAAGACTAGCATACTTTTTTAATAAAGTTGGTCTATAATTAAAAAGTGGATATAAATTCAAACTTAAAAATATAAAAGGAGAAAAGTTTTATGTCTATTCCTTTTCAAATAACTATCCGTAATGAAGAACATAGTGATGAACAATATAACAAATATTTAATACATCACATCAAAGAAAAAGCTGCAAAACTCAATCAATTTTCCGATGATATTATTAAATGCCGCATTGTGGTTGATTCATCACAGCGAAATCAACACCATGGAAATTTAAATACCGTACATATAGAATTGATAGTTCCTCGAGATGAAATTGTAATAAACAAAATTGAAGATAAGAATATTTACATTGCAATTCACAATGCGTTAGCTGCAGCTTGTAGACAATTATTAAACGTACGAAAACGAAAACAATTACGTCGAAGGCATTAAAATGACTCATAAAGAGAATTGAAAAATATAAACTTGGTCGGGACGGCGGGATTTGAACCCACGACCACTAGCGCCCCATGCTAGTGCGCTACCAGGCTGCGCTACGCCCCGAGTGCCAGTTATAAGTCATCTCAGATGAATGTGTATTATGCCTAAAAAAGCTTAATTTGGCCACTTTAACATGATTAAATCTTATAAAAGAAATAGGGTCTGTTTACATTTATTGTTTGACAATTCCAGGTCTATCAATAATTGTTCCAGATCATTAATCGCTACCTGTAAATGATGCTTTTTTGTTTCAGAATGCAGGACTTGTGCTTTTTTTCCTACTAAACTTTGGCGAGCTCCTTCAATGGTATACCCTTCGTCATAAAGCAATTCGCGGATTTTGCGAATCAACAGTACATCATTTAGTTGATAGTATCGCCGATTGCCTAATCGTTTGTTGGGTTTCAGTTGGGGAAACTCTTGTTCCCAATAACGTAATACATGTGGTTTAACAGCACACAATACTGCTGCTTCACTAATATTGAAATAGTATTTTTCGGGGATAGGGGGAAGTTGAGTCTTACGCTTTGCCACTTCCTTCATATAGTTCCACCCGCTCTTTAAGTTTCTGACCCGCTCTAAAAGTCACAACTCGTCGAGCAGAAATAGGAATTTCTTCACCTGTTTTGGGATTTCGTCCCGGGCGTGTAGTCTTATCGCGTAAGCAAAAATTACCAAAACCTGATAACTTCACATTTTGACCATGTTCGAGTGCTTTTCTTATTTCTTCGAAAAAAAACTCAACCAGATCTTTTGCTTCACGTTTGTTAATGCCAATATCAGTAAATAATCGCTCTGCTAAATCTGCTTTGGTTAAGGCCATAATTATTCCCTCAAGCTTGCATGTAATTGTTGTTCTAGTGCATTAATAACCCGATTCATAAATTCATTGACTTCTTCATCCACAAGCGTACGCTCTTTATCCTGTAAGGTCAATGTGACTCCTATGCTCTTATGCTCATCAGGAACCCCTTTTCCTTTATAAACATCAAAAATATTGAAATCTACTAAAAGCATATTACCTATTTTTTTTATTACATTTATAACATCAACTGCACTTACCGTATCCTTCACTATCAAAGCTAAATCTCGTCTAATTAAAGGAAACTTAGATAATGATTGAAATACTGGTAATCGTGCCTGCATCAAAGCTTCCTGTTTTATCTCAAATAAAAATATCGGTCCATTAAGTTCTAGCTTTTGTTGGATGTGTGGGTGTAAAGCCCCCAACCAACCTATCTCATTTTCATTATAGATCAATCTGCTAGATTGTCCTGGATGCAAAGCACAATGTTGTCCAGCTTCAAAAATAAAGTTGTCTTTATTACCTGAAAGATCTATCAAAGCCTCAAGATCACCCTTGAGATCAAAGAAATCAAGCTTGCGACTTGCTTGCGCCCATTGCGCAGGTATATCTGTATCAGTAATAACTCCTGCAATCATTTCTTCTTGCAATAACCCTTGTTCTGTCTGAACAAATCGTTTTCCAGTCTCAAATAAACGAACTCGATTTTGCTGCCGATTTTGATTGTATAACACAGTCTGTAATAAGCCTGCCCAAAGACTAGTACGCATCACCGCTAATTCAGCAGAAATTGGATTTGCCAATGCCAACGCTTTAGAATTGGGTTCGAGTAATGCTTGAATTTTAGGATCGACAAAACTATAAGTAATGGATTCGTGATAACCACGCGCGACTAAACATTGACGCCAATGTTTTATTTTTCGTTCAGTTTCTTTTTCATTTAAAAATCCAACTGGACTGTGTGGATGATGTAAAGGAATATTATTGTAACCATAAAATCTTGCAATTTCTTCGATTAAATCTACATCAATATTGATGTCATATCGAAAACTTGGAGGCAATACTGTCCAGCCGCCAGTAATCTCCTCGACTTGCATATGTAAACTTTGCAGCAATTCACTAATGGTTGATTTGGGCAATGTCACCCCTAAAATATTGTTAACTTTTGCCTCAGCTAATTTTATCAGTGATTTTTTCGGTAAATGTTCTTCATCCATGACTGAAATAACGGGACCTGCTTCACCACCAACAATACTAAGTAATAATTCCGTAGCACGTTCAATAGCAAGTGTTTGCAATGTAGGATCTACGCCTCGTTCAAACCGATGTGATGAATCAGTATGTAAGCCATATTGTCGTGCCTTGCCTGCGATAATTTCCGGCACAAATAAAGCGCTCTCTAGAAAAATCGATGTGGTTTGTGCAGTGCAGCTGCTGTTTAATCCGCCCATCACGCCGGCAATGGCAATTGGTCCATTTGCATCAGCAATCACCTGAGTATTTTCTTTTAACTCAATAATGGATTCATTGAGTAATTTAATGGTTTCGCCTTTTTTTGCGCCACGTACTCTGATTTCTTTGTTTAATTTTGCTAAATCAAATGCATGTAACGGCTGACCCAATTCCAATAATACATAATTGGTGACATCAACTATGGGTGAGATTGATCGCAATCCACTGCGTCGTAATTTTTCTTTTAGCCAAAGCGGTGAAACTGCTTCAGGATTAATATTTTTAATTACGCGACCAGAATAACTTGGGCAAGCCATTTTCACTTCCAAAATAACTGGAAATGTATCTTTGATCGTTGCAGGTTGTTCAGTAATTTTTATAGCTTGTAATTTGATATTATTTTTTGCCGCAATCTCACGAGCAATCCCTTGGATACTTAAGCAATCACCACGATTCGGGGTTAAATCTACTTCGATCATTAAATCATTTAATTGCAAATAGTCACGAATATCTTTTCCAATAGGCGCATCTATTGGTAATTCAATAATACCATCAGAAGTTTCTGCTAATCCTAATTCTACTTCTGAACAAAGCATTCCTAATGATTCTTCTCCACGAATTTTGCCACGTTTAATTTTTAAACCACCTGGCAATTCTGCACCTACAGTTGCTAAAGCAACTTTAATGCCTTTTCTGGCATTTTTGCCGCCGCAGACAATAGCAATAATTTCTGTACCATTATTTACTTTGCATAGACGTAAACGATCTGCATTTGGATGTTGTTCACATTCAACAATTTCAGCGACGATCACGCCAGTAAAATCCCCTGCAACATGCTTAGTAGAATCAACTTCAATACCTAACATAGGTAATTGTGTTAATAAATCTTCAGTAGTAATCTCAGTTGCTAACCATTCTTGTAACCATTGTTTGCTGAATTTCATAAATTCTCGCTTAATGAAAAATTAAAACTGTTCTAAAAATCGAACATCATTTTCAAACATCAACCGCAAATCATCAATCCCATATCGCAACATCGCTAATCGATCCACCCCTAATCCAAACGCATAACCTTGATATTCTTCGGGATCTACATTCACTGCTTTTAATACATTGGGATGTACCATACCGCATCCTAATACTTCTAACCAACCGGTAGCTTTACAAATACGGCAATCAACACCTGTGCCATGACATTTCACACATTGAATATCCATTTCTGCGGAAGGTTCGGTAAATGGAAAATAAGAAGGACGAAATCGTACAGCTAAAGTTTGTTCAAAAAAAGCTTCGACCATCGCATGTAATATTCCTTTTAAATCAGCAAAACTGCTTTCTTTGTCAATGACCAAACCTTCAACTTGATTAAACATGGGTGTATGTGTGACATCAGAATCACAACGATATACACGGCCAGGTGCAATAATGCGAACAGGTGGTTTTTGTTGTTGTAACACACGTATTTGTACTGGCGATGTATGTGTGCGCAACAAGCGGCCATCCGCAAAATAAAAAGTGTCGTGCGAGGCTCGTGCAGGATGGTGTAAAGGAATATTTAATGCGGCAAAATTATAATATTCATCTTCAACTTCTGGGCCATAAGCAGTGGTAAATCCACATTGATGAAAGAATGCTTCTAACCGTGCATTAGCTAATGAGACAGGATGATAACTGCCTTTAGATTGTTTACGACCAGGCAAAGTAACATCCACTTTTTCTTTTGCTAACTGCTCACCAATTGCAATCGCATCGAGAGCAACTTTTTTTTCATCTAATAAAACACTAATTTCTTGTTTGGCGACATTAATTGCTTGCCCTGCTTTAGGTCGTTCTACAGGATCTAATTTACCAATACTCTGTAATAATTCTGTTAATGTCCCTTTTTTACCAAGATATTGGACACGTATATTGTCTAATACTGCTAGATCATTACAATGGGTAATTGCTTCTTTTGCTTGTTGAATTAATATTGTTAGTTGTTGCATATATAAATCACTATAAAAAAAAGCACGGAGCACGAATTTTTCGTGTCTACGTGCTTTTGGATTTTATTTAAGCCTAAAAAAGCGCGCTTCATCGAAGGCACTTCTTAGGTTTAGTGGTTATGCCAATGCTGCTTGTGCTTGTGCTGCAATTGCGGCAAATGCAGGTTTATCATGCACGGCAATATCAGCTAAGACTTTGCGATCGAGTTCAATATTCGCTTTCAATAAACCATTAATAAAACGACTATAAGACATGCCGCATTCTCTTGCTGCCGCATTAATTCTTACAATCCACAACGCCCGAAATTGTCGTTTACGTTGCTTACGATCACGGTAAGCATACTGACCTGCTTTTGTTACCGCTTGCTTAGCAACTTTAAATGTACGACTTCTGGCGCCTTGATAGCCCTTAGCCAATTTTAACACTTTTTTGTGTCTGGCTCGGGCGGTGACACTACGTTTCACTCTTGACATGGCACTCCCCTAATAACTAAATTAAACTTGACCCATCATTTGATCAATAGACTTTTGGTCAGACTTATCAATAAGTCCCATGCCACGTAAATGGCGTTTACGACCTTGAGACTTCTTGCTCAAAATATGGTTTTTATTACAGCGGCGGTGTTTATAGGCACCTGTTCCAGTTCTTTTGAACCGTTTTGCCGCCCCTTTATTGGTTTTTAACTTTGGCATAGCTTACTCCAAACTCTGCAAAATCTTATCTTTTGCTTTTCACGCACTTAGACTTAGGCCTCAGTAAGAAGCCGAAATATCAAAAGAGCGATTTTACTAAAAACTTTGAAGGAATGATAGTGTTTTTATCTATTGTTTTTTCTTTGGTGCTAATATCATCACAACTTGACGGCCTTCAAATTTAGGCATTTGTTCCACCAAAGCGACTTCTGCGCTATCAATTTCAATTCGTTTTAAAATATCAGCACCTAGTTCATGGTGTGCTACTTCACGACCACGATAACGAATCGTAACTTTAACTTTATCGCCCTCTTCAATGAACATCAGTAATTTTTTAAGCTTAGTCTTATAATCGCCTTCTTCGATACCCGGACGATATTTTAGTTCTTTAAGCTGGACTTTGTGTTGTTTCTTTTTCGCATCTGCTTTCTTTTTCTTCAACTGAAATAGATGCTTACCAAAATCCATTACTCTACAAACTGGCGGTTCTGCATTGGGCGAAATTTCTACCAAATCTAACCCTGCTGTTTGAGCTGTAGTAAGGGCTTCTTGAATTGAAACCACTCCTCGCTGAGAACCATCCGCATCAATCAATCTTACTTCTTTAGAACGAATCCGCTCATTGGTTCTTAACTGTTTTTCTGAACTACCCGTTCTTGATTGCTTTTCCGAACTACTTGTTCTTGATTGCTTTTCCGAACTATTGGTTCTTAATTGTTTTTCCGTACTAATGTTGCTTACCTCCAAATTAAAGGGACCTAGGCATATGGTCTAGGCTATAAATAGTGCAGCTCTTCAGGCTTAAAAATGCAAACTTATTCACGATCGCTATACCCGACCAAGTTTGCTAATTTCAGCTTGAACCAACTGCACAAAATCTTCTAAATGCATTGCACCAAGATTTTCACCGTTTTGCTTACGTACTGTAACCATCTTTGTTTGAATTTCTTGATCACCCAAAACTAATAAGAACGGCACGTGTTGCATACTGTGTTCGCGGATTTTAAAGCCAATCTTCTCATTTCTCAAGTCTACTTTGGTACGAACACCTTGATTTTGCAATTTTTCTTGTACTTGTTTAACATAATCAAGCTGATTATCGGTAATATTTAATACCACAACTTGTACTGGAGCTAACCAAACTGGAAAATGCCCAGCATAATGCTCAATCAAAATTCCAATAAATCGCTCCATAGAACCTAAAATTGCTCGATGGAGCATGGTTGGTGTTTGCTTACTACCATCTTCAGCAATATATTTTGCTTCTAGCCTTTCTGGCGTAGCAAAATCTACTTGCACAGTACCACATTGCCACACTCGTCCAATACAATCTTTTAAACTAAACTCGATTTTAGGGCCATAAAATGCGCCTTCGCCTGGATTGTAACTAAATTCTATCCCTTTATCTGTTAAAGCTTTAGCTAATACTGCTTCTGCCTGATCCCAAACTTCCTCAGAACCAATGCGTTTTTCAGGACGAGTTGAAAGTTTCACAATAAGCTGATCAAAACCAAACTCACGATAGACTTCATAAATAAAATGGATCATCCCAAATAGTTCAGCTTCCACCTGATCAGGGGTACAAAATACATGAGCATCATCTTGCACCAAACTGCGCACTCTCATTAAGCCATGCAACGAACCCGAAGGCTCATTGCGATGACACGTTCCAAACTCTGCCATTCTTAAAGGTAAATCACGATAACTATGAAATCCCTGTTTAAAAATTTGCACATGGCAAGGACAACTCATCGGTTTAATCGCATATTCCGGCAATCCAGTTTCAGGATCTGTTGCGCCAGTGGTAAACATTTCTTCACCAAATTTTTCCCAATGGCCTGATTGTTGCCATAATTTTAACGAAAGCACCTGCGGTGTTCTCACTTCTTGATAATGATATTTTTTCAATTTCGAACGAATGTGCTGTTCAAGAATTTGATAAATCGTCCAACCTTTATCATGCCAAAACACCATACCAGGTGCTTCTTCTTGAAGATGAAATAAATCAAGTTTCTTGGCAATTTTACGATGATCGCGCTTTTCAGCTTCTTCAAGCCGCGTTAAATAATCCGTTAAATCCTTTTTATTAGCCCAAGCAGTGCCATAAATTCGCTGTAACATTTCATTGTTAGAATTGCCGCGCCAATACGCGCCGGCAACTTTCATGAGTTTGAAATATTTTATTTTACCCGTATTAGGTACATGTGGCCCGCGGCATAAATCAATAAAATCACCCTGCCGATAAAAGCTTAATATCGCATCTTCTGGAATATCTTTAATGATTTGAACTTTATAAGCCTCGCCCATTTTTTCAAATAATTTAATGGCTTCTTCGCGAGAGATTTCATTTCGCTCGACTTTCACATTGTCATTTGATAATTCAACCATGCGTTGTTCAATTGCAATTAAATCTTCCGGAGTAAAGCCCCGATTAAAAGCAAAGTCATAATAAAAACCATCTTCAATCACTGGCCCAATCGTCACTTGAGCATCAGGAAATAATTGTTTGACGGCTTGTGCTAATAAATGCGCGGTAGAATGACGAATAACTTCCAGTCCATCCGTATCACGTTCAGTAATAATCGCTAATCGCACATCTTCATTGATTACAAACGATGTATCCACTAATTTATTATTTACTTTGCCAGCTAGCGCTGCTTTAGCTAACCCTGCGCCAATACTTGCTGCAACTTCAGCTACCGTTACTGCTTTTTCATAATGTCGCTGACTGCCGTCAGGAAGCGTTATATTAATCATCGTCATACTCCATACCAGTGGCGATCCATACCAAAGACCGCGTGGAAAATTCAGTAAGAATGGTAGGCACGGGCGGTATCGAACCGCCGACCACCACCATGTCAAGGTGGTGCTCTACCACTGAGCTACGTGCCTATAGATATCTCTCTCACAGATGAGCCCTCTATAA
Source organism: Gammaproteobacteria bacterium (assembly GCA_041740675.1). Lineage (GTDB taxonomy): Bacteria > Pseudomonadota > Gammaproteobacteria > JBGSLN01 > JBGSLN01 > JBGSLN01. The sequence continues at coordinate 2,116 of JBGSLN010000199.1, read as the reverse complement.
GAGGAGGTATATTTCAAAACATTTAAATTTAACAGAATTTGCGCTTTGATTCAATAACCTAAGACTTTAATTGCGAACACTAAAGTTGCATTTTAACTCATCAGTAAAACTAATGACAGCCATAAAAAATTACAATTTCTTGTTCTTAACTCATAAGAGTATGATGAAAATCTCAAAATTATAAGTTTAGGAGTTTGTTATGTTAAAAGATTGTTGTGTTGGTCTTTTTAAAAGAAAAAATTCAAATGAAAAAGCACCCCTTATCAATGCAGATGTTGAAAAAAATGTTGATAAAACAGTTGAAATCAAAGAATTGCTTACTAAATTTGAAGAAGTTGGAAAAGCTGTATTAAATCACGCACCACCTTCTGTCAAAAAACAAATTGCCGCATTGATACCAGGTACTGCTGTGAATGTAGGCCTTTATTTAGGATTCACATTATTAATGCCTGAATTTGCATTTGCTGGTGCGGTTGCTGGTAATGCAGGAGCTTTGGTCCATGCCATTAGTACTAAAGCAACTGGAGTTAATGGTGCGAAAGGTTGGCCAGGATTTATGTCTAGTACAACACTAGTATTAAAAGCTGGACCCGTAAGTGAAGGCATACGCGGTGCATTAGAGGGGCTTTTAAAGAATTCAAATCCTATTTTAGCTAAAAGCCTTACCACAGCTCTACCTGCGATAGCACAAGCTGTGCTTGCTGATCAGTTGGTAAATCGTCAAGAATTAAAACAACTGCATGATCAGCTCACCACGATTGTTGGTAAACTTGATGTGCTTAAAGATAAAGTATCAAATTTCGATGAGATAGTTAGAGAACATTTTCAAGATGCAGAGCAAGTTAATTCTCTGTATGGTATGATAAAGAAAAATGCATAACATTTAAGGCCGCCCTAGCGGCCTTTTTTTTCGGCTTTATATTCCTACCATCCCATCTCTTAAAGCTTGCAATTGATCGCGTAATTTTGCAGCTTCTTCAAACTCTAAGTTCTTGGCATGTTCATACATCTTTTTCTCAAGTGTTTTAATTTCTTTGGCTAGTTGTTTTGGTGATGTATGTTCATATTGTGCTTGTCTTTCTGCAACCTTAGCAAAGCGTTGACTGCTGGTTTCACCACTATCATAAGCGCCTTCCAAAATATCAGTCACTGCTTTTTTAATGCCTTTTGGTTCAATCCCATGTTTTTTGTTAAAAGCCATTTGTTTAATGCGCCTACGTTCAGTTTCAGCCATCGCCCGCTCCATCGAGCCAGTCATTTTATCGGCATATAAAATCGCTCGGCCATTGATATTTCGTGCTGCACGACCAATGGTTTGAATCAACGATCGCTCTGAACGCAAAAATCCTTCTTTGTCAGCATCTAAAATGGCAACTAAAGATACTTCTGGCATATCCAATCCTTCACGCAATAAATTAATTCCAACTAACACGTCAAACACACCTAAGCGTAAATCGCGAATAATTTCAACTCGCTCGACGGTATCAATGTCAGAATGCAAATACCGCACTTTGATTTTTTGTTCCAATAAATATTCAGTTAAATTTTCTGCCATACGTTTTGTTAGTGTAGTCACTAACACTCGATCATTTGCTGCTACGCGCAAATGAATTTCAGATAATAAATCTTCAACTTGGGTAGTCGCAGGCCTGACTTCTATAATCGGATCAATCAATCCTGTTGGCCGTACTACTTGTTCTGCCACATTATCAGAATGTTCCATCTCATAATTGCCAGGTGTTGCTGATACATACATACATTGCGGTGCACGCTCAGAAAATTCTTCAAAGCGTAACGGTCGATTATCTAACGCCGATGGCAACCGAAAACCATATTCTACTAATGTTTCTTTACGCGAACGATCACCTCGATACATCCCACCAATTTGGGGTACTGTCACATGTGACTCATCGATAAATAACAACGCATCCGTTGGTAAATAATCAAATAGGGTTGGCGGAGGTTCACCCGACTTTCTGCCAGACAAATAACGGGAATAATTTTCAATGCCAGTGCAATAACCAATTTCTGTCATCATTTCTAAATCAAACAATGTCCGTTGTTGAATGCGCTGCGCTTCCACTAATTTTTGATGATCTTCAAAATATTTTATTCG
>JBGSLN010000198.1:0-16885 GCA_041740675.1 Gammaproteobacteria bacterium | reverse complement strand
AAAAATAATAAGATCACGAATTGTTTCATCATAATAACTGAACATTTCTAACATGAAGGCACGAAAATCAGCTTGACCAATTTCACGATGGCCTTGATTGATATCATGAATCACATCAATGGCTAATAAAGAACAAAATTTATCTAAATCAACACGATTAAATGCATCATAATAAGCTTGAATAAGTGCACGTGACATAAACAATCCCTTAAATATTAAAAGCATAATTATATCGAAAAATTAAAAAAATAGAACATGATTTTTTTAGATGCACCTGATTTAGCTGAAAAAAGCATGTGTAACTTCTTAGAATAATTTAAGGTTTAAAATGCTTATTTAAAAATGAATGGATATGTTGTAAAGCTTTATCTTTTGCATCCATCGAAACTAAGCCACAATTTTCGAATGGAATAAATTCAACTTTAGTATTAATCATCGCTTTTGCAGTGGTTTCTGCAGATTTAAACAAATGTAATGGATTTGTAGTATTCGTTAAAAATAAAACGGGTGCGGTGATTTTTTTGATGTCCTCTAACAAATTAAAAGAAAGTAATTCATTTTCTTTAAAATGCGCATTGACTTCAGGAGTCAAAATTGTTCTTTCCATCCATTCTGCTGGTATTGGAATATTTGAACAGAGAGGAATACAATGCGCGAAATAGTCTTGCATAGCGGTTGGTGAAGATTGATAAAAATATTGATCTGCAATTTCACTAATTTTCTTACCGCCTTTCATTTCGTAATGTTTTATAATTTCTGACACATCAAGAAATGCTTCAGTATCAGTTAAAATAATGCCAGCAGCATGACTTGGGTAATAACTTGAATATAACTGAGCAACCCAACCTCCCATAGATACACCATGGATAAAGGGTTTTTCTAGACCTAACACATTGCAAAATTGATAAACATCGGTTGCCCATTGGCGTAAATTCCAACGTTCAGGATTATTATCATAGCTATGACCATTGCCTCGTTGAGAGATAAAAATTACTTGTGCAAATGTAGCAGCATTAGCTAAAAAAGGTACATCATAATAATTATGATCAACACCTGGATCACCATGAATAGCTACTAGAGTTGGTTTTTTTCTGATACCTGATGGCAATAATTCATATTCACTGCCATAAATTTCAAAATGAATTTTAACGTCACCTAGATTTGCAAATGGCATATATCATTCTCCCGCTATTTAATTCCACTGATTAATTGAGTTGTTTGAAGAAAATATTTATTTTCATGTGATAGCTATTTTATTGAAGTAATTTTTAAGTCTGTAAAATTTAGAATAAGTTATCAACTTCCTCTATATTCAGTCTTTTTAACTTTAAGTTATTTTATAATAACATTATACTTATTTATTTGCAGCCCCATATTAAAGGCTAACGCCTGGGGAGGAAATGTTATGTTATGTCTAAATCGATCGAATGTGTCTAAGCAAAAGCTATCAAAAACATCAGCTATTAATAAATTAACATCATAGTATAATGTAAGTGAATAATAAACCGTAGAGAGTTCTCATGAGCCAGCCTCAACAAATCTTAAATTCCATATTACAAACAGCAAACTATGAATCTACACATTTAGATCATGTACATTTTTGTGGTCATGCGTCAGTTTTACCCAGTCGATTTAGAATCGCTGAGGCAGGTGCAGCTGCGATTGCGGCCACAGGTTTATTAGCTGCGGATTTATTTTTCCAAAGAACTAATAAAAAGCAAGAAATAAAAATTGATATAAAAAAAGCGGCTTGTGCTATGCGTTCGAATATGTATATGTCAATTAGAACGCAATTGACAAAAGATCCATGGAGTCCATTGTCAGGATTTTATAAAACTAGAGAAGAAAACTATATTCAATTGCATTGTAATTTTCCGCATCATGCAACTGGAGTAGCTAAAGTATTAACTTGTGCAGAAGCGAAAAGTGCGATTGCTGAAAAAATTTTAAAATGGGAAGGGCAAGAATTAGAAGATGCGTTAGCAGCTGCGAATATGTGTGCGGGTTTAGTACGTACACCCGTGCAATGGGCTGGGCATCCACAAGCAAAAGCAATTGCAAGTTTACCATTATTAGAAATTATAAAAATTGGAGAGAGTACCCCAGAACCATTAATGACTGCTATAAGACCATTATCAGATATTAAAGTATTGGATTTAACCCGAGTCATTGCTGGGCCAATTACTGGACGTACTCTTGCAGAGCATGGTGCAACTGTCATGCAAATTAGTTCGCCAAATTTACCAAATATAGAAAGCTTAGTGATAGACACAGGCATAGGGAAATTGGCTTGTTTCTTAGATTTAACCAATGTAAATGAAAAACAACAATTAAAAGAATTAATTCAACGCAGTGATATTTTTTGTCAAGCTTATCGCCCAGGAGCATTAGCTGCGAGAGGATTTTCACCATTGGAACTTGCAGCCATTCGGCCAGGGATTATTTACGTGGATCTAAGTGCATATAGTCATCTTGGTCCTTGGGCAGAACGGCGTGGATTTGACAGTTTAGTGCAATCTGTTAGCGGCATTGCTTATGAGCATGCGGGTGGATTGCCTCCAAAACATTTACCAGCACAAGTAATAGATTATCTCAGTGGCTATTTAGGTGCATTTGGGGCAATGGTTGCTTTACAGCGACGCGCGATTGAGGGTGGCAGTTACCATGTTCGCTTGTCATTAGCGCAAACAGGACATTGGTTTTCTAAACTAGGGCGAATCACTGACGAATCAATCATGCAAGTTAAAATTCCCGGAACAGATGATATTCCAGACTATTTAGAATTGCATGAAAGCAAATTTGGAATAGTTGAACACTTATCGCCTGTTGTTGAAATGAGTCAAACACCAGCGCATTGGGAGTTACCGCCAGCACCATTGGGAACGCATACCGTTGCTCAATTCAAGTAACATAGAAATGTACTAAACAATCTAAAAATGGTAGTATATTCTCAAATTTTTTGCGGGTATGCTTTTTTAATAAGTAAGTATAAATCTGTATGTTGTTGCAAAGAAAACCCAATCTCAAAGACAAGCCTTTCTTAGTTTTACAAAAACCATCTCATAAAGATCTGAAAAGCATGAAAGACATGTTGGCTGGCGGCATCATGTCTTGTCAGAGTCAAAGAATCGGGGCACTGTGTGATTTAGTGAATCAACATGAGCAAGGGCTAAAAGTTATCACCACAGATGCCAAAAAATTATCTGATGCATGGGAAGAATTATTTGCGGCCATTGTCGAAGAAGGGAGTCGACGTGTCACTCGATATAATGCAAAAAATTATAATAATGTCAAAGAAAAGTTTGATGCAATTGATTCAGCAGATCCAATAAAAAAAGCCTTACTTGCTGTACACACAGAAGACTATGTAAAAGAAATTATTTCTGCTTGTGTGACTGCAGGGGGGGGAAATTATGAACTCAACCAAGATGTTAGTATTAATAACGGTACTTTTGAAGTATTAATTCGAGATCTTGCAACAACAATCGAAAATTTTAATAAAAGCCAATGCTTATTTAGTCTAGGATTACCAACCCATCATGCATTTACAAATGAAGCATCAGGTTTTTGTATTTTTAATAAAGTCGCTATTTTAATAGAGTATTTTAAACAACCAGAAGTCATTATTTGTGGATTAGATGTTAATGCCGACAATGGTATACGGCAAGTATTTGAAAAAAGTGTTATACATGCAAAAAAAGTATTACATCTCGATTGTTTTGATTCACGTGTTTATCCTTGCCAAAAGTTAACTGCGTTGAAAAAAAAACAATTTGATGTATCTAAAGGTCTAGATACTGACTATCAATATGTTCCATTTGATCTGTCAAGTAATGCCAGAAGACAACATAAAATACATCCTGTCATTTTAGTTATATTAGAACAGATCCAAAAAAGAGTTTTTGCTGCGAAATCTGGGGTTGCTATTTATCTTGCTCTTGGTTGGGATTCTCATGTTGAAGAAACAGCAGATTGCGGTAAAAAAATTAGTGATAATGAATTTTTGAACGCAGCAGAAAGCAAACAAACAAGATTTAATGATGCTGATTTTGAACATTTTTATCAACAATTGTCGCAAATGATGAAAGACAAGAAAGTTACTATCTATATCGGTTTAGAGGGAGGATATACTCCTGAAGTTAATGCAAAGCAGCTTAAAATAGTAATTAATACTTTTTGTAAAAAAGATCATCAGTTGAATAAAGAAAATTTAGTAGAAGATCAAAAATCAGATAATAAAAATAAAATAGAGGAACAGAAAATTTCTTCAAACCATCATAAAAAACGAAGTCGAACAAAGGATGTGGCTTTAAATGAGATAAAAGTTCAAATATCAGATGAAGAAGTAACCGATGGAAAAACACTGAAAAAACTGAAAACTGAAAAAAGTTTTTCTGAACGGGATACTCAAACCGATAGTAATCCTGATACAATGCAAAAAGCACCCACTGCTTTTTTTAAAACAAAAAAAGAAGAAGACAAAAAATTAAAGCCTGTATATTGTTTAAGGAGTCGAGTTGTTTTTGGGAAGAACTTGAATCACTAGCTTAAAATTTCATAAAAGAAATTATGTATTATCTAATAACCTAAATAACGCCTAATTTCACTAAATCGGCTTCACATTGCTGTGAATTTAAAAACTGAATACCATGCATTCCTTGTGAACGGGCGCCTTCAATATTAATTAATAAGTCATCAATAAACACAGTTTCAGCAGGATTAAGAGAGTGATTTTTTAGTAAATGCTGAAATATTTCTGCGCTTGGTTTCAAGCAACCAACTTCTGCAGAAACCACAACTCCAGAAAAATACTGCCAAAAATCATATTGCTGTTTTAAGTAAGTTATAATTTCACGGATGTTATCTGTCAAAGCAAAAATTTGATACTTTTCCTGATGTAATCGTTGCATTAAATTTTTAGATTCATGTAATAATTCCTGTGTTGATTTAATGTGATGAAATAAAAGGTCAATTTTATCTGTTTCAAATTGTAGATGTGTAGTGTAAAGTTTTTTTGCTTCGATTTCAGTTAATTCCCCCCGATTTAATTGTAACCAATACTCGTGCTTAAAAATAGTTTGAGTCAGTTGTGAATGATCCTGTGATTGACCGAATGTTAAAGCAACAATAGTTTCAGGTGACCAACGCACTAGCACATTGCCAATATCAAAAACAATATTTTTAATTTTAGAAGTTTTAATAAGCATGATTTCCCTACTTTAATAAGTTTCAACTGGAGAAACATTTTCGTTTACAGACGCAAGGTCCAACAATGAGCGCATCTTGATAAAAACAATTATACCAAGCAGACTAAAAATAACCGCAGGCATCGCTAACGGCAAAGTAGAAGCTATATGCTTGCTGATTACAATAGAGCCCAACACTCCTGAAAAAACAAAACGAAAGCCACCACCCAATGCGGCTGCTGCGCCAGTATCTTTGGTAAAAGGTTCCATCGCTCCACCATTACTCGCGCCCAAGGTGAAAGTTCCACCAATACCTATTAATATCATAGGCCAAATAAAATTATTAATAGTTAAACCAGTGATAAAGTACCATCCGGTCATGAGTGCGCCGCCTAGTAAACTGATAATAAAACCAAGTACTACAGTTTGATAAATACCTAATTTACCAACAGCATATGCTGATAAAAAACTACCTAGAAAGAATGAGATTCCCATAAAGCAAAAATAATAGCCATAATCTAATTCGGGAATATGTAATTGACGAATAATTAAATAAGGTGAAATTGAACAAAATAAATAAAAATATGAAAATCCAAAAGCAGAAAACAAAGTATAAATTGAAAATATTTGATTACAAAAAATACTTTTATAGGTCATAAAAATCTGCCAATTAAACTTCCTCCGATAAGCTGGATTAAGTGTTTCTGGCAAGCCAAAACCTAACGTTAAAAATCCAATCAAAGCAATGATAAGTAAGGCTAAAAAAGTACTCTGCCAGCCAAAGTATACATCAATATAGCTACCAATAAATGGAGCAAACATAGGTGAAAAAGAAATAATACCATTTAATAGACTGTAGGTCTTGGCACTATTAACACCACTGTATAGGTCTCTAACGATTGCAAATGGGATCATTAACATTCCGCAACAACCAACAGCTTGAATAAGCCTAGAAATGACTAACTGATAAAGTGAGCTAGAAACCGCACACAAAATACAACCTACAGCGAAAATAACAATCGAAATCATACAAATTTTCTTTCGACCATGTTGATCAGACAGAGGGCCGAGCACAAGTTGTAAAAAACCGGCTGTAACCATAAATAAAGTTAGCGTAAGTTGCATGGCGGTAGCGGAAATATTAAATAAACGAGCGATAGTAGGAACTGCTGGGATATAGATATCCATGGCAAGCGGTAATGCTAATACCAAGGCCGAGAGCATCAATACTGTTCGCTTAATCGAAGTATTCATAATTCAAATTTTTGAAAACCTATGTTCGAAAGGCAGTTGATTATGCAGTCAGATGAATTTTATCTTTACTTTGGTCCAGGACCAGGACTGAATCCTTCATTTTCCTCTGCAGAACCCCCACGTACAACTCGTAAAGTCAAATGAATAGAAGAAGCAAAAACAAGAGGAGCTGTTATGATGCTTTCCCCAGCTTGAAAACTTAGAAATAACCTTTGCATTTCATGAGAGGATAATGAAAGATCCTGAGAAATTGCAAAAGGTGATCTAGAATTTTCAGCTTCGAAATACATATCAGCATTTACAGATAATAGATAATTTGATACTGCAATAAGGTTGTTCAACGTTGCATTATATAAAGGCGTTGCCTCAGTTTCATCAGAGACATTAACATCAGCGCCCTTTTTAATAAGTTTAATTATCAGACTTACTATTTTTTTATCTAACTGATGCAGTTTTAGTTCTATATCATTCATGGACGTAAGTAAATGTAACGGGGTTTCGTCAGTTTTTTCATCCGCAGCGTTTACGTTGAAATCTACATCATCAATGAGTATTTCTATTAAGGCCCAATTTGCATCCGCAACAGCTTGTTTGAATTGAATGAAAAGTTCTTCAGAACGACTATTCTCTGTTGCTTCCTCTTTGCTTTCTTTTATAGCATCATTATCATTTACTATTTTTCGTTTCATATTAATATACCGCTATACTTCATTGTTAAAAATTAATATTACACAATTTTGTTATTGTTCTATTCAGCACCGTAAAGCGCTACTATGATATAGCAATATAATCGAGTAGAACAGAAAAATATCTGAAATGTGCAGAGTATCTCATTAAATTAGTTTTATTTTCGATTTTCCCCAACAGCGAGCAGAACATAACTAAAGAATTCAGCTATTTTCATCAGGTGATCTTGACTTACAATTATATTAAAATATGTTTATAATGAGCTATTTATTCTAACAATATAAAATAATGACGCCATTTATTAAAAAAACTTTTTTCCGCATATTTATTCTGCTAATCATAATTCTATGTATTATTTCCTACCGGTGGTTTTTTTATTATTTTACTTATTCCACCGATGCATATGTGTTTGCAAATTTAGCCAATATTAATAGCATTGTTTCTGGCCACCTTCAAAAGGTATTAGTACAAGATAATCAAGCAGTCAAAAAAAATCAGCCCTTGTTGCAAATTAATCCGGCACCTTATGAGTTTGCTGTCAGTAAAGCAGCCGCTGCTGTAAAAGCTGCGCAATTTAAATATGCACAAGCAAAAAATGCAATTGATGCTGCACAAGCAAATTTATCAGAAAAAATAGCAGTATTGAAACAAGCTAAAGATCATTTACAGCGTTATACGCAGCTTTATAAGACAAAAGCAGTACCACAAATAGAAATGTCGAATGCTCAAACTGCAGTGGATATGAGCCAAGCTGAAGTTAACTTAGCCCAGCAGCAATTAGAAATTGCAGAAGAACAGCTCAATACCACCGACATAATAATGGCACAAGCAAGCTTAAAGTTTGCTAACTTTCAATTAAGAAATACAATTGTACGAGCGCCTACCAATGGATATGTAACCAATTTATATGTGCAACCCGGTGATTATGTAACTGCTAGCCAACCGCAGTTCGCTTTAATTGATAATACTAAATGGTGGATCATTGCTCGGTTTCGCGAAACCGTGGTACGTCGGATAAAAAAAGGTGAACAAGTCAAGATTCAGATTGATATGTTTCCCGGGGTAACTTTTCATGGTGTAGTGGATAGCATTGGTTGGGGTATTAATAGAATGGAAGCTTCACCAAATGTTGCGGCATCTACATTAGCTTATCTTAAACCCACCGAAGATTGGATTCGAGTTGCCCAACGTTTTCCAGTTCGTATCCTGATTACTAATCCAGATCCAAAATATCCATTACGAATTGGTGCAAGTGCGGAAGTGAAAGTAGAAGTGTAATATATATTTATGCAGAATGTGCTTATTAGGCAGCGGTATAATAAATTATTTACAACTGCTAACGCAGAAGCAAGTATATTTGCTATTCGTACCACAATTGGAATGTTGGCAGCAACATTTCTTGCACTTTTTTTTCAATTCTCCGCACCTTATTGGGCTGTGATAACTGTTATTATGTTAATGAATAGTTATGCAGGTCTGGCAGTACAAAAAGGAGTTTATCGAGTTATTGCAACCATAGCTGGCGCCATTATTGCGCTTATTCTTGCTCGATATGTCGACGATATCTACACTTTATTAAGTGTAACCCTGATTACAATTTGTATTTTTCAGTATCTGAGTGCGGTTTCGTCCTATCGATATGTGTTTTTACTTTGCGGAGTTACAATTTTTTTAGTGTTAGGCAGTATTGTTTCTGGTCCTGAGGTTCCAGTACAAATGGCAATTTGGAGATGTGCTGAAATTATTTTAGGTGTAATTATTGTTTCAACCATAGCAGTTTGTGTTTTACCCAAAGATCCAGGGTATTGGTTACATTCAGAAGTACTCAACTATTTTAATTATTATAAGGATTTGTATAGCCTAATTATTTCACCTTCAATATCTGATATAAGTGCTGTTGAAAATACCAAACAATTAACTAACTTATCTACAGTTCTTGCAAAAATAAAAACTTATTATGATGCATATTGTCAAGAACCTAGTCGAGATTTATCTCATGTTAATGCAATGAATGAATTAATAAGTACTTTAAAAAAAATGCAAAACGTACTTAAACTAATGTCTATTACTTTCACAAATAAAACTGAATATTATTGGGTAACTCTCTTTAAAGAAGACATCGAAAAAATGGCTAAATGCATAGAAGCTATTTTTTTGCAGTTAAGTAAAACTAAGCAACATAATATAAAATTCGATTCAAATTTATTTTCATTCGCCCAAGATGCAGTTGATGAGATGAAGAAAAAGGTCGCAATATTAAGAAAAACCCATGAAATTCAAAATTATGCAATTTTTGACAATCAATCGTTGTATGTTTTTTTGATCCATCAGCAACAATTAATAGATACATTAAAAGTATTTACTACAAAGACACAATTTGATCTTCAAGTGATAGATAAATTTCAGTTTTCTAAAATTATTTCTTTTAAACGGGATCCAATTATTATTCGGCATTCAATAAAAACTGCGTTAGCCTGTACGCTTGCAATGTTTATTTGGATTTGGGGAGGTTGGCCTGGTGGATTGCAAGGCATAGTGAGTGCGATTGTCATCGCAACAAATATATATATTAATGATATGTGGCAAACTTCATTACGGCGCTTAATGGGATGTGCATTAGGAGGCGCAGTAGGACTTATTAGTCTACATTTTCTGATTTATAATATTTTAGATTTGCTAATAATTGTGTTTGCTGTTGGGTTCGTTTTTTCATTTTATACCAATCGTTCAAAAAAGTATTCTTATATTGCTTTACAAGCAAATTTTGCTTTTGCGCTGACATTAATTCAAGCAGGAGGTCCGACAGATTCTATCCTAGCACCACTAGGGCGATTGTCGGGTATAGCATTAGGTATTTTTGCCATGATGGTGATTAACTATTTCATTTGGCCGTTGAATGCAAAAAAGATGCTTCTTAAAAAAGTACAAGCCTTAGCTAAAAACTTTTCAGATATGTTGAACCAAGCTAAAAAAACATTTTTACAAGGTGAGTTTTCGAAAGATATTGTGAGGTGTCAAGCTGAATTAGCTGAATGCAAAGATCTATACAGTTCAATTAGCACAACTTTGGATAGCGCTGTTCCAGCGGAAAATGCAGTAAACCGACAATTAGATGAATTTGATTTTGCATTAATTCATTTAAACGTAATTATCCAGTATGCTGATTTACCACAAGCTCTGGAAATTGCTGAAAAAATCAATATAAATTTAAAAGCAATTATGTTGCAGACATTGGCATTATTACAATCTCATATTACTGATCCAAAAGCGGTCAAACAAGAGAATTTTGATGCGTTTCAAGAGCTTGTGTTAAGCGAGTATCAGCATGTTAGGCAATCAAAGAAGAACTTTGATTACTCCTTGGAAGCAATAGCTAATTTCAGTTATGTTATTTATCAACTGCGATTATTAGTAGAGGATATTAAATCACGTGTTTAGCTTTTGGAATCGATAGTATATACTTATCTTAATTCAGACATTGGACTCATTGCAACTTACATTGCTGTGAGCATACAATAACAGCAATTTTAATAATAATGAGGGAATAACAATGATTAAAGCACATGGTTATGCAGTGAAAAATTCAAAAGATCAATTATCACCTTTTCAATTTGAGCGTCGGGAATTAAAAGTTCATGATATTTTAATTGAGATTTTATATTGTGGTGTTTGTCATTCAGATATTCATCAAGCACGTAATGAATGGAGTAGTTCAAATTACCCCATGGTTCCGGGTCACGAAATTGTTGGCCGTGTTAAGCAGATTGGTAGCAAGGTTAACAAATTTAAAGTTGGTGATCTTATAGGTGTAGGTTGTATGGTGGATTCTTGTCGTGCGTGTGAATGTTGCCATGAAGGAGTTGAACAATTTTGTGAAAAAGGGGCTTCATTTACCTATAATAGTTTTGAACAAGATCAAAAAACACCAACTTATGGTGGATATTCTGATTTTATTGTTGTTGATGAAAAATTTTCATTGAAAATTGCGCCTTCTTTAGATTTAGCGCGAGTAGCGCCTTTGCTTTGTGCAGGGATTACTACCTACTCACCACTACGCCAATGGAATGTTAGCAAAGGTCAAAAAGTTGGAGTTGTTGGATTGGGTGGATTAGGCCATATGGCGATTAAATTTGCACATTCTTTTGGCGCACATGTTACCTTGTTTACAACATCTCCTTCAAAACGAACTGATGCACTAAAATTGGGAGCAGACGAAGTTCTGATTTCAAAAGACTTAGAAACAATGGCAAAGCATAATAAGAGTTTTGATTTTATCCTTGATACAGTTTCTGGCAATCACGACATTAATCTTTATTTACAACTATTAAAACGAAAAGGTGTCATGGTGTTAGTGGGTGTTCCCACAGAACCCGCACAACTGAATGTTGGGAATTTAATATTTGCTCAAAGAAAAGTTTCTGGTTCACTGATAGGTGGAGTTGCTGAAACTCAAGAAATGTTGGATTATTGCGCGAAGCATAATATTTTGTGTGATATTGAACAAATCCCAATTCAAAAAATCAATGAAGCTTATGAGCGGATGTTAAAAAGTGATGTTAAATATCGCTTTGTCATTGATATGAGCTCATTAAAAAAGTAAGGTAAATATGAATAAACTAATGATAAGTTTTATTATATGCTTTTTTAATATTGCATTTGCTGCAGGAATGACGCCACCATCTGCATCAAAGGTTTATTCACCAATTAGTGGGGCCTTTTCATTTAAAGATCTCAGTGCGCCCGATCAATTGATTGTTCGTGTTGGTGTCGATTTGGATCATTTTGTCAAAGGAGCAGGTCCAACTTTAACAGACATGAATAAAATTTTTGTTGTAGCTTGCACAGCGGAAATTTGTAAACCTATGCTACCAGTAACTGGATTAGGATTTTATGCTAATTCTTTTACTAGCAAGGATTTACACATCAAACAATTGACTGTGATTGCCTGTGATAAAGTTAATTGTTATAAACGTGTTTTGCAGAATATTATATCTATGTCTTCAAAAAATGCCAGTAAATAATTTCAGTGAAAATGGATTGTGCCTTAGATTGTATTTTATGATATGTTGATTTACATCAAAATTATGATGGACTACTCATGACTATTAAACTAACTTCAAAGCTGACACCCTATATCATTTGTGGCCTCGCGGCTTTTTTTTATGTTTATGATTATTTCATTCAAGTTTCACCCGCAGTAATGACTCATCAATTGATGCAAACTTTTCAAATTGGTGCTACTGGATTAGGCGTGTTGGGGTCAGCATTTTTTTATGCTTACGCAGGAATGCAAATCCCAGCAGGGATATTATTAGATCGATATCAGGCACGCAATTTGTTAACTGGTGCTGTTTTAATAAGTGCATTTGGCGTTTTGTTATTTGGGTTGACTAATAATTTTACCTTAGCGGCAGTTTCGCGATTTTTAGTGGGCTTTGGTTCAGCATTTTCTTTTGTGAGTTCAATTTATTTAGTATCACAGTGGTTTGAACATAAACAATTTGCTTTTATCGCCGGTATCATTCAATTTGCTGGATGTGTGGGTTCAATTTTCGGCGAAGTACCTCTTGCAAATGCCGTAAACTATTTTGGCTGGCGACAAACATTAATTGTTATTGCAATCGCCACCTTCGGTTTAAGCTTATTATTTTGGCTGATCATTCGCGAAAAAACTGAAAATAAAGATAAAATGAATCAATATGGTTTTTCTGTTTCACCTTGGAAAATTTTTAAAATTCCAGCTGTGTGGTGGATAGCCATCGCAGGATTTTTATGTTGGGTACCTGTTGCTAGCATTGGGGCACTGTGGGGTGTGCCTTATTTAATGAAAGCATTTGCATGGAGCAATACTAAAGCAGCTGGGTTTTGTTCAATATTTTGGTTAAGCTTGGGTATTGCTAGTCCAATTATCGGTTGGTTATCTGATAAATTTAAACGACGCAAACTGCCATTTTATCTTTGCTTTTTCTTAGGAACTATCGGTAGCATCTTACTTATCTTTGCTGCATCTTTACCAATAAGTGTTACAGTGATTTCATTAGTTTTACTTGGTCTAGCCCCAGCAATTCAATCATTAACTTTTGGTGTAGCGAAAGATATTTTACCGCAAGAAGTATTTGGAACAGCTTCTGGATTTATTAACATGGCACCCATTGTGGGTGGTGGTCTTTCACAATTATTGATAGGTTTTATTTTAACAGGATTATGGGATCACCAAATGCTGAATGGTGTACCCGTCTATTCGTTGCAAAATTATCAATGGGCCATCTTGATAGTTCCATTCAGTTTGATATTAGGAGTTATAGTTACACATTATTTGTTGCCAGAAACTTATTGTGAAATAAAAGAGTCAAAAGAATTTAGTTATGCTGCAGAGTAGTACCTGTCAGTGTTACCAACAAAAGAACAAAAATTGCCATAAAACATAGCGTTATTTTAATAAAGGTTGCCATGGTATAGCTGTGAAAGCAAAAAAATGAACTTACTACGTAAAAAACATCCAAATGAATTTATCAACCATCAACATGCGAAGCTACGTAAATGTTTGAGTCGCTTTGATTTAATATTTCTTGGTATTGGTGCAATTATTGGTGCAGGGATCTTCGTTTTGACCGGAATTGCGGCTGCAACTAAAGCAGGTCCTGCATTGGTACTTTCTTATGTTTTAGCTGGATTTGCCTGTGCTTTTTCAGCGTTATCCTATGCTGAATTAGCTGCTGGAATTGGGGGTTGTGGGAGTGCATATGGTTATGCTTATGTAGGTTTTGGTGAGATTATTGCTTGGCTAATTGGTTGGGATTTATTACTAGAATATGCTATTTCAGCTTCCGCAGTTTCAGTTGGTTGGAGTGGTTATTTTGAAAATTTTCTAATAGCGATTCATCTACATTTGCCAAATTCATTATTACATGGTCCTTTTGAAGGTGGGATATTAAATGTACCTGCTTCTGGAATTATTTTGATCTTGACGGGCTTATTAGTTTTAGGAGCTAAACTAAGTGCAAATATAAATAATGTAATGGTTATTATTAAACTAGCCGTTATATTATTATTTATTTATGTAGCTGCGTTTAACGTACAGCCTGCCAATTGGCATCCATTTTTACCTTTTGGCTTTCAGGGAGTGGTTAATGGTGCGGCATTAATATTTTTTGCATATATAGGTTTTGATGCTATTTCTACAGCAGCGGAAGAGGCTATGAATCCACAAATCGATTTGCCTATAGGTATCATTGTCTCATTGGCTATATGTACTATTTTATATATGGTAGTGACTGCTTTACTGACCGGAATTACCCCTTATTTTCATTTAAATGTCAGTTCACCTATTAGTTATTCGTTACATCAAATTGGACATCATTTAATTGCCGGAATTATTAGTATAGGTGCAATAGCAGGATTAACCACAGTGATGTTAGTGATGTATTATGGATTAACTCGAATTTTTTTAGCGATGTCACGTGATGGATTAATTCCTGAATTTTTTGCGAAAATTAATGGTAGTACCAATACTCCTATAAGAGTTATTGTAATTTGTGGAATAATAATGAGTTTGTTCGCCGCGTTCATTCCAATCAGTGATTTAGCTGAATTGGTGAATGTAGGTACGCTAGCAGCATTTATCACTGTGTGTGCGGGAGTAATTATTATGCGCTATACTCATCCCGAAATACCTCGCCCTTTTAAAACACCATTTAGTCCATTAATTCCAGTATTGGGTATTATTTCTTGCGCCTATTTAATTATCAATTTGCCGCTGATCACTATTATCCGGTTTATTGTTTGGATGGCTGCAGGCATGATAGTTTATTTTGTGTATGGGCGGATCCATAGTAATTTAGCCAAAAACTAACTCTAATTCTTTACTAGAACACACAGTTGCAATTCGTTTCAAATTTTTCAATGATGCTTCATGAATTTCAGTTGTTGCAGCAGTAGATGAAACCCCTCTAGATTTAAAAGTATTTTAAATCAATAAGTTAGAATAAAATAAAGAACGTAATTTTTACGGTACAAATTTATCGTAATAAAGATTATATTTACAGAGTCTTAATTCTGGAGCAACTTATGTACACTTTGACTGAAGCAAAACAATTTGTTGATGAGGTCATTTCAAATGTTTGGCAAAATGGCTTGATAGATCGCATTCCTGAAATCTATACCGAGGATGTTATTGGACATTTTCAAGAAAAGGAATTTTATTTAGTACACATTAAGGCACGAATGAAAAGTTTAAATGATCATGCTTTAGCCCGGCAATTTGTCGTGCAAGATTTAGTGGTGATCAATGATTTAATTATTTTCCGGATGCGACAAATTTGGTTAAGTCCAGTCGATGGAGGATTGTGTGAATCTATATTAGTTGGCATTTATCGCATCAGAGATAAAAAGATTTGTGAGCTATGGATTATGTCAGATCAAGAAATGGATTCTTATAATGAGACTTCAGAAAACCTTACTGAAAATGTTGATCGGTTTCAAGTGACTAAACGTGAAAAAGCATCTTTTTTACAACAAATGACTGATTATTTAAATTTCAAAAAAGTTGATTCAACAAAATTAAGTAGTGTAGAAATGGAATGTTTATATTATTATTTGAATGGTTATACTGCGAAAGAAGTTTCCAAGGCCATGGGAATTTCGCACCGCACCGTAGAGAGTTATATTAGTAATATAAAGCAAAAATATCATTGTTCTACTCGGCGTGAATTACGTTTAGCGTTATTTCCCAACGCTGGAAATTTAGATTAACAAATAGAGTATGGATATATGCCAATAATAAACAATAAACTCACTGTTTTAGCATTATTCGCTACAATAATGATTGATGCATTAGGATGGGGTATTGCTTTTCCAGTATTAGCGCCCATTCTTTTAAAGAATTCATCTCATATCTTTAATGCTGATTTTAGTTATGCAACAAGAAATTTTTTATATGAATTGTCACTTGGAATTTATTGCCTATTCATGTTTTTAATGTCTCCAATCTTAGGTAGTTTATCGGATAAACATGGCCGAAAAAAAATATTAATTATTTCTATGTTAGGAAATTTTGTGGGTTTTCTTATTAGTGGATTAGCTATTTCATCGCATAGTTTTTTTGGGATTTTGCTTGGCCGAAGCATTGCAGGTGCAACTGCAGGTAGCTTGCCAATTGCACAAGCCGCAATGATTGATCTCAGTAACGATTCAGAAAAAGCATCTCGTTTAGGACTTGTGGTCATAGCCAATGTCACTGGTTTTGCTATTGGTCCGGTGATTGGAGGTTTTTTTATGGATACTGCAATTTTTGGTAGCCATATCAGTTATCAAATTCCCTTCTTAGTTAGCTGCGTGATGGCGTTGGCGGGTGCATTATTACTAATGATTTGCTTTAAAGAAACGTTTATCGGCGACAAACAATTAAAAATAAACCTATTCACTAGTTTTTATAACTTACATCAAGCTTTTACTAGCAAGGCGACTTTAATCTATTGCATTGTTTTATTATGCTTCTTATTTGGTTGGGGTATGTTTTTTTCAAACATACCTGTATTTTTAACTGAACGCTTTAACTGGCAAGGTTCACTCATTGGTTATTTTATTGCATATATTGCCTTTTTTCTTGGAATCGCTGTAATGTTTATTTTGCCAAGATTAACTAAGGTATTTACATTATCAAAAATCACATTGGCGTCCCTAAGTGCTCTTTTTATTTGTAATATATTATTCCCGATGATTCATCATTCAATATATCCTTGGGTCGTGATTTTGTTAAC
>JBGSLN010000197.1:0-16842 GCA_041740675.1 Gammaproteobacteria bacterium | reverse complement strand
CAGAACCATATGACCCTGAACCTTTTATTCCTTTACCTTTTCCTGGCATGACATAAAATTTATTTTCATCAGGCACTTCAATTGAATGAGTAAATTTAAGTTTAAATCCTGCTACTTCATATTCTTTTCCTTTTTTAATTTTTTGTCCTATTTTTTGAGTTTTTAAGAACTCTATAACTAATGGTTTATATGATTCATCAATTTTATTTGAATCAACAATAATCGGTATGTCAAAAGCATCTAATACTCGATCTCTTAATTCACTATTTCCGAATAATCCTGTCTTAAACTGTTGTTTGTCTTTGAAAAAAAGTGAAAGCGCTTCCTTTAGTTTTTCTGGTTTTGTATTTTTTTGAATTAAATCTACTAACTGTGCACAATGTTCTGCTCGTTCAGTAGAAAGACTCCTAACTTCTTTTACATAAATCTTGATAGCATTTAATACTGGTTCTTTTAGAGGAGTTTCCGCTATCGCAGCATCAATCATACTAAGCACAAGAGTTTTTAGATTAATTTTAATGGCTTTTACAATATCTTTAGTTTCTGGAGGGGGGGTTTTAAAAAACTCTATAAGTTTTATAAATTTATCTGACATTTTTTCAGACTTAACTATATCCTCATATAACTTTACAACTGTTTGATCTTGTTTTAGATCAGGTTTACCACCAGTTACAAGCAAGTAATATCCAATTGTATGTTTTCTAAATTGTTTGGTAAACGCGTCTTTGGCTTCTTCTGCATTGTCTGTAAGTATTACTAATTTATTTTTCCAAAGGTTCTTTTTTGAAACCTCATCATCTTTTATAGTGACGTTATTAAAAACATCGAGTACTATCTTTTTTAATTTACTTTGTCCTAAGCCACCCGTTACAAATTGTTTAGTTTTGAAAAAAAATGAAAGCACATTTTCTAAGTTTTTTAGATCTGTCTGTTCAATTAAATCTATTATTTTCACACAATCTTCTGCTCGTTGCGTAGAAAGCTCTCCAATTGAATCAATGTAAATTTTAATGGTGGCAAATATTAGCTTTTTAGTAGAATTTCTAGTGATTGCATCTTGCATGAGACCAAGTACAAGGCCTTTTTTATTACCTTCAATCGCTTTTCTAATTTCTCGAGTTCCAGCAGGGGAATCATTTAAAAATGTTGTGATTTTCCTAAATATAACTGTTGAAGGTCCCTGCATAGATATTTCTGATGGCGTAGGTCCTATTGGTGTAGATATTTCTGACGATGCTTTTACTTGCGCAGATATGTCAGCAAGCAATTTTATAAATTTTTGATCTTGTTCCGCATTTGTTTTTCCTACTATGTTTACGTAACTATCCTTTGTGCGCGCTAATTCGCCCCTAAAATTGGTACTGTTGCCTGTTGTAACATCAAAGTTAGTTAGTTCCTGTCTCCAAGCAAAGTCGCGCAATTGTTTTTGCAGCTTCTTTTTCTTTTTATCTTTTTCTAAATTTAATAGCTCAGCAAAAAGCATATGCCGAGGTGTAACTGTTATTGGGATTGATTCTTTATGCCAATCTTTTTTATGAACTACTATTAAAATTTGAGGAGACCAACTCTCAAATGTGTGTTGTAATCGTGTTGCTTGATACGTTTGTTTCAAAATTTCCGTTGCTAAGCTGCGGCTACCCTCATCAGTTTTAAATACTTTTTGTAAACTTAATTCTTTTGCCAAAACATAGACTTGCCAAGGTTTCAATCCTAGTTTGACTAGATTAACAGTGATCTCGTTGCCATTTTTTCGTATTGGGTTAGTAGGTAATTTAACACCCAAGCCATTTAAGTGATTTCTTAGATTACGATAGGATTCAATTGAAGAACAATAAGTTAATATTCCATCATTAATATAAATGGATACGTCACCAAATTGGCCGTTACTGCTATTTATCAACGTTTTACTATCTAACATCGTATACTTATAGATTACAAAGGTTATAACAAATTAATTTACTTATTCTTATTTCTCATGAATTTAAAAAATTGTAACATAGAAACCTTAAGGTTTTATTAAATATCAGTTATAAGCATATGTTTTTTTAACTATTAACTATTACCTATTATTACAACAAAAAATAGTTAAAATCTACCAAACATAATAATATTGGCGTTGAACATACGGACGAGCGTAAGTAGGCCAATAACCTCGTACTTGATAACCTGATTGATAATAATTTCCAATGAGTTGATTATTCATGTCATACATTGGTATTGTTCCAGCATAAGTACTTTCAGCATAATACTCATCGTTAGCAGCACAACCGCTTGTTAATACAATGAAAATAAATCCTATTATAATTAGGATACTTTTTATGAATTTATTCATGTTTATTCTCCGGCAATAGCTTACATCTAACTATAGCATATTGCCTGTTTTTCTGATGTTTGGAGAGGTTCATTAGTGGTTATTCTGAAAGGCCATCTTTTCAGGAGCAATTAAAGGCATGTTTTCTGCCGCTTCCAGTGCATTTTGAATATCAATGCGATTTTCATATTTCAACTCTATCATTTGTTTGATCAGGCTAATGAGTGCTCGGGTTTCTGGATGTTGTTCCATATATTTATCAAGTAACTCGATCTTTAAAGGCTGTTTATAGGACATATGTAGACTATTTCTATCAGCCAAAATTTCATTTCCGACAAGTACTTCTGCCATTAATACCCCAATTGAAAATACCATCACCTTTTCAAGAAGTGTCGTATTTTGATATGTATCAAGCATTTCAGGCGGCAGATAAAGAGGCGTTGCCCATGGATGAGTGTTTCTATATTTTTCCACAGACATAGTCAGTCCATGATCAACAATAGTGGCTTTTTTGCCATTATATGCAACATTATCTGGTTTAATATCAAAGATAAACCAGCCCTTTTTATTTGCATTATAAGCCTGTTTCAAAAGATCTATTAAAATATTGTGAAGAATCTCCGATGATAATGCTTTCTTTTCTTTAATAAAAGAACGTAAATTTTTATCTCCCGCATTTTGCATGAAGAACTTCATTGTTTTATTTCTTACAAACATTCCACTAGGAATAAGATCAGCAGCACATTCTTTGATAGCTGCAATTTCATTTTCAACATCTTCTTTTGTTCCTCTTTTAATGGATTTTACTACCCATGGACTATTATTTTTTTCAAGTTGATTATTTTCCGTAAGTCTATACTGCTGCATTACAGATTTAACCGAACCATAGGTGCCACTACCTATCTGTCCATTTCCTTTTCCTGACATAACATGAATTTTTTGTTCTTCATTTATTTCAATTGAATGAGTAAACTTAAGTTTAAATCCAGCTACTGCATATTCTTTTCCTTTTTTAATTTTATCGCCTGGCTTTAGTGTTTTTAGCAGCGCTATTACCAATGGCTCATACGCCTTAGCAATATCTCTTGAATCAACAATAATAGGTTTATCAAAAAAATTTAAAATGCGATCTCTTAATGCATCTCGGCGCAATAGACGATTGCGAAATTGTGTAGGGTCATTGAAAAATTCTAAGATTTTTTGCGGTAACTGTTCTGGATTTTGATTATTTTCAATCAAATTAATTAGCTTGGCACAATTCTCTGCTTCTCGGGTCGAAAAATTTTTTTGAGCTTTATAATGTTTTTTAATGCAGATTAATATTGGCGTTGTGAGAGGATATGCAGTTATTGCATCATCAATTATAGCAAAAACAATCCCTTTTAGATTGGCTTTAATAGCTTTTTGGATATCTATTGTTGCACTAGAAGTATTATTTAAAAATGCTAAAATTTTAAATAATTTATCTAATAATGTTGGCTGTTTAGATATATCCTTTAGAAAGTTTATAAGTTGTTGATCTTGATTCGGATCGTTTTTTTTTGCTGTCGATACTAAATATTGCTTTTTTACTGTCTCTAATGAAGTTTCAAAATAAGTTTCTTTGGAAATCTCAAAACTCTCAAGCGCTGCTCGCCAAAAATGTTGTCTCTTTTTTTTGAGTTGGGTTCGTTCCTCTTTATTTATCCCTCTATTTAATGAGCCACCCAAAAGTATATAGGCGCTATCTGGTTCTGAGATTTGAGGATTCCATTGGTTAAATGTTGGTTTTAATTCAGTTGACTCATACGCTTGTTTTAAAATCTCTATTCCTAAGCTTTGATCACCATTTACTAATTTTAATTTCATGGCTAACGCATACTGCTGCCAAGGCTGAAGTGTTGGTAAATTAACTTTTATTGTGCCCTGTTGCTTTTTAGAAAACAAAGGTAATTCCACACCTTGCCTTTTTAATTCTTGTCTGAATTGGCGATATAATTTAATGTCTGAAGAATGATAGATTAACAAATTGTCATTAATTGTTATTTCTACTTTAACATCAATTAGTGATTCTTGTTCTTCTAACATTTCATTACTTCTTTTTTATTACCGTCAATTTCAAATAATCATATCATATCATTTTAAGATTGTATTACGTAAAATATTGAACAATCTTAGTGCTGTGTAATGTGTAAAAAAAAATCAATTTTAGTCTTCACAATTAACACCTCCAACTGATACCATTTTTTTACCTTAATCTAATTTTTTAAAGACAACTCTATGCTTGGGCTTTTACCAAAGGCCGTTTGCTACCAAGTAGCACGTTTTCTGGCTTTTTTGCAAATTTTAAATTAGCCCTACCCATTTCCTTTAAATTGATTTATGACAAATTTAATTCAGGTGTTATTTATTATCCAGGAGACACAATTTCCTGTGCTAATATTATTTCTTATCAACAGAATTCCTTACCAATTAAAAATCCTCTGATAAAAAGGGAATTAGAGCCAGTAAAAATATTAAGTTTATTGGAAGTGAAACTTTTACTTAAAGCTGTTTGTGACCAAACAAAGAAACAAAAAAAATTCAAAATTGCTGAAAAAAATTTAGGGGAGTTAATGTATAAAAATGTTTTTGGTAAACAAAAAACTATTATCGAATTAAATAAAGAACTATACCGAGCAATTGAAAAGAGTAGCGATATGCCAACCTTCATTTCTGAGGTTCACAGGATAAATCATGAAACGGTGAGTATTGAAATAAAAAAACTTGCAAAAAGTCTTAACAAGTTTTTTATAGCAATTGGAATTAAAAATTACGATTGTCACGATAATAAAAACACTTTTCTGAAAAAGTGTCAAATAACAAATCTGATTTCTACTGTGCCTTTAAATGAAATTAAATCTGCTCATGCTCTCGCTCCTAGACCAACTTTAAGTTAGGTTAATGGGCGATTGATATTCCAAAACACAATCGCCTAAATCAAATGGAAAAATACAGATTTGAATAATTAATTATAACTTGGATAGTCCATTGGTTTCATCGGGATCTCTTCCTTACCACACTTTGTCAAATATGCTGCAGCTGTTCCTACTTGGCAAAAGAAAGCTCCGAAGCCGGCTAAACAACCGACAAAAGGGTTGGTAACAAGACCTACTTTAACTCCAACTACTGTTGATGTAATACCTGCTCCACAGATAGAAGCAGCCCATTGAGTTTCTTTATCACAGCAACTACTTTCTTCTTTATTCATTTTTAGAGCTTTAGGTGCCGCTATTTTTGATAAGGCTTCTTGTGCATTCGAACTTAATAATAATTCTTTTTCAGATTCAGATGACTTTAACATAAAATATACTCCAAAATTGTAAACAACAATTGAAGTATAAAGTATAGAATCGTGGAGTTACGCCTGTCTTTTATATCAGGTAGCTATTTAGTTAAGATATTTATCTGCTATAATTAATACCAGTTTAAAAAATTAACTAACTTGAGGACATTAAAGTGAAAATTAAACGTTTATTAACTACCACACTATTATCGACAGCATTAATGGTTTCTGCGGATAGTTTTGCCGCAACTACTGCTAATCCGGTTCCAACTAATACTCTTACTCCAACACAAGTACAACAAATTCAAAAAGTTGTGCATGATTATTTATTACAAAATCCTCAATTAATGGTTCAAGTTTTTCAAGAATTACAAAAACAACAACAGACTCAAATGCAACAGCAAGCAATTAAAGGAATTCAAGCAAATGCTAATGCCATATTTAATGATCCCCATAGTCCGGTTGTTGGTAATCCAAATGGTACAGTTACTTTAGTTGAATTCTTTGATTACCAATGCCCACATTGTAAAACAATGGCAGCGTCTATTGAAAATTTAGTTAATCAAAATAAAAATCTGAAAGTCATTTTTAAAGAGTTTCCGATTTTCCCTGGGTCTGGTTATGCAGCTCAAGCAGCTTTAGCAGCCCAGCTACAAGGAAAATATTGGCAACTCCATAATGAATTGATGGCGAGCAATAATCCACTAACCAAAGCTGATATCTTAGCGAGTGCAAAAAAAGTGGGCTTGGATGTTGATCAATTACAAAAAGATATGGGTAGCGACGCTATCAAAAATGAACTGCAGCAAAATGAACAACTGGCTGAGAAATTAGGTCTTGCCGGCACACCAGCTTTTATCGTTCAAAACAATGCTGATAAAAATAAAACTTTCTTTGTTCCTGGTGAAGTAAATCAAAATTCTTTACAACAATTAATTCAAAAAGCCAATTAATAATTTTATCTAAAATTCTTCATGAGCACTCTACGGAGAATAAATTTTAAATAACAAAGCCAGATTTACTGGCTTTGTTATTTTGTTACATGACGAAAACAATCTACTAAATGATCATTCACCAGTCCTACAGCTTGCATGAATGAGTAAATAATTGTAGGCCCTAAAAATTTGAATCCATGTTTTTTTAATAATTGAGTAAGTGCGTCAGCTTCTTTAGTCTTGGTTGGAATTTCTTCATGCTTTTTCCATTGATTGATAATTGGGGTTCCATTCACTACAGACCACACTAATTCAACAAAATCTATTCCTTGTTTTTCTAATACTAAAAATTGTTTGGCATTTTGAATCACGGCATTAATTTTTGCTCGGTTGCGAATAATGCTAGGATCTTGCATTAACTTTTCAATTTTTTCTTCAGAAAATTTCGCTAATTTTTTGGGATCAAAGCTTGTGAATTTTTTTTCAAGTGTAGATCTTTTTTCTAAAATTAATCTCCAACTTAATCCAGCTTGCATTAACTCTAAGTTCAGCATGGTAAACAGCTGTTGCGCATTGTAACAAGGAATACCCCATTCTTCATCATGATAACGAAGGTAGATGTCATATTGAGTGGCCCATAAACAGCGTTTTATAGCAGAGTCGTCTTTCATGTTTTTTATTAGAATTCCAGGATTTAATGCTTTATGTTTTCACTGCTCTTGGCCCTGCATTTTTAATCGCATCACTGACATTAAATTTAACAAAATTTTCTTTAAATTTTTCGATTAATTCAGCTGCAGCTGAATTATATGCGCTAGGATCCTGCCATGCTTGTTTAGGATTTAATAAGTTCGTTGCAACACCAGTTAGCTGTGTTGGAACTCTTAATCCTAATTCAGGTAACACTGTTAATTTAGCTTTAGTTAATTCACCATTTAATATTGCATTAATCACTGATCGAGTAGTAGGAATTGCAAAACGATTGCCAACTCCATAAGCACCCCCAGTCCAACCGGTATTGACTAAATATACCTGAGCTTGAGCTGCTTCCACTCGCTTAATTAATAAATCAGCATAGATATTTGCTGGTCGCGGAAAAAAAGGCGCACCAAAACAAGTACTGAATGTTAATTGAATACCAGGAGCTTGTCCTACTTCCGTGCTTCCAACTAATGCAGTATAACCACTTAAAAAATGATATGCAGCTTGCTCTTTAGTTAACACTGCAACTGGCGGTAACACACCATACAAATCACAAGTTAAAAAAATCACAGCATTCGGTTGGCCGGCCCGATTTTCTTCAACACGTAAATCTATATGCTCGCGTGGGTAAGCAACACGAGTATTTTCTGTCAAACTCGCATCTTTATAATCTGGATGTCCATCCGCATCTAGCACTACATTCTCCATGATCGCACCATGACGAATTGCATCCCAAATCATAGGTTCACGTTCTTTGGACAAATCGATGCATTTTGCATAACAACCACCTTCAAAATTAAAAACGCCTGACTCACCCCAACCGTGTTCATCATCACCGATTAACAATCTACCAGGATCCGCAGATAAGGTAGTTTTTCCTGTTCCTGATAAACCAAAAAATAATGCAACCTTCCCATCTTTTCCAACATTTGCTGCACAGTGCATGGGTAAAACGTCATATTGTGGTAATAAATAATTGAGTACGGTGAACATAGCTTTTTTAATTTCACCGGCATAAGCTATGCCAATAACCAATACTTTTTTCTGTTTAAAATTGATGGTTACCACACCATCACTGTTTGTGTTATCGGTTTTTGGATCCGTATGTAAACCTGGAACACTTAAAATTGTCCAACTATCTTTATGTTCTTTTGGATGGGCTGGCCTAATGAATAAATTACGAACAAACACATTATGCCAAGCATTTTCAGTAAAGACTTTTACATTCAAACAATATTTGGGTTCCGCTGCAACTTGCAAATGAGAAATAAAATGTTCACGTGCTTTAAGATAATCTGAAGCTTTATGCCACAATGTATTAAACACTATTTCGGACATTGGTTGGTTGACTTTACCCCAATCAATATTATCTTGACTATCTACTTCCTTGACAATGAAACGATCTTTAGGTGAGCGACCTGTACGTTTCCCTGTATTAACGTTAAATGCCCCATTTGAAGCAAGACAACCTTCTCTCCGTTCAACTGCTTTTTTAAGTAATTCTTCACTTGAGAGATCAATATAAACTTCCACATTGTTTTTGCTTGGCATCATTCCATAACCCTTTATACTTTTTCGATAAAATTAGACAATATTTTAGCAGATTATTATTCTTGGCGCACATAAATTTTCGGCAAAGCCCTTGAACTATAACGCATCTTCACCCACCTCTCCTGTCCTCAGACGTATGACTTGCTCCAAGTTAGTTACAAAAATTTTACCATCTCCCACCTTGCCTGTATTTGCAGAATGCATAATTGCATCGATAACTTTTGCAACCAAATCATCCGCAACAGCTACTTCAACTTTAAGCTTAGGTAAAAAATCGATCACATATTCAGCCCCACGATATAATTCTGTATGACCTTTTTGTCGACCAAATCCCTTCACTTCGGTCACGGTCATTCCGGGAATACCGATATCCGTGAGTGCTTCACGAACATCATCCATCTTAAAAGGTTTAATGATTGCAGTAATAAGTTTCATTAGGCTCTTATGTTTATTAAAGTTATATGCTATTTTAAAAGGATAAAAATTATTTTTATAGGTTTATTTTATGATTGATCCTAAAATATTAGATGCTAAGTTTTTTGAAGATGTCGCTGCCAAAATTGGTAAACTTATTCCAGAAAGTTTGAAAGACTTACAAAAAGACATTGAAAATAATGTTAAAGGAATTTTACAGAATGCTTTTACAAAAATGGATCTAGTTACCCGGGATGAGTTTGATGTACAAACTAAAGTACTTGCACGCAGTCGAGAAAAACTCGAGGCCTTAGAAAAACGCCTTGCAGAACTAGAGAAAAAATTAAAGAATAAAAAAGAATAAATATGATCCGTTGACATTTGACATAGAAAATCAACGAATTATAGTTGGCATACTGGAAATATCAACAGCTCCTAGTTAATTAGTTCTTTTCACTTTCGGATAGTTCAGTTGCGAAGTAGATAATTGCCATTTGTTATTTGTGAATTGATAATGAACATAGTTTGCATCGGTAGAAGTATCATTTTTTGTAATGAGGCCAAATTGAAAATAGGTCGGTTTCAAAATATAGCTATTGTAACCTTCTTGCTGACCGCCGGTTTTCAAATTCGCTTTACCATCACTCGAAACAATTCCATCGATTTTAACTTGCAAATATACCTTTCCTTGATTCCAAAGATACATTATTTCTGCTTTATTATTTGCCGTGATATGCGCAACTAATGGCTGATTAGTAAATGCATTAAAAATAAATCCGGCTGGTGTAACACCTGAAATAAATACTACTCTTGCATGAGGTTGTCCATTTGAGTCAACAGTTGAAATGACTGCATTTTCAAATGAAGATAAATTCATTTCTTGTGCTGCCACTTTCTGCCAATTCTTAAATTCTATGTAAGGATCATTGGAAGGTTTTTGATTTAGGCTTGAAAAACTGGTAGCAAAGCAAATTTGTCCTAAAGTGGTAAATAAAAGAACTAAAGTTATTTTAACTAGTTTTTTCATAATGATCATCTTTTGATTATTTATTATAATTATATAGCAAATTTATTTTTTTGCTAACAAATAAAAAATTATGGAATTTAATTATGTATACAACCTTCATTAATTACAATGCTCCTGCTGCTGACAATCAAGTGATTAAAGATGGTCTAGATCATTTCAATAATGCAATGATTGGTGTTGCAGGAAAATCCCTATCAGTTTTTTTAAAAGATGAAAATGGCAAAATTCATGGTGGAGTTGGAGCATGGATGTATCCTGGTGAATCCATTTATATTCAAGCGATCTGGGTCGAAGAAAATTTACGCGAAAAACATTATGGTACACAATTAATGCAACTTGTTGAAGAAGAAGCTATCAAACAAGGTTGTCGCTATAGCACGGTAGATACCTATAGTTTTCAAGCAGAAGAATTTTATTTAAAAATTGGATATGAACGGATGGGAGAAATTAAAAATCTTTGGTTTGAGCATTCGAGAATATTTCTTAGAAAACATTTATTTAAAGTCTGTTGACATTTCGATATGCCCAGATAGAAATTGTTGGAGTGCTTTTATGTTTAAATTAGTTTTAACCGCATTGACTCTAGTTTTACTTTGCAGTTTGTGTGCTAACAGTTATGCAGATAATGAGCTTGGTAAAGCTATTTATGATAAATCCTGTCAAACTTGTCATAATCCCAATACTGCGCCTTTAATGTTAGCACCGGCAGCTCATAATTTAGAAGACTGGAAACTTCGTTTTGAAAACGCTGAAGTGTTAGCAAAAAAAAATCCTAAAGAATATCCAAATGCTCTAGCCGTATTAATTGCTTCTGTTAAAAATGGTAAAGGAACAATGGTGGCAGGTGGTATGTGTCAAGATCAAAGTACTCCGGACAAACAATGTACTGATGCAGATTATGCAGCCACAATAAACTTTATGAGTAATAAATAATGAGGCTTTTAAAAAAGATTATTTCCTCTGTCCTTTTTTTCTTAACACTTCTCTCTCAAAGTTTTGCTACTATTACAGCAGATGTGCAAGCAGGTGGTAAACTTGCTGCAACATGCGCTGCTTGTCATGGCCCAAATGGCAATAGTGCGGTGCCTATTTACCCTAAATTAGCTGGACAAAATCAACAATATTTCATTGCGCAAATGAAAAGTTTTCAACAAGGTCCTTCAGGTTTACAGAATAATCCAATGATGGAAAGCATTGCAAAAAATTTATCTCCTAAGCAAATCCATAATTTAGCAGCTTATTTTGCACAACAAACTGTTAAAATGGGACACGCTAATGCAGACACTAATAAACTCGGTGAACAAATTTATCAACTTGGGATCCCTGATGAAAAAATTGCTGCTTGCTATGTTTGCCATGGATCTAAAGGTATTAGTAAAGTTGATTCGCCCTATCCAAACTTATCTGGGCAGCATGCTGATTATGTTCTTCAACAATTAGAAGCTTTTAAAAATGGTTCTCGCAAAAGTAGCTTGAATGGTATAATGTCAGCGATTGCTCAACAATTAAATAAAAAACAAATGCAAGCTGTAGCAACTTATATTGTAAGTTTGCAATAAGTCACTCGAGGGAAAATAAATGAAACGTTTTTTAATAATATTTAGTTTAGCTCTGTTACCATTATTAAGTTTTGCGACCTCACAAACAACTATTACTGAAGGAACACAATATAAAGCCGTTGATTTGACTCCATCGACTCCTTCACGACTTACTGTACCTAAAGGAAAAATTTTAGTGGTTGAATTTTTCAGTTATGGTTGCCCTTGGTGTTTTAAATTAGAACCGTCTTTAGAAGCATGGTTAAAAACCAAACCTAAAAATGTTGTTTTTGAACGTATCCCAGTAATGTTTGAACAAGGTTGGGATGTTTATGCCAAAGCTTACTACACTGCCGAAGCTTTGGGTGTATTAAATAAAATCACTCCTGATCTTTTTAATGCTATTCATGTAAAAAATAAAGATTTAACTTCAGAAAGCGCTATGCAAGCTTTCTTTGCTTCTGAAGGTGTAAGTAAAAAAGAATTTGAAAGTGCTTTTGATTTTTCACCTGGGATCGGGATGGAATTGCAACGCAGTAATAGTTTAATGATGGGTTATAAAGTATTTGTTGTACCCACTGTAATTGTCAACGGAAAATATTATACCAACCCCGCATTAGTTAATGGTGATGATCAATTAATGATGCAAGTGATTCAATATTTAGTTGATAAAGAAAGTTCAGGGAACGTAAAATAATATGACTAGCGAACTTACTCAAACTTTTACCAATTCATTACAATCTATGATGTGGGTAATCTTGGCCATCAAAGTTGTATTGAATTTGGTTTTTGCTGCTGCAGTCGCCCGAGACGCTGGTCTTATTATCAAGCAAGGTCGCACCACTTGGTTAGTGTCAGGCTTAACTTGGGCTTTTGCAACATTGATCGGCGGAGTCTTTGTCGCCGCTATTTATTGGTTTATTCATTATTCAAATATTATTAGAAATTATAATAGAACAGGATTTACACAAAACAAAGATTTTAACTGAACTTTTTCTTAAAACCTGCAAAATTTAGGTTAAATGGAGATAGAAATGAACCACTCACCACGATTTTTAAAACTCGCTGAAACTTCTCGTAAACATGTAAAAGAAACCACGATTGCTATTGTCAAAGAACAATTAGATCAGAATCATTCCTTTTTTTTGATTGATGTTAGAGAAGATTCTGAATGGTCACAAGGTCACTTACCCAAAGCGATTCACTTAAGCAAAGGCATTATTGAACGCGACATTGAAAAAACTATTCCTGATGTAAATGCAGAAATTGTTTTGTATTGCGGCGGTGGTTTTAGATCAGCTTTAGCTGCTGAAAATCTACAAAAAATGGGTTATAACAAAGTCATTTCTATGGATGGTGGCTTTAAAGCCTGGAAAGAGGCGGGTTATTCCTTAGAATAAACCCACCTTAATAAAAGAATATTTATTCGACTGTAACAGACTTTGCCAAATTGCGTGGCTGATCAACGTCAGTTCCTCGAATCACAGCAACATGATATGCCAATAATTGCAATGGAATCGTGTATACAATGGGTGCTATCGCCTCTTCTACTTCTGGCATTAAAATAATATGCTCTCCATTATTATTTTTTATTCCAGCACTGTCAGCTGCAAATACAATTAATTTCCCACCGCGAGCTTGCACTTCTTGCAAATTAGATTTTAACTTTTCTAATAAAGCATTATTCGGCGCCACTGCTATAACCGGCATATTTTCATCCACTAAAGCTAATGGACCATGTTTTAATTCACCGGCAGGATACGCTTCAGCATGAATATAAGATATTTCTTTTAATTTTAATGCTCCTTCTAAAGCAACAGGATACTGCAAGCCACGACCTAAAAATAAACTATGAGCTTTGTTATTAAATAATTTTGCTAATTCTGCGATTGCTTTATCTGTAGTCAGTGCTTGTTCAATATATCTTGGTAATGCATTCAATTGTCTTACTAATTCAGTTTCTTCACTGAGTTTTAATCCATGCCTACGACCTAAGACAATCGCTAACATTAATAATGCTGTTAATTGAGTAGTAAATGCTTTAGTTGATGCGACACCAATTTCCATCCCTGCGCGAGTCATAAAAGCACAGTCAGATTCGCGTACCAACGAACTATCAGGCACATTACAAATAACTAATGATCCTAAATAACTTTGCTGTTTTGATAAACGCAATGCCGCTAAAGTATCTGCTGTTTCACCAGATTGAGAAATGGTCACAAATAATGTGTTAGGTTGCACCACAGCATGTCGATAACGATACTCACTAG
The DNA here is from genome assembly GCA_041740675.1 of Gammaproteobacteria bacterium. Classification (GTDB taxonomy): domain Bacteria; phylum Pseudomonadota; class Gammaproteobacteria; order JBGSLN01; family JBGSLN01; genus JBGSLN01. Next base: position 2,790 of record JBGSLN010000197.1, on the reverse strand, counting down.
CAACTTCTACCTGACACGGTATTTTAGCATATTCTTCTAACCAAAATTTTGCGATCAACCCCGCATGATAACTGGTTCCACAAGCAATAATTGTTACTCGTTCTGTCTTATCAAAAATATCTTTTGCTGCACTACCAAATGCTGCTTCTAAAACTTTATTGCTGGTAATACGCCCTGCTAAGGTTGCATTAATTGCTTCAGCTTGCTCATAAATTTCTTTTTGCATGAAGTGATTAAAACGACCCTTATCTGCTACATCTACATTAATTTTTGAGATATGCTCTTTACGATCCACCAACTTACCAGCCATATCATAAATTTTGACGGAATTACGTGTGATATCGACGATGTCACCTTCTTCTAAATAAATAAATCGTTGCGTTACCGGCAATAATGCTAAACTATCCGAAGCAAGAAAATTTTCACCAATGCCAAGACCCACTACTAACGGACTGCCTAAACGTACGCCTAGCAATCGATTTGGATCAGATTTATCAATAATAGCTAAAGCATAGGCACCTTCTAATTCAGCCACAGTTTGTTGCAATGCTTTTAACAAGTCATGAACTTCAACAAATTTACTATGAAATAAATGAGCGATCACTTCTGTGTCAGTTTGTGAATCAAATTTATAGCCTTTTGCAGTTAACATATCACGTAGTTTATCGTGATTTTCGATTATACCATTGTGCACTAATGCTAATTCATCACTAGACATATGTGGATGTGCATTAATTTCAGAAGGAACACCATGCGTTGCCCAGCGTGTATGTGCAACACCCGTGCGGCCAGCAATAGGTCTTATTGCTAATGCTTCAACCAATTCATGTACTTTGCCTTTAACACGGCATCGTTCAATTTGATTATTATGATTCAATAAGGCTACCCCCGCAGAATCATATCCCCGATACTCTAACCGCTTTAAGCCTTCCAACAAAATTGCTATTACATCTCTTTCTGCGACTGCACCGACAATGCCACACATGGCTTTCTCCAAAGGTTCGTAAGTTCTACTAAAGTTAGCAGGGTTATAGGGGAAAATCAAATCGAATTAGTTCATTAAACAACAGAATCACCTAGTTTTATAAGAGTTGAATTACATTAGAATATAGAGATAAAACATATTTAACAAATTCTTTTAAAATATCAGGATAATCATCAATTAATTGATCAAGCGAGTTTCGCTGTAAAAATAAAAAAGCTGATGGCTTTGTTGCAACTGCTGTAATTGGATTTATTAACCCTTCTATTGCAGTAAATAATCCAAATATTTCATTTTCTTTTACGATACGAATTAACTTTTTATTATGAAATAATTTTACTTCTCCACTAAGCAAAATGAACAATCCTTCAGGTTGTTCTCCTTCTTTAAAAATGATTTCTTCTGCTATAAAGTCTTTCATTTCACACTCTTCTGCAACTGACAATAGCAATTCTGCTGGTAACATTTTAAAAGCTGGCGCTTTACGCAATTCAAGCATTTTTTCCATAGTATCCATAGTACCCTCCTCTTTCTTTTGATAACTTAGTAATTGCTGGAGCCATTTATCTTTGTGCAAAATGCTGGTAACCGTTCTTTTAGTTGGAAACATATCATTTCTTTCAATTGATGCAAAAATTTGTTTTGCTAAATCTCGCTCTGAGATTAACCAATCAAGATATTCTAGTGCTAATGCATATTCAGCTAACGCTTCTTGAGTTTGATGATGTGTCGCAAGTTTTGGCAAAATCTCCATAATAATGCGTGGATTTGTAATGGCTGCTAGATAGCAAATCATTTTTTTCTCAACTAATTGTTTACGCAATAATAATTCTTGTCGTTTAAATTCTTGCTGTTCACTATGAAATAAATGGGTATATTCTTGCAATTCAATAATGACATTTTCCAATTCTGCTCTAATTTTTTTCTTTAAATATTCTCCTAATGGCTGATTACTCGCTCGAATTGCAAGTTGTTTGGCAAATTCTACTGAAAATAGCAACGGCAATTTTCCTATTAGACGGGCAAGAGCTGTTTCTGTTCCATGCAGTTGCAAATGACACATTGCTCTAAGCAAAGGCTTATATCGATGCACATTTGCATGTACACACGCTTTATATAAGATTAATAAGGATTCTGCTTTTGAATTTTGTAAGGCACGAATAATCTCATAAGTTACGCCTGGTTGACCTAATTGTTCAATGAGAATTTTAGTAATCTCTTTATCATCTAAAGCTGCACTGGATCTAATAGCATACCGTCTAACAAAAGGATGGGGATCAGCCATTAAACGTTTTATAGTAAGTACAGGAGAGCCCAATTTAATCAAGCCGAACAAACGTGCGGCAAACAACCGGCTATCATCCGATTTCGAATCTACCATTTGCTCAATCGTTAAAATGGCTTCACGCACATCTGCTAGATCTCCATATCTTGTCAACGCCATCACCGCAATTGCTTGAAAATCAGGGCTGGTTGATTTTAAGTATTGTTTTGCTTTTAATAAAATTTTTTCTGGATATTTTTCATAGATTAGATTTAACAAATGCCAACGCGCATGTAATTCGGTTTCTTTGGTTAGTTGTTTTTCTAATAGGTCATCAATATACATTTTTGGATAAAATTTTAAGCTTTTATAAACTTTAGTGCGTATATTGACATCGTCGATTTCAAATAATTGCAATAATTCCTTGGTAACTTTTTCAGGTTTAATTAATTTTAAAAAAGATAGCCCCATGTTTATTTTTTTTAAATCTTTACTGGAAAGTAGACTTTTCAGATGTTGCTTAATAATATTCTCATCATAATCA
>JBGSLN010000196.1:0-25589 GCA_041740675.1 Gammaproteobacteria bacterium | reverse complement strand
TCAGGATGACAGGGTTTGTCATTCCGAGTGCAGCGAGGAATCTTCTTCAGACTACGCATGCTTTCCTAAGATCCCTCACTTCGTTCGGGATGACAATTGGACATTCAGGATGACATACCAAAAGTCATTCATAAGTCTTATTAATAAAAATTATGAGGAAAAAATAATGAAACTAACAAAATTTATTCTTAGTACTGCTTTATATTTTAATATTGCTTTTGCAGTGGCTCAAAATACTGGCATTTATGTTGGATTAGATGCTGGCTTAAATATGCTAACGGAAAAACAAAATGTTGTATTGACTCCTTATGGAGGAGGAACACCTACTATTACTTATAATAATTACCATGGAGATGGAGTATTGGGTGGGTTGTCATTAGGTTATTTATACAATTTTAATCATTTCTTTTTAGCCAGTGAATTTGATGCAATCCAATCATCAGGTTCAATCACCAGTTCAAGTATTAATTGGCAGGGGATTGGAATTAATGTATCTACCAAAGAAAAACAAAATACTATAATACAACTTTCTGTATTACCTGGAATTAATATTAATAATAATGCAAGCATTTATGCCAAACTTGGGTTAGTGCAAGGGCAATTTAAATTAAGCACAGGAGCTAATGGTGCAGGGGATTTAGGTTATAGCGGTGATATTTCCAAATGGTTATCAGGCTATGTGCTTGGCTTAGGCACTAATGAAAAATTAACTAATAAACTTAATTTACGTTTAGAATATGACTTTATAGATTATCATAGTCAGTCATTTACCAATACACTGCCATTAGAATTGGGTGGCAGTACAATCACTACTAATTTACATCCAAAAAACCAATTAATTATGCTTAGCTTGATTTATAATTTTGGTTCTAATGCATGATCTGCTATTGCAGATGTTAATTTAATCCCGACCTAAGGTCGGGATTAAGAATAGAATATGTGAACCTTTAATCTATCAGGTTGAAGGAATACAAGTACGTAACCCATATGAAGAAATAACTGCTTTATATAAATTCTGCATTAATTCACCCACGCGATCTGTGCTTGAATAGACTGCACTATTAATATTGGCTACAATAATCACTCCATTGCAAGGGATATACATATAAACAGCACGAAAGCCCAGTGTCTCGCCTTCATAAAACCAGAACTTACCAATATTAGGATCGTATCTTTCAATAACCCCTAAACCAAAACCCATGGGGTTATCTGGATTCACTTGTTTAATGGGTTGCCCGGTTTTAACTGAAACTAAAGACGTCAATTGTGCTTTTTGCTGAGCATCAAGGATATTCTTTCCAACAAATAAAGCATTCACCCATTGAATAATGTCAGCGCTGTTTGCAACAATGGCCCCAGCTGGGCCCGCCCATGATAAATTATTATCAGAAACATCTTTCCCTAGTAATTCAGGATTTTCATAAGGATTAAAACCATAACCATGTGCCATACGATCTTTTATATCACCATTCATGTGTGGGATTGGATAAAATGAATTTTGTAAACTTGCACTTTTAATCAGTGTTTGCAGTAGCTTGTTATAAGTTTGCTTACTCGCTTTTTCGGCAATCATTGCAGCTAACAAATAACCCGTATTAGTGTATTCATAGCCAGGTTTCATAGTTGGTTCTAAGTTAGCAGATGGATATACTATATTCAATAATTCTTTATTGCTCCATAAGGTATTTAAATTTTTAGTGATTTTATAATTCATCGAAGGTGAATTTGTATAATTTGGCAAACCACTGGTCATATTCAATAACTGTTCAATAGTGATAGTTCCCCATTTAGAATATTCAGGCAACCATTTTCCCACAGTATCATTTAAAGTAAGTTTTCCTTGTTTTTCAAGTTGCAAAATAATTGCGCCAGTGAATGATTTTGTGATACTCCCAATATCAAATAATGTATTTTGATCAACTTTGCCGCTTTTTGGATCTTGACTCACTGTACCAAGATAAAAAGACTCTGTACCGCGTTCAGGCACATATACTGCAATACTCATTCCTGAAAAATATTCAGAATCGTGATAACTTTTATAATAATTATTCATAGCTTGAATAAATTGGTTATGCAATGCTTTATCAGATGCAGTTTTTGGTATCATGGGTGTCCATGCCAATTGTTGGGTGCTTAACTGCTGATTAGCAAATGCTATCGTTGTTGTTAATAGCGAAGCAAGCATCATTATTTTTATTTTTTTCATATTAAAGTCTCTTGGTTTATTTCATTATCATTAATCTGTAATAATATGTTTTTATTTTAGTTTTCATAATAAGGGAAGTATAGATGGTAAAATATTTTATAACAAGTTTGTGATGCGAGTAAGCAGCGTTGTCATCCAGAGCGTAGCGAAGGATCTCCTTTCGGTTGCTCATACGTTGCTTGTCATTCTGAGCAACGTGAGGAATTTCCGTCAGGCTACTCATGATTTCTAATGATCCCTCACTGCGTTCGGGATGACATGCGTTCCGTTCGGGAAGACATGCGTTAGACTCAGGATGACATGCTATGCATCAAAATCAACGGTTAAAAGATAAAGTTGAAGGAACAGCAGAATCAGTTTGACTATTCTTTTCAGCGAGTTTGCAGTGAAAAAATCGTATGACCTCAAGTTGTTTATCAGCGCTTTGTCCATTTTTCGTGTTAGCTTTTGGTTTTATATCATTAGACAACTGCTTTGTGGTCTCGTCTAACTGCGTTAAAAATTTAATTTCAATCAGCTTATTCGCGGATGGATCTAAGTCAAAACTTTCCGCACATTTTTTTCCATGGTAGGTGGCTAAACAAGCAATTAACTCTTTGTCAGAACGTTCTGTTTTTAATTGTGATAATATGCCATTTAAACCTGGTACATTTGATAAACGAATTGGCGTATTGATGTCAGCAGAATAATATAATTGCCATTGTTCACCTGATTTTTTTAAATAATAAGTAGAAGGTAAATTTGGAGTTGGAAACTCATCTTCTTGCAATATTTTAAGCTGAAATTCTGCTGTATAAGTAACATAACCATATTTCTCTGGCTTCGTTATGTTGGGTCGATGATAGAATTGCACTATATCCTGTGTAGTGTTATTGAAAAAACCAGTCACTTGAATTGCTACTCCTGTTCGAGTACATAATTTAGAAACCTTAAGGCTTTTATCATTTTGGCTAAGCACGGTTTCATCCGATAAACCAAAACAATTATGATACTTTGGAAATCGCCAAATATTATGCACCAGCTCTTCAGCAAGGGAGTCCATCGTTGTTGGTTGAGAGGGTGGACATTGCGATAAGATCCTTGTTGCAACAAGTTGCGCATATTTTTTAATATCAATAGCATGCACTTGGTTTGCTATTTGGTAGTTATAGCGTTCAATAACTTTATCAACAATTAAATCCACTAATTCTTCAAGTGCAGAAGGCCGAGCAGCAAATTGAGCGAAATCAGCACATTGTTGAGTGATTTGCCGATCATATAATTGCCCTGTTGCGAGTGTTCCTGCCGTAATACCAAGCCCTAAGACATTATGTGGTACTCCTAAAGCAATACTGGCTGCGTTACCTAATACATTAACCATTGTGAGTATTCCATCTATTTCATCCATTTTTCGAGCAACTCGACCAGTGGAAAGAACTACATTCGCCAACAAATGACTTTGTAGTTGCACTGCTAATGCATTTTTGAATTGACTAACGTTGGTTTCTGAATTGACGAATATCGAAGATTTTTGTTCTGCAACTGAGACCGTTTCGACCTTACTCTCTAAGGAATCTTTAATTCGTCGTAGTTGTCCTTTTGAAAAAGGTAATGTCATAGAATCAATATGTGGATCGTTGAGTGGATTAAATAATTTGATAAGAATATTGCGAATTTCACTAATTTTATTCAGTAGATTGATGTTATCAACATTGGTTGCTGCATTCGCTATTAATTCAAATAGGTTAGTATAAAACTCGGCAATCTCACTATGATTATCAAAATTAATTCTAGGGAATGAGCTTAAGTGGGAATGTATCGATTTGATAAAAATAAATTCTGCAACTGAATCACGCCGATACTGAGTGTCGTCGTAAATGTTTTCTGCAATAAATTTTATTTTAGTTAAAATACCCATAAAACTATCGTTGGCAGTCATTATCTTTCGAGATTCTGGATAGAAATTCATGTCCGCAGAACCAAAGGTTTCAGCAATATAAGGATTTAGAATTTTTTCTAAAATTAAAAATTTAATCTGTTTAGCTTCATTATTATGATCCGCAATCTTATCTAATGTTTTATAGATTCGATAACTTATCGACCGTAATTTTGCTTTAAGTTTAGAAGTATTATCTGTTATCTTATTAATTGCTAACTCAAGGCTGTTTATTAGCTCGTGGAAATCAGCATAGCATTTTAGATTGCCTATGGCGGCCAACACATTAGTAACAGAATTTTTACGTTGCCCTATAGTATTAGCCCCTAAATCTCCTTTGTAAAATAAATCATAAATAAAATAGAGAGGTTTATTTTTTCGATCAGATAGGTATTGATTTAGTTTATCAGTCGCTAGAGTTTTTATATAATTGAGATGCAAGGGTTCTAAATAGGTATTATCTTCTTTTGTGACATTTAAAAAATAAGGGCTCGTTATTTGATGTAGTCTAGAATAGATTATTTTTGGAGGTGTGGTCAGTGTAATTTGTGTTTTAATTGAATTTTTTAACTCTTCAACTTTCACAACTTTTTCATTTTTATGATCAAATTCCGTTAATAAATATTTTTTCAATATTGCATTAGAAGATCGAATTAGTTGCTTGTCAAAATAAGTGAATGCTCCCAATTTTTGGATACGATAGTCTTTAATAATTGTAATAGCATAACCAGCTAATTCATCTAAATCCTTGCACTGCATCCATTGTAGGTATTTTTGGAATAAGCTTTTACTAATTACAGCATCATCATGGTTCTTTTTTGTTAAAAGTTTAATTAGTAATGTAGATTGCAAATAACGCCAATCAGTAGTATCAGCATATAATTGCAATTGAATAAAACCATTCATTAATATTGTTAATATTTGTTGATTCAAATTATTGATAGTAATATCTTGTATTTTACCAACGTTGTCTTTTATACAATCATAAAAAATTTGCGTATAAAATTCATAAGGAGGCATCATAGATGATCTTGGAACAAGAAATTTATTAATCACCTGATCTATTTCAGTTAATATTGAAGACGTATTATAATATTCTCTTAGACTATATAACCCATTCATTACACGACCAATATAACAGGCAATGATCATGTCATTAAAATCTTGCTGAATGACTGGAGTAATTTTGGCATTAAGATCTTGTTCATTTTTACACTCTAAAAGAACTTGTTGGTGTTTCATGAAATCACATCGATCTTTGGCTGTCTTGAAGAAAGCTAATGATTCAAATTTTTCAGTAAGCTTCTGCAATTGCCCTAATAACGCAAAAATACAATGCATTAATTCTATGGGATATGATGCATCAGTTGCTAATATGGATAATAAATAGTTCAGTAGGCTCAATAGCTTATCTTTTGCTGTCTTGGCTTTTATAGCTTTATCACGTTCTAAAATCTGATTTAATTGAGCTAAGATACTTTTTAATGTTATTGTTTCAGACGTTTCGCTCTTAGAAGTTTTCTTTTTATGTTGAGTGGATTCAGCTTTTTTCTTATCGGACAAATCTGATAGAAGCTTCTTAGGTGACTGAATTAACTGAAGTTGAGCCAGCACACTGTCATATTTATCATTAGGATTAATTCCCGTAAAAAAACTGTGTCTTCTCTTTGTAAACTCCATTGCAGATCTATTCTTTGGATGAGCAGGAGTCGTAGGTAATGATTGAAAGAGAACTGATTGACGATTCTGACGTATAGGCGTACCAGGCAATGATTTACAGTGTAATTTTGTTTGCGACATGGACTCAGAATCAGAATCTAATAACAAATTTTCTTCGTTACTAGATTCCAAAGAATTCAGTCTATTATTATTAACTTCAACTTTTCTTAAATCTAATTCATGCAGCTGATTATAAAAATTATCCAAGATATTTGTTTGTATTTCATTGTCAGTTAAATTTGATAATAATCTATGGATGAATGCATAGCGTAAAGCTTTATTATTATTGTACATGACATCGTACCAATGAGTTTTCGTACGTAAGTTTCAAAAAAAATCGATAAAATGTATATACGTATACGGTTAATGATTAAGATTAGCCATGATAATCTATAAACCAATTTTATTTTTCATAAGACTAAAAATTGATGCCGTATCAGAAGTTTATTTTGTAAATCCTGATATGAAATAAAGTGGGCATACCCATTTTTAAATGGTTGTCTTTTTGTATCATATAGTACTACTGATTGCTTTTTTTGTTATAACTTTTTGTTAAGATTGTTTTAACCTACGACATATTATTTAAAACTACTTATGAGATTAAACTATACGTATATGCTATTAAATAACTCGGTGACAGATATGTACAATTATATGATGTTTAGCAATTTAATTAATACGTTATGTGAGCCATTAATTGCAAAATCACCTATAGATCATTTTGGTTATATAGAAGTAGATTGTGATGGTGGTGTTCTTTTTTTAGAAAGTGATATCAGCATATTACAAGCAGCAGAATCTAAAGATTTGATATTGTCTATTATTAAATATTTAATTAGCAAGCAAAATATAAGTGGAAAATATCATTTAGATTTAAAAAGCTCGATGCAGTTAGATGGAAAAATGAGTCAGTTCGCACATGAACTTAATATTAATCATTGTATGCTGATTGTGAAACATGGTGTACGCAATAATAAAAATGTTATTAAATATTTCATCTTTACATCTCTGTTAGATATTGAAACAATGACAAATTATTATTTTAATAATTTAGAAACAATCAATTCATTTACCAAATACATTGAAAAGAAAATAAAAAATTTATTATATAGTAAAAGGAAAATGGTTTTGCCGGAACTAAAAATGCTATTTAATTTACCTGATAAACAATTAGAACCTTTATTAATATTTAATGATTTACCACAACCATCAAAATTTACTCATCTAACTACGCGTGAATTAGAAATGATATCTCTTTATGTAAATCAAAGTGCTACAGCAAAGGAAACAGCTGTGGTATTGAATATTTCAATACGAACGGTTGAAAAACATTGGGAAAATATTCGGATGAAACTTAACTATATAGAAAAAAATGATATTAAAAAGATTTTTAACGATATTTTCAACCTAAACCAGAATGAAAACCATGCGGAACTCGTTGCTTTATAGAGAAAAAAATGTGTTTGGATCTGTTTTAGCAAACAGATCTAATAAGAAATCTTTAAATTTAATGACTTTTGGCTCAGGAAAGGGTGTTTGTCTATATAGAATATATAATGTTTCATCAGCTAGTTGAAATTTAGGTAACACTTGCTTTATTTTCGATTTTTTGAATCCTTCCGCTAATATTAAGCTAGCAAATGAAGCTATACCTAAACTATCTAATACCGCATTTAATTTTGAACGACTGTTGGTTACTTGAATCACACGTTTGAATTTATCTGACAATGGATCATCTACAAGTTGTAATTGATGGTTAATCAGGGTATGTTCCGAAAGATCTTGTATTGTTTTAGGCTCGCCATGTTTTTTAAGATACTCTTCTGAAGCACATAAAATTCGATGATAAGATACGAATGGTTTTGCTACCATATGGCTGAAATGTTTTGCTACGTATTCTTCATTAAACCCTACTAATACATCATAGTGCTCTTGGGTTAAATCTGGCACTCTATCCTCAGCAGCTAAATGTATATTTAAATAAGGATAAACAGCCGTAAATTTTTTTATGATGGGACGTAAGAAATATTCAGCAACCAGAACAGGAGCAAATATATGTAGCTCACCAACTGGATCTGTCTTTAAATGATCTGCGTATTTTTGCAATGAATTAGCATCATTGATAATCGATTTTGTTAGTTTGTAAATGTCTTGGCCTGCGGCGGTAATTTTTAATTGCCGAGTTGAACGTTCAAATAGCGTTAAACCTAGTTCTTGTTCTAATAGTGTAATTTGTTTACTAACTGCTGTGGTCGAAATATTCAAAACTTCACTAGCTGCAGTAAAACTCCCTAATTCATAAACTAGGTTGAACATTTGTAGTTGCTGCAAAGTACTCACAAATTCTCTAATCCAACATTTCTTAAAAAGTAATATGAGTATAGGTAAAATTTTGCTTAAGTTCAAATCTTACATGGTCTGAACTTGAGGTTTTTAAGAATATCTCAGATTTTGTCTTCCTCTTTATTTTTCAGGTGAATGTACCGCTGTTTTAACCACCTGTATAAAGTTGAGGGATAGTTTACATATTTTAATCTTCTAACTGAATTGAGAATTAAAAATGCTTGCAGGGATGAGATTGCAAAACCCATAGCTCATTTGATCAAACATCAGATATCTATTGTAAAAATTGTGAACACGCAACTGCTATTGTATTAGAGCAAAATATTTCAGAAACAATGAAAAAATTCAAAAAAATGATGTGCCCACTCAAATCTTTTTATCTAAATAGATGATTCTAATTGATAGTTGAATTGATAAAAAGTTTTAATTACCTATTAAATTCACTCGTAGACTTAGAACTATGATGTTTCAGTTCCTGATTATCTCGTAAAATAAATTCATCAATAGTTAATCTTTTCCCATCATACATATTAAGAATTGAATGTAGATTTTCTTTAGTTACTGGTTTCTTTAATTGGAATTCTGTTATATTTTGGTATTGTTCAGTTGCATCTTGATAAAATTTCTTCGTCACTTGAATTTGGATTACAGCATGTCCTGAAGATCCGAAAACTCTCACTTTTTCAATAGCAGAATTTTCGTTACTATAAATTGCTGCAAATTTCGAATTTACTGCATTCAATAATTTCTCTTCTGCATCATTTGTTGAGCTAAGAAATAATTTGGGTGCAATTACATATAATTTGTGTTTAATTTCAACTAACGCGATTGTTTCTTGTGTTGTATTATCATCAGAATGACTAACAAAAAAATATGAATTTTGTGCCTCTTGGTTTAATTTATTAAACCCATCTGGTTGGCTGAGAGTCGATTTTAATTGGCTAAGAAACCCTGCATATTGATTAGAACGACCAAAAGATTTGAATAGCTTGATACCCTCATTTAATAATAGCTGAAATTCGATTCTTTGATTATTACGCAAATTTGTTAATAACTTGTCAAAATGCTCTTTGCGATCCTTATAATCAGAATCTTCTCCTTTAGCTTTTCTTGTGGTTAAATAAACTTCAATTGCCTTTAAAATACTCACTAAAATAACCTCCGAGTATATTAATTACGTAATATATGCAAACTGGAACTGCCTTCTCTCTCATCTATGAGTTTTACGTAAATTATTTTCTGTAGATATTGCCTACCTATTATATACTCCTTACCTTAAGGTTTTCTTAAGAAATTGTATAAAAATATCGACCAATTTTATAGGAAGTCATTTGACATTAGGAAAAGCATTAAATTGGCGTTACAAGACTTATTACATCGCAAAGGCTTAAAGTATGAAATTGAGCTTCATGAGGATCACGATGTTCTTTGGTTAAGTTATCAAACTTACTTACCAAATATAGATACCTGTCACCCCACCCACTGGATATAGCTAAACAGTAGCAAAATGATAACTTAAATCAAGATATACTTCCTGCGTGCTAAGATTGTTAGCTGATAAAGGATCTAGAGCTCTAGTAGTAGTAGCTGTAGGATCATATTTAACACCTGTTTGTGCTTTACCCATATTTAAGTACCGATAGCCAACATCTATCATACAATGAGTACTTAATGCAAAGCCTGTACCCGCAGTAAGTTGCCATGCAAACCCACTCTCATTTGTATAAAATGCTGTACCAGTTTTTGAAGCAATATCGCCATTAGAGATAACAGTTGATGAAAAATCGGAAGCATGGTTCCAAGCTATGCCAGCACCCGCCCCTATGTAAGGATCAAATCGTCCAAAATCATGATTTTTGATACCATTCGCATGTAAATAAACATTTGCTAATACTGCTTTATCATCAAGGTCAAATTTTCTTATTCTATCTGCAGCAATAAAGGTTCTGTCATAGTTAAAATCATAACGTTGTGTGTAGGTTAAATCAGCACTAAAAAGCGGGTTAAACCGATATCCAATGCCGGCACCCAATAGCGGAGAATTACCTATTCTACTTGATAAATCATCTTGTGGTCGTGACCAATCTGGACTATTAACCGGAACACCAAAATTTTCGTTATTTGAAAAAGATGCCCCTACTTCACCTAATACATACAATCCGTGAGTAATAGAATTTAAGCTAGACGCATGAGCCGTCATCGTTACAATTGAAAACATACCCGCGCATAACAAATTTTTAGTAAATTTTTTTTTCATATTTATCTCCGTTAAATTTTTTTAGTACTAAAAACAGCAGTATAACTCGATAATCAAGTTTTTTGTAGAAATATACTCATAACGATTGAGTTTTGCAACAACGTCTAAAATTCAAGCATGAAGAGTATAGTATTGATCATCAACATAACTTATTCATAAATAAAGCAGCTTTAGAAGAATAAAACCTTTAGTGCTTAGTTTTAAAATACGATACCATCTTTGTAAGCTTTTTTAATCCTAAAGATACTTTGGAAATATCTAGAGTAAAATCTATGGGATTAAAGTATCTCATTGATCGTGCGGATCCAAAATTATTAACTGCTGCAGAAAGTTTGTTTATAAAAAAATTAAGTGTTACTACATTATTTTGAATTTTAACTATTCCTATTATTATGAATTTTTTTAAGTTGGTTACATGATGTTAATCAAACTAGCATTCAAATTGATAGAGTTAATAATAGATCAAGATCAGAAGTTTATTCTTGGTCATTTAGATTTAATAAGTTTAATTTTAGAGCTTTATTAATTAAACCGGCTTTACTAAATTCACTAAACTTTAACCGCATATTTTCAAAATGACGATCAACTGTGCGTTTGGAGATATCCAATCGTTCAGCAATCTTTTTGGAGGTTAATCGCTCTGTTACAGTTAATTTCAAAATTTGTTCTTCTTTTTTAGTTAAAGAAAACCTTCTATTAATTTTGTTACTTACTGATCTCTTATATAGCCACATTGCAAACTGATTACGTGGAGAACTTTTTACTTCAAATGATTTATGAACGAACTTTTCAAAATTAACTCTATCAGTTAAGGTTAATTCTCGGTCAACATTCTGATATAAATTTTTTAAAACATTACTAAATCGTTTGAGAAAATATTTTGAAAATTCTTTTATTAAATCTAAATTATCCATTAAGTTTTGATTAAAAGTATCATGAGTGCTGTCCAAATTAAATGAATATTGAATTATCTTGGTGTCTAACTCATTCGTATAAATTTCTATAAATATAACAGCGTCAGAGATAGAAAAATTTTGATAAATAATTTTCAGGCTCTCGGTCATTGATTCGCTAAGTTTATTATAATTAACTAAATAAATACCTGTCTTTGGAAATGTGTTGAAAATAAAGTCTTGTAACTCCTTACTTATTTCTTGATCTTGAAATACTTGAAAGAATTTCTTGTCATTCGATAACGTAATTAAGCCATTCTTTTGATCGATAATATTAACCGAGAAATAATTAATTTTAAAATATTCCTTCAGAGGCATAGTAACCTCTTCCATCGATTGACAAAGCATTTTTAAACTTTCAAGATGATTTGTTTGGACATTCATCATAAAGCACCATTTTTAGTCTATTAATTAAGCTCCAGAATAAATCAATAAACTTAACAATTACTTAATAATGTCTCCGTATACCCATTTTTATAGGTGTTAATAGCATGCCATCCTCCCATGAGGTTACTCGTGTTTTCCAGGAGATTCCTCGCTACGCTCGGAATGACAACTTACCGCTTGTCATCCTGAGCGTAGCGAAGGATCTCCTGCAGGCTACACTTGTGTTTCAAAGATCCCTCATTTCATTCGGGATGACAAGTGCTGCACTCGGAATGACATGCATATATCCACTGTCAATAATGACAGTAGATTCATATTTCGAACTATATTAGGATGCAAATTATACAAGATCAAGATATCGATTCTTATGAGAAAATTAATCGTCCTTAGTAGTATTGTTATTTGCTTACAATGGAGTAATTGTGTTTTTGCTGACATTCATTCAGTAACAATTGGACGAATGAGCGGCGACACATCTGCGGCAGAATTTTCTACTATTATTCATTTTACTGCTGCAAATGATTACCAAAATTGGAAATTTGGTTTTTACATGTCGCGGCCATTTGTTAGCCAACAAACCTTTAATCAAAATTTAGTTATGCAAATTTGTAATGCTTCTAATGCATGCTCTAGCCTTACTTATCAAACAGCATCTTCCATGTCACTACCTGATGAAAGTGCTGGCTACACCACTATCTTAGCACCATCAACGCCTATCTCGCTTAAAAAAGGGCAAGCTTACACTATTAAGTTATTGCATAATAATCAATGGAATCCTGGAAATTATTCTGCTGTGCCGCAAAACTTTTTTATCGCAGCTAATCATACAATCTATAAGCTTGCTTCTAATAAAAATACCTATCACTTAATTAATTATGACCAAGGTAGTGTAGATGCTGAAATCAATAGTCATATCACAACAGATTGGTATGATAGCGCTCCTCAAACCGCTACTGGGAATTCCATCGTCCCTGCACCAGTAAATTATATGGCTGATAGCGGTATGTATTCTTTAACCGATGGAATGAAAATTCATAATTTATTATCTACGGATAATACGACTGCAGAAATATTTCAAAAAGAGTTAATAAAAAACCTAAATATTAATACTACGGTCGATAATGAGAATGCCAATACCGGCATTATTATAAATAAAATAGCTCCTTCTTTCATTAATAATAACCCAGAAGGCTACATGATTAAGATCCAGACTAACTCTATAATCATTAGCGCAATGAATAATACCGGAGTATTTTATGCTTTTGAAACCTTACGACAATTAATGACTCAAAATCCAAAACAGCTACAAGATGCTACTATTGTTGACTATCCGCGTTTTAAGTATCGTGGAATATTGCTTGATACCGCCCGTCATTATTTTACTGTTAAACAAATCAAGCGGGTCATTGATTTGATGGCTGCACATAAACTCAATACATTGCATATTCATTTTGCAGATGATGAAGGGTTCCGTTTAGCGCTGCCTGATTACCCTATGTTAACTAACATTGGCGCTGTTCGCGCCTACGGTCAGAAAATTGGTCCGATGATGTTTTTGCAAGGAAATTTAGATATCACTAATGTTTCTCAAAAACCTTATCCTGATGCAGGTCATTTATATAAAGGATATTATACTCAGAAAGATATTCACGAATTAATTAGTTATGCGAATGCTCATCAAATAACGATTATTCCAGAAATTGATATACCTGGACACGCACGCGCGCTCATTAAATCTCTACCTAACAGTTTTGTCGATCCAAACGATGCATCCTCCTTTTTATCTTTAGGACATACTATTAATGATATTGATAACGCAATGGATGGAGAGTCATCATTTGTATCAGTACAAGGTTATACGGATGATGTTATTCCGGTGTGTACTTATAATTCCAATATATCGGTAGGCCCACAATTTACGCAGGATATTAATGCCATTATTAATCAAATAGCTTCTTTGTTTTCAGGACAAACTACTTTATATGCGCACAATAATGAAATCAGTGTTGGGGCCGATGAAGTAAGTGCCAATGCATGGACGAATGATAAAAGTTGTCAAGGTGATTGGGCAAATCTAACCGCGTTAGAAAAATCGCAGAAATTTTTTCAAATGTTAGCTGATAATCATTCATCATTGCTATTTTCTGGCTGGCAGCAGTTAGTGCAAAATAATGACGTCTCTTTAGGCAATGATATTGTACCTGCCAGCCAAGTTGGACATATTTATGTATGGAATGTATCAAACGGTGGTATTAACCAAGCTGTGAATTTAGCGAAAAATGGCTACCCGACAGTTTTAGCATTTGCTGATGATACTTATTTTGATTTGGCATATACACCCGATATTAATGAACCTGGATTTTCTTGGGCAACCCAGTTTTCTGATACATATTCAGCATTATCCTCAGCGCAAAGTGCATCAGCAACTTTAAATGGCATTGTAGATATTGCTAAAAAAGCTAATATTGTAGGTATTGAAGGCACTTTATGGACCGAAAACATTCCTACTTTTAATCACTTAATCTATATGGCTTTGCCGAAAATGGCTGGATTAGCAGAAGCTAGTTGGTCACCTGCAAGCACTACTATAAATTATAATAACCAACTTGACTGGCAAAGTTTAGCAATGCGGTTGGGTTGTGGCAAAACTGGATTTCTTGCTTATTTAAATAAAACATATGGAATTCATTATCGCGGCTTTCCAAATGGAATTTATCAAGAAGTGCCTGTAGGAACTCTATGTTTGCAATAAGAATCAGTTTTGCAAAATCTGAATTTAATTGTGTGAACCAAAGGAGGGGGCACTTTTATCAGAAATTGATGAAACTTTCATGGGGATTATTTAGTTTTAATTGATATGTTTCTCAAATTTTATTTATTTTCATCGAAAGTAACATTATTTTGGAGTAAATTAATAATGAAAGTAAAATATCTATCCACCATTTTTCTGTTATCAGCTACGTTAACTTCCGCATATAGCGCTAATCCTTTACTGGTAACTAATACTATCATTTCACATCCAGCTAAAGTTAGATTAAGTGACAGTGACAGTAAAATCGTTTCGGTTTATTTGCTACTGGAGAAAACTTCCACTCTCACACAATATATCAACGACTTAAATAATTTAAGTAATAATGACAATGGTGATGGCCGCCCTAATTTTAACCGGGTAATTCTTTCCTTTTTTCGACCCACTTTAACTAATTATCAATCAGGAAATTTAGCAAATACAGGTATTCTTGGCTATTTTGATCAAGGTGATGGGAAGGGGCAAGCTGCTTTTAATTTGCTAAAACAAGCAATTGCATTATCACACAGTAAAAATATTCAAGTTTTTTTATCAGTGGGTGGCTGGAATTACAGTTGTAATTATTCTGTTTATGGTGATAAATGTGGGCCACCGCCTAGTGGTGAAGATCAATACGATTATTTCCCTGACCCTACTATTTCTAGTCAAAAACAAATTGCTGAAACTTCTTATGCAAATTTAGTCAAATTAGCCAATGATTTAGGTGTTGACGGTATTGATTTTGATTATGAAGAATTTTGGCATGCTGATGCCAATGCGGTAGCTTGGAACGGTTCACCATGGTCTACGGTTGCTGCTCAACAAATTTTGAATGATGGTGGACCGACTTATGACAATTTAATGAAAGATGCGACAGGTTCAGGTTCATCTTATGTGATGCCTGCCACCATTAGTAAAGTCGATGCAATTTTACAGCTTATTATTAATAATCCGGCAGCAAAGGATTTACTGTTTTCTTCTGCTGCACCACCTGTAGGAGGTAGACCAATTACCGGTTTTGTTTATGGTGATAATGCACCGGCTATTTATACTCAAGGTGGATTATGGTGAGAAGGCAACTTAAAAGGTCTATGGTATAATTTGACGGATAAAGATCCCGCCATTGTTTCTCACTTTGATAGCCTTGGATTGATGACTTACGATTTATGCGGCAATAATGCCCAGCTGTGCGCCCCGTATGCCGATGGGCCACTGGATTTACCAGGGCAGGTCGGTGCATATATGAATGATTATTCTAATTGGTTAAAAGCGCCGACTCCCTCTAAAGCGAGTTTAACAATTAGTAAAACTACCGGCCAAGTGACCTTTCTGCCCGCTAAATATAATATACCTGCTAAAATACAGTTTGGTTTTGAAGTTAACAAACCCGCATATCCAGTAGGCGATCAAGATCAATTGCAGTTAACTAATGCATTAGTTGATACGATTACTCATCAAGAACAAAACAGTGATGGTGTCATCATTTGGCAAATGTATTCAGCAGAAAATCTTGAGGTATCCGATGCAACTACTGTGCAATATACCATCAATCAGAGTTGTAAGACATTTTTAGGGGCAGACCCACGTTATAATTGCAATGCAAATTTCCCAACTCCAGTAACTCAATAGAGAAAGGTTAATAAATAAGTCTTGCTGCTTTAATGATGATGAGTCAATCAAATTAAAGCAGTAAGATCTACTAATCATGTGATTTCTGATTTGCAAGTTCAAAAGCAATTATGTTCTGAAATAATTTGCTGGTAAAAAGTCAGCGAATTATGTATTTTTATTCTATATTACTATTTATGAATTAAGCTTAAGTATATCTTCTATTATTACATTTAATTACAAGAGGTAATTAGTATGTCACTTTCAAATTTTGAACTTCTCAAGGCAAAAATCGATGAGAATATTCCTAACGAAACGCAAGAATGTATAATTTTTCCAATGCCCATCAGTAGAACCATTGGATTTCGATTGTTAGAAATACCTTCTCCAGGAACTGCGACCATGGAAATGGAAACAAATCCAGAAATTCATGCTAATCCAATGGGTACTATTCATGGCGGAGTACTGTGCGATATTGCCGATGCCGCTATTGGTTGCGCTCATTGGAGTACTTTAAAAGAGGGAGAATCATTCACCAGTATTGATCTCAAAATTAATTTTTTCCGCCCACTTTGGAAAAGTAAAATCAAAGCAATTGCACGTGCAATGAATCATGGAAAGACTATCAGTTATTATGTTTGTAACATTACGCGTCAAGACGATGAAAAATTGATTGCAACTGTAACCAGCACGTTGATGACATTACGCGGAGAAGCAGCAGAAGGAAGATGACATTATTGACCTTCACAAAAGGAGAGAATTTTAGATTTTTTGAGATGGATTTTTAATCCCTGCTATTAATTTCTCCAGTGTTTTATGCAATCTCTCTTCTTTTGTTTCTGGTTTTTTAGCACTTACAATCCATTGAACATACTCTTTTTTATTTTTTTTCAGTAGGGTAGCTAATTCTTCGGGTAGTATGACAACTCGTTCATCCATATCCAATTCAAACACCACTTTTACTGTATCACCAGCGGTTTTACCAAGCAATTTTCGAATGGCTTGCGTTACAATCAAAATATGAGGTGCATTTTTTTCCATACGCGCTAAAGAACCACGATAAGGCACGCCATCAAAGGTTACCTTAACCTTAATTTGTCCTTTGTTCCCGTAGATTTGTTCCACATCAAATGGAATAACGACATATGTAGCATCCATGTGGGGTACTTTTATCAATTCTGCAATAAATGTTTGCATTATTTAAACCCTTTAAAATTATAAATCAACATTTCATTCTAGTTACACCCAAATTTTAAGATTATAATAATTCAAAATAAGAGGGTTTGTGAAGAGTAACAGTGAATTTGGATGAAAAACAAGAATAACCAATATTTTCTTTATATGCTTGAATGTAGCAATGGACACATCTACACAGGGCAAACTACTGATTTCAAACGCCGTTGGTTACAGCACCAACAAGGCCATGCGAATTGCAAATACACTCGCAGTTTTCCGCCGAAACAAGTACTTCTATGTATTCAATTTGAATGTACATTATCCGATATCTTAAAACTAGAACATGCGATTAAACAGTTACCCAAGTTAAAAAAATTAATACTGGTTGAAAATAAAGCTGCGCTGCAGCCATTGATCCAATCTCTGGGTTTAACGATGGTGCAAATTGCTTACTATAATTATCATGGGTTTTCAAT
The DNA here is from genome assembly GCA_041740675.1 of Gammaproteobacteria bacterium. GTDB lineage: Bacteria > Pseudomonadota > Gammaproteobacteria > JBGSLN01 > JBGSLN01 > JBGSLN01. The sequence goes on along the minus strand of JBGSLN010000196.1, from coordinate 7,761 downwards.
TTAATTCGTGATAAACTACCCATCAATTTATTTATCATTAACAAAGGCACTCCAATGAAAAAGACAACTATAAAAAAACAAACGAAAAAACCAATGAAAAAAGTTTCAAACAAAGCAACCGCCATTAATCATTTACAGCCTATTGATGATATTTTATGTTGCATTGAAGAGTGTGAAATAACATTAAAAAATTTATTGGATACTATACCAACTAAGTTAGAAAAATTAGTAACAACTGCGAAAACTAAAGTATCTAAAGCCATTGAACAACATAAGAAAGCAAGTGCCGCCCATAAAGTAGCGCTTATGAAACACAAAGCTAAACCCAATCAGTTGACACAAGCTGCGGTAAAAAAAGTAGAAAAAGCAGTTTCAGACATTGCAAAGTCAGTTGAATGTGTCAAGGGTGAACATGCTGCATTGCAAACACAATTGATCGTGTGTAAGGATATGAAAAAGCATTTTACCACGGCGCATAAATCAAGTTCCAAAAAAAGTAGCCCAAAGAAGCCTGCTCTAACTAAAAAGACAGCGGAAAAAAAACAAACCGTAGTTTCATAGAAAAATCGCTGCGGAACTAAATAAGAGTGAGAATAGCAATATAGATCCGGAAGAAAATTAAGTGATACTATGAGTTCTTCAACCCACTACAGTGCCAAAGCATCGCATTATAATAAAGAAGCTAAATACTACGATGCTTTTAATGAAAAAAATTCTCTTATAATCAATCAAGTCATAGAAAAAATACTTGAAAAATATAGAGTTAAAACTGTTCTTGATCTTACCTGTGGCACTGGTTCCCAAGTTTTTTGGCTTGCTAAGCGTGGATATAAAGTAGTGGGTTCTGATCTAAATTCCAAGATGTTAAGGATTGCAAAAAATAAAACACAAAAAGAAAAATTAGATATAAAATTTATCAAAGGAGATATGCGGATTACCAAGGTAGGTAAGTTTGATGCTGTTATTACAATATCTAATGCTGTAGGACATCTCACAAAGCATGATTTTGAAAAAGCCATGCAAAATATACATACGAATCTCAAAGATCAAGGATTATATGTATTCGACATATTCAACTTAAACTACCTTCTGACTGATGCTAACATCACTAAACTAACGATCGATTGGCAAAAAAAATCTGGAAATACTACAGCGCGGGAAATTCAATATAGCACGATAAATAACGATGGGATTCTTGCTTCTTATGATATTTACCATGAACAAATAGGTTCCGACAAACCAAAAATCTCTAAAGCCTTTCAAACTTTACAGGTTTATAGTGCCAAGCAACTTAAAGAGATGCTGCAAAAAAACGGGTTTAAGGTACTACGGCAATGTAGTATTAATGGGTCTAGATTTTCTGAAAGTAAAACTGATCGCATACTTACGATAGCGCGAAAATAGTTGAAAGTGAAATTTATATGAAAATACTCATTAAAAGAATATGCCAAAATTGAAAAATAGCCTCACTGATTCAATTTTATTTGCGATGCCTTGTTTTGAATATTTGGCAAAGCCCATGGAACAAATGACAAATATCAAGTTGGGTGAATTTACGCTAAAGCGCTTTGCTAATGATGAATTACATATTTCCTTGCATACCCCTGTAAAAAATCAGAGTTGTATAGTACTTGGTACTATTGCTCCACCCGAAAATCAACTTTTTTCTTTTCTTCTTTTGTGTCACACGTTAAAAAAAGAAAATGCTCAGAAAATAATTGCTGTGTTACCTTATCTTGCTTACTCACGTCATGACAAAAATGAAACGCAGCAAAGCCATGCGGCAGCATTGATAGGCCAGCTATTTGCTTGTGCAGGTGTTACCCATGTTGTGACAGTTGATGTTCATAGCTTGCAAATAAAACGTCTTTTTCCTATGCCATTAATATCGCTTTCACCTGCTAGAATATTTGCGAGTGAAATAGCCAAACTATCTGCACAAATGATAACGATTGTAGCTCCTGATGAAGGAGCGATAAATAGATGTAAAGCTGTTGCAAAACAAATCGGCATTAAACATGAAATTGCTTATATGGAGAAAAAGCGGACTGAACAAGGAATTTTTCATAGCACTTTGCATGGGAAAGTTAGCAAACAAGTCATCATTGTTGATGATATATTAGATACTGGAGGAACGATAATTTCGTGTTGTGAAAAATTATTCAAAGTAGGTGTAAAAAACATAGATATCATGATAACGCATGGATGGTTTACTGGAAATAAATGGAAACAGTTATGGGAACTTGGAATAAATCGTATTTATTGTATGGACACAGTTCCTTTACCTTCACATGTTGCTAGTCCGAAAATCACTGTGCTCTCCATTGTCTTGTTATTGATTAGTGAATTAAAAAAAATTTAATGGTGGAAATCACACTGCAGAAGCAACTCATCTATTTGAAGAACCTGGTACATTAGAAAAAGTTAATATCTTAGCCAAACAGTGGTTTCTAAAATATCTTAACGAAAGAAAAAGTAAATAACCTTCTTTGCATCACCAATGATGTTTTTAACATAGGTAACTTTTCTTTACGCAACATAGGTGCTTGCTGGTAGCCATGCAGGATCGTTTGCATAGGCATATATTAAAGTTCCATTCTTAATAGAATGAGTGATAGGGCCTATTACTTTTTTGCTCACAGCAAGACAACCCCAACTGCGGCCCAAGCGATGGTTTTCATCCAGAAATGTTTGACTTACATACCATGCTCCATGCATAACAACATCACGTGATAGCGCATTATCATTGTACTTACCTGATAAACCGATTAATCGCATCGCCAATCCATCATGCCCATAATAAGTTTGTCCCGTTAAGTATAAGCCTAAACTGCTAGCGTCAGATCCAGATTGATTTGAAAAATGAGTTGCAATAGTCTCACCAGAACCTTCACCATGTGCAACATAAGTATTATAAAGTAATTTGCCATCATTGATATTAAATACCCACAAGCTTTTATCATAAGAAGGTAAAGAAAAATCAACAATAGATAAAATACCTTTATTATCATAACCTTTTTGGCGAGCTTTGTTATAAGCCGCAAGTGCAAGGGAAATTACTTTGTGGTTAAGAGTGGGTGCATCTGCTTCTAATTGTGCTGCTGTTACTGGGCTCTGATTAGAAGTTGTCACTTCATTGTGTTTTTCAGCTTGATAAGTCATTGTAGTGGATGCAGTTAATAAAACAACGATGAAGCTCGTAAAGGTAAATTTTTTCAAATTTTGCATTAATAGACACTCTCTTGTTAATAGGTGATTGCTTGGAAGAATTGTGAAGGAAAACTGGTTAGTGCCACTTTATTAACGTGTGGCTTTAATTTTAAAAATATAGAACTTAGATTTACGAAGGATTTTTGGCTTGGAATTAGATTTTTTTTGTGTTCTCGAAACATTACAGCTAAACGATGATTATTCAAACTGAGAATACTAATTATATGGAATTTATATACTAGCTTGCTCGTTCTAAACAAAATCAATAATAAAACACTTGCAACAACTTTGAGATTCATACAACTACTAATTTTTTACAGCTTAACTATTTCTAACACAGAAATTCATTGTATATATAATAACCACAAAAGTCAATAGTTAAGATTAATGTTGGAAGTGGCGCATTTTATCGTTAAGGTACGAAGTCTACATCCAAATGCTCGTTTCAAATATGACTTTGTAAACAAAAGTTAGCCATTTCTATTACCTGAGGCATGCGTTTTTATTATGCTATGATAACCTACAAAACTTAATTTGATTTAAGCAACTCATGAAATTATTCAATATCTTTTCTTTATTATTCTTTTTTTCTCTACAAGTTTCGCTACAAAGCTAAATATCGATGGGGTTTGGATTAATAATTACGGTTCCATCATGCGGTTAAATAATCAGCAAGGTAGACTTGTTGGATGCTATAGTTCGAAGACAGGCTCTGTTGGTGCTTATCCAATTATCGGTTTTGTAGATACTAAACCTGATTTACTTAGTCGTACAACGGTAGCTTTAGCGATACCCTGGCGTAGTTATTTAAGAGGCAAAGGTGATTCTTCTTGGCGTTGGATATCATTGTTCGTTTACAATTCTTTAGTTGAATTTATTTTAATGTATCATTTTCTCAAAATTATCTTTCATATTGTCTAATAATTCTTGTCCGCCTGGCGTCAATTTTGCATGCTGTCTAATTAACTCATCACCTTGAATAAATTTAAATTTAAAAATTTCTAATCGAGTTGAATAATTCCAAGGTTGCTTTCCAATGGCCACATTAAAGTCAAGGTTTTCAGCCACATCTATTCTATTATTAAATAAAGTACGATAAGAATAAGCAGCCAAGTACATTAAGACTAAACGATAAACTACAAAATGCCCATGAAGAATCCCTTTCATGGGTCTAATAGTATCACGAGCAGGTGAATAAAAATGTTCTTTCGAATTTATTAATAATGGATCAAATGCCATAAGAATGTTCAAATGCAAATGTGATGTTTCATGAATTAAACTTTCAAAAAAATACAGTACAGGATCTGCATCTATTGTACAGTTTTTAAAAAATAAATTTCCAAAATATTTCATGCTCGTGCCTGAAAAAGCATCATAATCTCCAGCAAATATTTTGATCGAACTGACATGATCGTGTATTTCTGCAAACATATCCTTATTAGCCTTATTAATAATCTCTAGGGCTTTTTGTATATACACTTTCGATTCTAATATTTGTTCATCAGTAGCTTGAGTAACAAAACTAGGCCTATTTGCGTTTTTCATAAGATTTTCAATATATTCTTTTTCCCATGCTTTATTTTCCAAGGTATTAATAACTATAGTTTCTGAATAAATATTTTTAAAAGGTAATAAGTCACATAAATTTTCACAATATTCACTGTATTTCAGTTGTTCTTTTTTGATGATAAATTCAAGCAAAGAAAAATAAAAATAATAAATAATAGGCGAGAATTTTTTTTCGATTATTAACGAAGATAGATAACCAATTTGCACTTGGTAATCTTTTTTTAAGAAAACAGCAATTTTTTCAACAAGTCGGATTAAGCTTTCTTTAATTCGTTTGCGGAATAAATAATGTAATTCTCTAGAATTACTTTCATCTGGATCTGGCTTTGAAAAATAAACCATTTTGCTATTACAATAAGTCTTGAATAGTTGGTATAAAATCTAACCCGTCCAGAACAATGTCTTCAGGAAGTTCAATTTCTGATTGTTGCGATTGAATCACTTCTGCAACAAAGTTTTCTAATGTATTCATAGCATTACCTCACCATCTTTACTACTTTCACATAGCCGTTCACATACTTATAAAACACCTTCTAAATCAAATTCTACATATATATTAATATAGACCATATTTAAATGATTTACATTTTTTCAATGGATGTATCCATACTGGAGTTACGTTGCATAAGTGTAAAAAATTACAGCATAGTTGTTAATATAATGATTAAGTTATATCCTATAATTAAAAAAAGGTAATATTATGGATAGCATTTTTCTCGGCGGTACCAAAGATGGCAGACCAGAATTCTTAAATCTCGCCATGGCCAATCGACACGGCCTTATTGCCGGAGCCACTGGTACTGGTAAAACAGTAACTTTACAAACTCTTGCTGAACAATTTTCAAGAAACGGTGTTTGTGTTTTTACTGCTGATATAAAAGGTGATTTATCTGGTCTTGCGAAACCTGGTTTAGACGATCCAAAAGTAAAAGCGCGTTTAGTAAATCTTAAAATTGATGCTCCTATTGGTAAAAATTGTCCTATTTTATTCTGGGATATTTATGGAGAATATGGTCATCCTTTAAGAGCCACAATAACTGAAATTGGACCATTGCTATTAGGAAGGTTTTTGGATATTAACGATACCCAACAAGGAATTTTGAATGCCGCTTTTAGTTGTGCTGATGATGAAGGTTTATTATTATTAGATTTAAAAGATATTCGCACTATGTTGGATTGGATGGTTGATAATGCTTCCGTTTTGAAAACTAAATACGGCAATATTTCAAAAAGTTCTATTGGCGCTATTCAACGTGCTTTATTATCGCTTTCAGAAGCAGGGGGTAATAAATTTTTTGGAGAACCTGCCTTAAAACTAGAGCATTTATTACAAAAAGACATGAGTGGTCATGGCATTATCAATATTTTAGATGCTAGAAAATTAATTAATGACTCTCGTTTATATAGCACCTTTTTATTATGGCTGTTATCAGAACTGTTTGAATATTTGCCCGAAGTTGGCGACATAGAAAAACCAAAATTAGTCTTCTTTTTTGACGAAGCACATTTACTTTTTAATTCGGCGCCTAAAGCGCTTTTAGAAAAGATAGAACAAGTAGTGCGTCTCATTCGTTCTAAAGGTGTTGGCATTTATTTTGTAACACAAAGTCCTCTCGATGTTCCAGAATCTGTATTAGGCCAATTAAGCAATCGAGTGCAGCATGCGTTGCGTGCATTTACACCTAAAGATCAAAAAGCTGTGAAAGTAGCCGCACAGACATTTCGACAAAACCCGAAATTAAATGCGGAAAAAACTATCGTTGAATTAGGAGTAGGTGAGGCGCTTGTATCATGTTTAGATAATACTGGTATCCCAAGGATTGTTGAAAAGGTCGACATTGTACCGCCAATTTCACACATCGGTGCTATTACTGATCAAGAAAGATTAACTTTAATCAAACAATCTCCACTATTTGAAATTTATGAGCAGCCTATCGATCGAGAATCAGCCTATGAAATTATCAAAGAAAAAACTCTAGCACTACAACAATCAACGACTTCTCCATCTGTGAAAACAAAGGAATCAAAAAACAAAGCAACAGAATCAACAGCTACATTATTGTTAAAAACGACCGCTAAAACTCTCAATAGTCGTATCGGCCAACAAATTATCCGAGGAATTCTTGGATCGCTATTCGGTGGTAAACGATGATTGATATGACAGCACTTTAGTTTTTAAAGATTTATAACATTAAAGATGATAGTGAGGTGAGGCCGGAATCCTGGTAAAAAGGGCCAAATTTCACAACTATTAGTTAAAACATTTTAATATAACGCTTTAAAACAAGGGGTATTTTTTGCAAATTCATCAAGTACGATGCTCGTTGTTGATGCTACAATATCCTCTCGGTTCTTTGCATCTCGTTTGTTTCGTACTGTATAAATGGCTAATACAATAGGTTTACAGGTTGGTGACCATAGGATACCAATGTCATTAGTTACACCATAATCACCGGAACCTGTTTTATCAGCAACAACCCAGCCAATTGGAACGCCTACGCGTATTCGTTTATAACCTGTAGTATTATTTCTCATCCATGTAACTAATAGTTTCCGTTGAGATGGGATTAATATATTGCCAAGCGTTATCTTTTGTAAACTTATTGCCATATCTTTAGGAGTAGAAGTATCCTGCGTGTCTTTAGGGTTTGAATTTAGATCCCCCTCGTAGTGCTCAATGTTAAATGTGTTATTCCCAATAGAGTGCGCAAAATCTGTTACAGCCTTTGGTCCACCTAATTTTTTCATAATAAGATTCATAGCCGGATTGTCACTATAACTCATTGCAGCTTCTGATAGCGCTCCAAGGGTCATGCCGCTAGCCACATATTTTCCAGTAATCGGATGCCAAATAATCAAATCATTTTTTGTATAATGTATTTTTTCTTGTAATAAAGTTCTGTCGCTGTTATTTCGTTTTAATAGCGCAGCAACACCCATCAATTTAATTGTGCTTTGTACGGGGAAACGTTCGTTAGCACG
>JBGSLN010000195.1:0-17519 GCA_041740675.1 Gammaproteobacteria bacterium | reverse complement strand
CAAACGATAAATAACCACATTAAGAAAGCTACCGATAATTAAACCAATAATAAATAGCCAAAATATAAAATAATAAAAGTGTTGCTGTAACCAGATCATATATTTATTCCAGAAGAGAATTTAAATCACTGTTCCCATATTAAAAATTGGTAAATACATTGCAATCACCAAGCCACCTACAATTAGGCCTAAAATCAACATCATCATAGGCTCGATAAGAGTATTGATGGTTTCAACTGTAATATCAACCTCTTCTTCATAATAGTCTGCAACTTTAGTTAACATAAGTTCCAATTTACCGGTTTCTTCGCCTATACAGACCATTTGCGTGACCATTTCTGGAAAACATTTTGCATTTCGCATAGCTCGATGTAATGGTTGCCCATGACTAATTTCATACTGGACTTGTTTGATTGCAGATTCAAATACTATATTTCCTGCCGCAGTAGAAACAGAACCCAATCCATCAACAATCGGTATTCCAGCACTAAAAGTTGTTGCCAAAGTACGAGCAAAGCGAGCAACGGCAGCTTTTGTTAACAATTGTCCAAACAGAGGTAAGTTTAGTGAATTTCTTTCAATAAAATATCTGAATTTAGAAATTTTCTTATATGCATATTTAATGTAACTAACAATACTAACTATACTGATCAATATTACCCACCAATAATTACTTACTAGCTTTGAGAATGAGACAACTTTTCGAGTTAAAAAGGGTAGTTCTGCCCCAAAGCTGCTGAATAAAGATTGAAATTGAGGGATAACAAAAATTAGAATAATCATCGTGATTATTACTGCTATTAAGAGTATCGCAACAGGATAGACTAATGCTTTTTTAATCTTTGCTTTTAAAGATTCAATTTTTTCTTTATAAGTGGCTAAGCGTTCCAATATTTTATCTAGTGCGCCTATTTGCTCACCAGTGCTGACTAAACTGCAATATAATTTATTAAATAAAAGTGGATACTGTTGCAATGTTTTTGAAAATGAATGTCCTGCCTCAACTTCAGCTTTAATTTTACTAATTAGTTTTGCCATCGTGGGATGAGGATATCCTTTTGCAACGATGTCAAATGACTGAATTAAGGGAATGCCTGAAGTAAGCATGGTTGCTAATTGTCGAGTGAAAATAGTCACATCTTTTGGTTTGATTTTTTTAGGGCTACTAAAGAAAAGTTTTGATTTGTGCTTAATTTTAAAAACCAATATTTTTTCATTTCGCAAAGCTGCTTTTGCAGTTGTTATATTATGTGCTTCTATTTCACCGGAAATTTTTTTACCATGTATATCTTTGCCATTCCAGATAAAAACTTTAAGAGCATTGTTCTTTTCCATTGCTTATTCCTAAGTCACTCTATTAATCTCATCAAGACTTGTGATTCCCGCTTGAACTTTTAACAAGCCTGCATCACGTAAACACAACATTCCTTCTGATTTTGCTAAATCTAACAGTTGCAGAGAATTAACGCCCGATAAAATGGCTGAACTCAATCTGTGTGTTATAGAAAGAATCTCAAAAATTCCTACTCGTCCTTTAAATCCTTGATGACAAAATTCACACCCTTTTGGATTATTTCGATAAAATACTCTGTTATTATCAGGTATGGTAGTTAATTGTTCTTGCATGATCGCATTCTGTGCTAAGTCATCTATGATCTTACAATGTGAACATAATTTTCGAATAAGACGTTGGGCAATGATCATTGAAACGGAAGTGGCAATATTGTAAGAGGGTATGCCCATACTTGCTAGACGTGTTAGAGTTTCAGGTGCGTTATTAGTGTGTAAAGTTGATAAAACCAAATGACCAGTTTGAGCAGCTTTAATGCCAATTTCAGCTGTTTCTAAATCACGCATTTCACCAACCATAATAATATCAGGATCTTGTCGTAGAAATGCGCGCATTGCTGTTGCAAAAGTTAAACCAGCTTTTAAATTGATATTGACCTGGTTTATACCTGTGACGTGAATTTCAATGGGGTCCTCAATTGCGGATATATTATTTTCGGAAGTGTTTAGAATATTGATCGCTGCATACATCGTCACTGTTTTTCCGCTACCTGTCGGTCCAGTGACTAAAATCATGCCTTGTGGCTGATTAATATACTTAAGAAATAATTCTCTTTGTTTGAATTCAAGCCCTAAAGCATCAATTCCAATATTTGTAGCAGTTGGATCGAGAATTCGAATGACAACTTTTTCTCCTACAATCGTAGGACAAGTGCTCACACGAAAATCCATTGTTCGAGAAGCTGATAAATTAAGTTTAAAACGACCATCTTGAGGGATTCTACGTTCAGAAATATCAAGACGTGACATTACTTTTATTCTCGCACAAATTCGATTAGCCAATGCTATGGGTGGACTCGTCGTTTCATACAAAACACCATCTAGACGGAATCGGATTCGAAAATATTTTTCGTAAGGTTCAAAGTGAATATCTGATGCGCCTTTATTGATTGCATCTAATATTGTGGTATGTACAAAGCGAATGATAGGGGCATCATTTGTTTCCACTGCAATCGCAGTGTTTTCAAAAATTTCATCATTACTAATATCTAATTTATCTAATTCAATGTTGTCATAACGAGAAAAACCAGTTTCTTCTTGTAATTGGATCAATTCAGCAATCAATTTTTCTAAAAGTTTGCTGTTAACAATAATAGGCAATATTTGTTTCCCGGTGTAGAACTGGATTTCATCTAGAGCAACTTTATTGGTGGGATCAGCAATCGCTACAGCAATCGTATGTTCAGTTTTATGAAGCGGTAAAACCTGATGTTTAATAATTACTTCTGCTGTCAATGCATCAAATGGCAAATATTCTTTTGCAAAAGCATTTAAATCTAAGAATGGATAACCAAAATTTTTTGCTGTGGCTAAAGCAAATGCATCACAATTAATTAATTCAGCAGTAATCACATAGTCTAAAAGTTTCACTTTTTGACTTTTTGCTTTGGTGATGGCGTTATTTAATTGCGCGCTTGTTAAGAAACCCTCATCAAACAAACGCTTAGCTATTCCTGTATAATTTTCCAAAGTATTCATAAATAACTTTTTACTTAAACAATTATAGAAAGCATAACTTTTTTTTTGAAAAAAATCATTGATTTATTCTCGTAATTTGTTGAAAATCAGTTAAATGCTAAATACTGAATATAAGCTTGAATATAAATGCTTATAAAAAATAATAATTATGCATCAACACTAGATTTATTGAGAGGAGATTAAATGATGGGCGGATTTCAACGTGGATTTACTTTATTAGAGATAATGATTGTAATTGCTATTATTGGCATCTTAGCTGCAATTGCTATTCCAGCTTATCAAAAATACACTATTCGTGCTCAGGTTGCTGAAGGGTTGGTTTTAGCTTCGGCTGCCAAGACGGCTGTCGCTGAATCATTTCAAACCAATGGTAGTTTTCCAACATCAAATACTGGGTCTGCGCCTGTAGGGTCAGGCTTAGCACCCGCAAACAATATTAGTGGTAATTATGTTACTTCAATTGCAGTCAGTGGTTCAGGTGGAGCAACTGGTTCAACTATTACGATTACCTATGGTAATAATGCGAATTCAGTCATTGCTGGTAAAACAGTGATATTGGCTGCGACACCAGAATCTGCAGGCGGTACGGGTGGTTCTATTATTTGGACGTGTAATCCAGCAGGCAATACAGGAACTGTGATAGATCAATACTTACCCGCTAATTGCAGATATTAGAGCGTTGCAGTAGGATAAAATAGAGAAGTTTGAGGCAAATTTTATAAATGTGGCTGAGTATGAGAAGAGAAATTTATTATTAATAAATAAGCAGCAGAGAACTCGAAACACCCAAAAAAGATGCTAAAAAACATGTTTTTTCCTCATGTCTACAAGATTAGGAAAAGCCTAGCAACTCTTAAACTTTTTTGTTAAAGTATTTCTTCTTCATTTTTGGCCGAAGTAGCTCAGTTGGTAGAGCAACTGATTCGTAATCAGTAGGTCAGCGGTTCGACTCCGCTCTTCGGCACCAGTAGAATCAAGGGGTTACGATAAAATAGAAATTTCATTATACTGCCATGGGGCACTGGTGGGACACTCAAGAATAACAAACCACAGCAATTCTCTCTTCTTTTTCAAAATCAATCCTTATTTTTAACGCTTATATTCCTAATTCTTCATATGTCCATTATAGATAACCATATGTATCTTTTAGATATATTATATAGCGAAAATGATCGTATTTTATTTCTAATTGCCCCACTAGTGTCCCAGACTAAAATTTTAGTTGCATAACTTACTAATTAAATTAACTAATATTGTATTGATGAAGCAGATTAATTATCATATGTTGCTATTTATTGGGATTTATTGTAGTATGATGCCCAAAATGATATATCACCAAGACGACTATGGCTAGTATAGAAAAACGTACCAATCAAGACAATAGTATTACTTATCGCGTTAAAATAAGACTAAAAGGTTTTCCCATTCAAACAGCTACTTTTGAACGGCTCACTGATGCTAAAAAATGGGTACAGCAAACTGAATCAGCTATTCGTGAAGGTCGTCATTTTAAAACTACAGAGGCGAAACGTCATACATTAAATGATGCAATCAAGCGTTATAGTGAGTCTGTGTTACCGCATAAATCCAAAAGCCAAAGTGACCAACGTTTGCAGCTCAACTGGTGGAAAGATCAGATCGGATCATATTCACTTGCTGATGTCACTGCACCACTCATTGCTCAACAACGAGATATTCTTTCAAAAGGAATGACACCACGCAAAAAGTTAAGAACACCAGCAACCGTCAATCGGTATTTAGCTGCATTAAGTCATGTATTCACCGTAGCCATAAAAGAATGGGGGTGGATGAATGAAAATCCACTGCAAAAAGTTACTAAACTTCGTGAGCCGCGAGGACGTGTAAGATTTTTATCGGATGAAGAACGTGAGAAATTATTAAAGGCATGTAAAGAAGGTGACAGCCAACATTTATATTTAATCGTGGTACTTGCGCTATCTACCGGTGCTCGCAAAATGGAAATCCTTAGTCTTACATGGAGTGACGTTGATTTAGATCGAGGAGTCATCACTTTGCATGAAACTAAAAATGGTGAAAGACGCATATTACCATTAACAGGACATGCACATCATTTAATGAGTGATTATGCAAAGCTAAGGCATTTACATACTAAATTAGTTTTCCCTGGCGCCAATCCTAAAAAACCAATCGACATTCGCTCGCCTTGGGAAACAGCATTAAAACGAGCAGAAATTACTAATTTTCGATTTCACGATTTACGCCACAGTGCTGCGTCGTATCTTGCAATGAACGGCGCAAGCCTTGCTGAGATAGCCGAAATATTAGGGCACAAGACATTACAAATGGTTAAACGTTATGCCCACCTTTCTGAAGCTCATACGAGTAGAGTGGTGGCACGAATGAATGAGAAAATTTTTGGAGGTGAATAATGAAAATATTAGATAAAAAAGATGAATTTTATACTGAATGGACTATGAGGGATAAATGGTTAATAATAGAATTTGTTTGTTTAATGTATGAAGTAAATCCAGATGAAATTGAAATTCATTATTTATCAGGAAATATCAGTATTACGCCTAAATCATTATCTGCTAATAACTGTACTTATAATCCAACTATTGAAAAAAGACTGCAAAAAATAAAAGAACTCTACAAAATCATATGTACTTGGGAAGGAAGTAATTTAATTCGTTCGCCATTTGATTATATAGAGAAAGCTCTATCAAAAGAAATGAAAATTCCAATTGATTTACTACAAGCTGTTATTGATCAATTTATAAGAGAAGATATTGAAGTAAGAGAAGGTTATAAAAATTTATCGAAATATGCTTACTTAATATTAGTTCAAGATAGAGATTCAGTTTCAAATTTTGCTAATGAAAATGATGCTTCAGCTGTGAAATTAACTAAAACTAATTGTAATGGAAATAAAGTAAAAGTTAACTCAGTGTCGTATGATTCTAAGTTAATTATTTCAAATATGAAAAAAGACCTTGAAACCACCCTAAGTAAGCCTAGAAAAGGAAAGTTAATGTCTTTAAGAAAAGAAGCCATCGAAATAATTATTAAAGCAATAGAAAAACTAGACAGCAGTTTTAATCCCGAAAAGATGCCAGGCCAAAAAAATGATTTTTTAAATTTTTGCGTTAAACTTTGTGATGGTTTATTAAAAAGCGATCTTTTTTCTAATGTTAATAAAAATAGTTTCAGTGATATATGCAAAGGTAAGAACATGGAAATAAAAAAAGAGGATAAAATAGTTTGCCTGTGGCAAAAAGGAAGAAAGTCAGAAAAAGAATATTGGGATAAGCTATTTATTAAAATAGAGTCCATTGATTAATGAGAAATAATATAACTCACATCAATAATCAGTTAATTTATAAATAATTGTTGCCATAAAATTCCCTATTTTCCCTATTTAAATTCCTCAATTACCTCATTTGATTTTCCTCATTCATAATTGCTACCTTTTGCATTACTTGGCAATAACGCCTAGTACTAACTAAAGGTAATCAATTATGAATAATCAAGATACTTCCAAAATCAAATACATCCCCGTTCCTGAATGGCACAAGCACCATTCTTGGCCACCGAATGGCGGCTTACGGCATCTAATTTTTAATGCTGAAAAAAACGGTTTTAATCAAGTTATTCGTCGCGTTGGCCGCCGAATCTTAATCGACGAAAAAGCATTTTTTGATTGGGTTGACCAGCAAAACCAAAAAGGAGCAAGCAATGAAAAATAAAGCTAAATATCTTAAAGTTGCTTCTAGTATAAAAGCTCAAATACAGCAATTGAAGTTAGAAGTAAAAGACAAAAAATCTAGAGAGTATGATCCAGGCGTCGCTAATTTTGTTAAAGCTTTAGTCTCAACAAAAAATGTTGAATTTCTAAATGCTTCTGCCATATCTCAACAAAAACGCATTTTGAAGTATTTCCAGGAAATATCACAGAGGCTAACTGTCGGTGAAGCTCGTGCAAAATTGGGAGTGATGCATTTGCCTGCGAGGATCTTAAATTTAAGAAGGATGGGCTACAAGATAGATTTATTCTGGTTTAAAGAACGAGATAGCCTTGGAATTTATCATCGAAATGGTGTTTATCTTTACCGAGGTTTTGAAGGAGGAGAGCCACATGAATAATAATTTTAATTTAGCCCTCCAAGGCTTAAATTTAGCTTGCTGTAATGCGTTTGATCTTTCTTTGCCGGAACATCTACGTATCATGCAAATCCATTCTAGCATATTTTACTTAAAAGTATTAAATAATATTTTAGAGGAGTTATTAGTAAAGGAGTTTCATCATGGCTAGACTTCGTGTAATAAAACCTGAATTTTGGACATCTGAGCAAGTAATAGCTTGCTCACTTCCAGCTAGATTATTATTTATTGGACTGTGGAACTTTTGTGACGATGCTGGGGTACATCCAGCATCATTAATTCGCTTGAAAATGGAAGTGTTTCCTGCTGATAGAGGCGGTGAAAGTGATATTTCAAAATGGATTGAAGAATTATTAAAAAATAATTTGCTGATTGAATATGAAGTGGAAGGCAAACACTATTGGCAAGTCACCGGCTGGCAGCATCAAAAAATTGCCAGGCCATATTATAAATATCCTACGCCGATAACTGTTTCAAACAATACTGATTTATTGCTTAAACATGAACAATGCACTGCTCAAGCAGTGAATGAGCACTGCTTAAGCACCCCCGTATATATAAATAGAAATATAGATAGAGATAGAGATAGAGATAGAGATAGAGATAGAGATAGAGATATATTACATATACCTCAAGTTGCTGAAGCAAGTTGTAATGTGTTTGTTGATCCTGAAAAAGGGTTGCTAGGTGAAAATAATCTCACAGGAGCTAATGCAGAGATCGAAATTAGAGGCGATCAGGAGGTCCCCGCTACGGTAGTAGTGGGTCATGCTAAAAACGCTCCCAGCAATCTTACATTAACTCAAACACACGAGGCTAATGTAGCAATTGAGCCAGTTCAAGATATCTTTTCGTATTGGCAAAAAGTGATGGATCATCCTAAAGCCAAATTAGATGCTAAACGACGGCAGAAAATTAATCATGCTCTGAATAAATTAAGTTTTACTGTTGAAGATTTAAAGAAAACCATCGATGGATGTAAAAACAGCCCTTATCATATGGGTGATAATAAACAACAGCAAAAATATAATGGCATTGATTTAATTTTTCGTGATGCGGAACATATTGAACGCTTTATTGAGACAGCAAAAGCAGCTAGTCATTTTGACGATACAGATTTTGCTTTGCCTAATCTTACCGCTCCATCCCTTGAATTATTTGAAGGAGCATTGTGATGCAAGCGAAAGATATTTCTCAGAAATTAAACGAACAAGCCTTGGAAGTAGCTAAGTATTTGCTGCCTAACGGTAAACCAAATGGTGCTAATTGGCGAGTGGGCAGTATTGAAGGTGAGCCAGGCCAGTCATTGAGTGTGGTTGTTGGGGGCGACAATAAAGGGCATTGGAAAGACTTTGCAACCAATGAAGGTGGCGATTTACTAGATTTATGGTGCGTTAGTCGCAATATCAATCTTTCTCAAGCCATTAAAGAAACTAAACAATGGCTCGGGTTTATTGAACCTAAATTTGAACCAAGTTATACAAAAACTTTTGCTAAACCTATTTTAAAAAATGAACCCGTGCTAAATACTGAAGTTAAAAATTATTTACTCAATGTCCGAAAAATTGAATTGAGCACGTTAGAAAAATTTAAAATTAGTTCAGAGCAGCGTAATATAATTTTTCCTTTTTATGTCGATAATCAATTATTACTCGTCAAAGAATTATCGCTTGAGCGAATTGACGGTAAGAAAAAAATCAGCGTCACTCCTAATGTTCAGCCTTGCCTATTTGGTTGGCAAGCCGTTAATTCTAATGTGCGGCAGATAACCCTATGTGAAGGTGAAATTGATACCATGAGTTTATATCAATACGGCATTAATGCATTGTCCGTACCGTTTGGCGCGAGCAATCATCAATGGTTAGAACATGAATTTGAACGGCTTAGTTATTTTGACCAAATTTATTTATGCTTTGATCAAGATACTGCAGGGCAAAAAGGCGTTGCAGCATTGGTAGAACGTTTAGGAACACATCGATGTTTTATTGTCAGCTTACCGTATAAAGATGCCAATGAAGCTTTGCAGCAAGGCATGACACAAGCAGCCATAGAAAAATGTTTTCAAGCAGCAAAGAGTTGTAATCCTGCGGAACTTAAATCGGCTGTTGAATTTCGTCAGCAAGTCAAAGAAGAATTTTTCCCTAGTGCTGATATACCTAGAGGCTATCAGGCACCATTTGAAAAAACACATAACAAAATTTTGTTTGCACCGGCAGAGCTTTCCATTTGGACGGGAACGAACGGCCACGGTAAATCCCAATTTCTAGGTCAAGTTATTTTATCGTGTATGAAGCAAGGGGCAAAAGTGTGTATAGCTAGTTTGGAATTAAAGCCCAAAAAATTATTGATGCGGTTAACTAAACAAGCTTCAGCACTATCTTTACCAACCGAAGCTTATATCGATGCAATTATTGATTGGTATCAAGACAAGCTTTGGATTTTTGACGTCACCGGCAATACTAAAACAGAGCGTTTACTAGAGGTGTTTTTATATGCACGGCAGCGGTTTAATATCGATGTATTTGTAATTGATTCGTTGATGCGTTGCGGCATCGCCGAAGAAGATTACGCCGCACAAAAATCCTTCGTAGATAAATTATGCGATTTTGCTAAGCAGCATGATTGTCACATACATTTAGTGGCTCATGCCAGAAAAGGCATGGACGAATCAAAACCGCCTGGAAAAATGGATGTGAAAGGAACAGGTGCTATCACCGATGCCGCTGATCACTGTTTTACGGTTTGGCGCAATAAACATAAAGAGCAAGAACTGCAAAAAAAAATCAAAGATGCAGTCGCAATAAAATCTGATGACAATCCACCAGATTGTTTATGGATTTGCGATAAAAACCGTAATAACGATTGGGAGGGTAAAGTTGCACTATGGTTTGACAATAACTCTTATCAATATCTCAGCAGCTCGACTAAAAAGCCACAACGATACGTTGAATTTTCAACATTGACAAAAACTAACTTATAAGAGAGAAAACTGATGAAACAAAAAACAGATAAATTAGAATGTACTGAAACAACTCTTTCCAGATTAACTGGAAATGATTTATTAAAACAGTACACTTTGCACGTACTTGAACCTGAAAAATATCCTTTATCAGAAATAGAAGTTGCTACTGCTAAGAATTTGATGGATAAACGCTATGAAGCAAGACAATCTCTCAATGAATTTGATGCAACTCAACAATTAAATGCCTTATTAAAAATTAATCAATCAGCAGAATTAGCAGCCCATAGTAGTCATTGTGTTAAGCCTACTAACCCACTAGAACAAATGCTTATTGACCAGATGTCTAGTTTACATATTGCTGGCATGGGCATGTTAAGCCATTTAAACAGTAATAAAGGATTGGAATTTGAGGCAGTTAATAAAATCACAAATGCAACTTGTAAACTGTTCAAGTGTTATCAAGATGCTATGCAAACGCTGCATGATGTCCGCAATGGCGGTAAGCAAGTCATTACAGTCAAGCACCAAAATGTGCAAGTGAATGGTGGTCAAGCCCTGATTACCAATACATTGCAGTCTCTCTCGCAAGGGGGTGAAGATGAAAAATGAAAATCAACCCCATGCAATACCATTAAAATGCAAGGCCAAGACTCGAGCAGGAACATTATGTAATGCCTATGTGGTCAGGAATAAAAAACGTTGTCGGTTACATGGCGGTGCACCAGGCAGTGGTGCACCGTTAGGAAATAATAATGCTTTAAAACACGGGATGTACTCTAGGCGGTCATATGAACAATTTGCCGAATTTAAGCAATTAATTTCTGAATCGAATAAGACCATCAAAACATTAAAGGAAATAATTTAATCTGAAATTTTTTGATGCGGCATTTTTAGTTGTCGCTTAGGCGGCAATAGTTCTGCCAGTTCAACACCAAGCGTTAAAGCAATTCGAATTAGGTTTTGTATACTGATATTTTGTTCACCGCGTTCAATCCTGCCAAAATAGGTGCGACCAAGTTTAGCTTCTGCTGCAAAGCCCTCTTGAGAATAACCTAGCTCTAGACGTTTATTACGAATAAGCTTACCAATTTTGATTAGATTTGGATGTGTCTTTTCCATACACAATATCTAATCGCATTGGCGCTTTTTAGACCACACCTAATAAGTAGCATTATGAATTTATCTAAGTTATACTTGGTTATCGAGAATTATTTTTTAGTTAAATAAAAATATGAAAGCCATAATCTTTTTATATAAAAGGCAATTGAAAAATTTAATTTCCATTTTTATAATTCCCCTTTTTTTTAGCATTAATATCGCTGTAGGTGATAACATTAATGCTAATGCAAATGATTTTTTTACATTTGTAATCCCTTTTAGTTCAAAAATAGATCTTTTAGAAGATCCTTTTATTAATAAATTATCTTCTGAAATAAAAAGTCAATGTCAAAATTTATATCAAATCAGTTCAAAATTTCCAGCAATAGGTGTAAACAAAAATCTTGATATTTTTAGAAGATGGTATCAATACATAAAAAAACAGGCCAATGGGAATACATTATGTGCAGCAATTGCTAAACAATCTATAGCTTATTATTATGATGATAAAAATTATGGTTCACGTGCTAAATCAGCTATGAATATTTTATCAAAATATGCTAAAAAAAATAACAAGCTTGCAATTGTTCTTTTATGTACTAGTCCTTATTATAATTTAAATACTCAAGATAAAAATCAGTGTATAAATCAAGTAGCTAATAAAAATATAAACTGGTCATCAGAGGAATTAAATTTTTTATTGCCAAAAATTTTCGGTAATTTTTCCTATACTATTGATGATACAGCTAGATTATGTTTAGATTTAGTTTCCAATAATTTTAAATTTTATAAAATAAAATATTCTTTATACGAAAATAAATCTATTTATCAAATTACATGCGATTCAGATTTGCATTTTGTAGGAAATAAATATTATGATGGTAGTTATGGTGAAAAACAGGATTATACGGAAGCTTTTCAATATTTAATTCACAGCGATCCTAGCAGTGATTCAACCGGTATATCACAATTTGACTTAGGCTATATGTATCAGTTTGGATTAGGTACAGCAGAAAATGCTAAAAAAGCATTAAATTGGTACTTACAATCATTACAAACTTATAAAAATTCAAAAGAGATTCCAAGTGAATTATGGAATAACATAGGAGTTCTTTTCCAAACCCAAGGCGATTACAAAAGTGCCTTTAATAGTTTACAAAAAGCTGCAAGAAAAGGTAATGCACTTGCACAGTGGGGGTTGTCAGAAATGTATACAAATGGAGAAGGAACATTACAAAATTTTAGCATTGCGTATGCATGGGCAAGTGCCGCCGCGGCTATTGGAGTTTCTAAAAATACAAATACTAATTATCAAATTATACAACAACAGATAGAGCAATTAAGAGATGCATTAGCAGTTGCTTTGGCCGCTGAAGATAAAACTGGAGTTAAATTGGAACAAGCAAGATCTCTTGCTGAGAAATATTTTAAATTATATTCCTCTAGTTAGTTCTGGTTAATTATAACCTATCGAAATATGATGATAAGTACTTTTCTACGCTTTGTTAAATTTAACTGATATAATTTTTCTATTTCCGAATTTAGGAACATACTAAATGGATCGCACTCGTCCATATAACGATTTACCATTACTTCCTCCTACAGTCGAACTTGAAACTCCAGCTGTATTAAAAAAAGCTATTGCAGCAAATAAAAAATTGGCTGAACTTAAAGGCTTAGTAAAATCAATCCCTAATCAAGCTATGCTTATTAATGGACTTGGTTTGCAAGAAGCAAAGCTTTCATCTGAAATTGAAAATATTGTTACGACTAATGATGAACTTTATCAGGCAGCTGCGGATGAAAAACTTGCCATTGATCCTCATGCCAAAGAAGTACTTAGATATCGACAAGCAGTTTGGCATGGTTTTGAATCATTAAAAAATAAACCATTAGCTACTAACTTATTTATTGAGATAGCCCAAATTATCAAAGATGAAAAAATTGGTATTCGTCAATTACCAGGTACAAAACTTGCTAATTCTAGTGGAGAAGTTATTTATACACCGCCAGAAGGGGAGTCAATTATCCGTGACAAACTTAGTAATTTTGAACATTTTCTTCATGAAGAAGAGGGCATTGATTATTTAATTAAACTAGCAGTTTTACATTATCAGTTTGAAGCGATTCATCCTTTTGTTGATGGAAATGGGCGTACAGGCCGTATTATTAATATTTTATTTCTTGTTGAGAAGGGATTATTAGATATCCCTATATTATTTCTTAGCCGTTATATATTGCAGCATAGAATTGAATATTATGAAGGATTGCGCAATGTCACTGAAAAAGGCGCATGGGTTGATTGGGTGCTGTATATGCTTGATGCCATCGAAAAAACGGCCTCTGATACACAGCAGCGAGTAAATCAAATTATTGAAACAATGGGAGAAGTCAAAAAGCTAATACTCGCGAAAGCCCATAAAATATATAGTAAAGATTTACTTGAAGTCTTGTTTACAAATCCTTACTGCAAAATTCGTTTTCTTGAAGAAGCAGGTATTGCTAAACGACAAACAGCTGGTACTTATCTTCAAACACTAGAAGATATAGGATTGTTAAGAAGCGTTAAGATTGGTAGAGAGCAATATTATATAAATATTGAGTTAATTAATATCTTAAGCAAATAAAGCTAATTATTATCAATTTTGTATCACATGTCGAAAAAATCAAACAAAATCGACACATCTCAGTAATATGTCGAAAAAACCGAAAAAAATCGACATATCAATTGGTCATGTCGATTTCTTCGACATAGTTCAAATATAAGCAGATAACTATTTTTTTATAATCTATGGGACACTCCTGGGGCACTCAGAGATAAATAGCCACAACAATAGTTTATAAGCCACAACAAGAAAAAACATATAACTAATTGATTTAACAGTTATTGTTTGTTGTCGTATGTTGGAGATTATGGCTTGAACAGGTTTCGTAATCAGTAGGTCAGCGGTTCGACTCCGCTCTTCGGCACCAGTAGAATCAAGGGGTTAAAGAGTTTTCGTAAGGGCGCATTGTAGCTCCAAATGCGACAATTGTTTTTATATTGCTGTATAAATAGTTCTTGATGCGTTTTAAACCCAAGACACTTTCTCGTGCACCGGTTCATTTTTTTAGCCAATTCATCTAACTCTTCTTGTGTCATTTTGTCAATATCAGTTTCTCTTGGCAAGTAACGCCTTAACCTTACATTCATGTTCTCGTTACTTCCTTTCTACCGCAGTGAATGCGTTTCACAATAATAAACGTTGCATTTAATTTGCTGTTCAAGATGCAGGTAATAAGCAAATTCACTGCCTTGATCAAAGGTAATAGTCTTACACATTTTTACAGGAAGTTTTTTTCAAATTTTTCTTTGATTTTATCCATTACTCCTCGTGAATGCTTGCTGTTATTCTTTATCAAATAAACGATTCTTGATTTTTTTTCAACGAGCGTTGTGACTAATTTTTCTTTAGGGCCTTTAAATTGAATCGTATCTCCTTCCCAATAGCCAAAGCGTTTCCTGCTTGCGATATCTTCCGGTGGTTATGTAATTAATTGAATTTTGCCATATCGACAAGGCTGTTTTTGCCTCTTAGATTGTTTATAATGCAGACAATAGGGGCTGTTTACAATTCACATTGGTAACCACATAAATCCACACGCCATTGCAATCATAGAGGCATAATTTCTTTTCAATTTATCATATCCTGTTGCTATTCCACGAAAATGTTTAAGCCTCGCAAAAAATTCTAGAGCAATTTTGCAGTCATGAACTTCACCACCTGTGATTTCGAAGTCAATTGGCAATCCATATGCATCAGCTGCCATATGTATTCTTGTCGTATTTCCAGCTACAGATTTGCCAATTGCTTGCTTTATTTCTCCCGCTGCACCAGTACTATGTGGATGTGCTTACACAATGCTGCCATCGATAAATTCCCATTCAAGGTCAGGCTCTATTACAAGCGATTTGAAAACATCCATTAATTATTTTTCGTAGACCAACGATTAAATTGTTGGTAAATCGAAATCCATTTACCAAAAAAAGATGGCAAGTCACGCCAAGGCAATCCTGTTCGTATACGGTATAAAATCCCTTCTACTGTTTTCCATAAATTGGACTTGTCATAAACCTAAATTCCTCATTTAAAAAAAGATGTATACTGCTATCATCATGAAATAACTGGAGAAATTGATGATTTTGCGGCCTGCCAAGATTCATCCGAAAGGTGAACGAAAAATAGTTAACTTTGAAAAAAATGGCTCCATGGAACTTGACACTTTTGCTGGCAAACTTCATGTTGAATGGGACAATGATGCTGCCGTAACCTCAATAGGCCAGCTTTCATTCTTCATTCAGTATTTAAAACTAGGAGGTCGGTTCGAAGCATGGGTTGAGGATTGCCCCTTAAACTATTTAAGCAATAATGCACCCAAGAAGAGAAATTTATTAGGCACGTTATTGTTATCGATTTTATCTGGTCATACGCGTTACGCACATATAAACAGCTTATTGGGAGATAAAGTCAATACAGAATTATTAGGGATGACTAAAGTGGTAGGCGATGATTCAGCCGGACGTGGATTAAAAAAGATTGATGAAGCTTACGGTAGTAGCTGGATGCAAAAGCACTTACTGGCAAGTTACCAACCGTTATTAAATTTACCTTGGATATTAGATGCGGACGTGACGATAAAGCCGATATATGGAAAACAGGAAGGAGCTGTGGTCGGTTATAATCCGAAAAAACCAGGACGACCATCGCATGCTTACCATACCTATATGATTGCAAATTTACGGTTGGTATTAGATGTTGAAGTCTGTGCGGGCGATGAATCGCATTCCAACCATACGTTGCCGGGATTATTAAAATTATTAGATTCACTACCGCCAGAGCAACGGCCTGAATTTGTGCGAGCAGATTGTGATTTTGGAAATGACGGCATCATGACTGAATTGGAGAAAAGAAAACAAGGTTATTTATTTAAATTGAAAAAAACGGCAAAGATAAGGGAACTTATTAATAAAAAGCATTGTACTGGAAAATGGATAAAATTTAATGATGGGTTTGAAGCGAAAGAATCAACGGTACAATTGCAAGGTTGGATGCATTCGCGTCGAGTGGTATTAGTGCGCAGACGCATAGCTACAACACAGGAACTAGCAATAGAACACACTCGTTTGGGCCAATTAGAGCTGGCATTTATTGATACGCACGAAGACATAAAATTATTTGAATATGCAGTCTTAGTGACAAACTTAGGAAGTAATGTAATAAGCATGGTACAACATTATCGTGACAGAGCAGATTGTGAAAATTATTTTGATGAAATTAAAAACCAGTGGGGATGGGGAGGATATACAACACGGAAGCTGTCAGCCTGCAAAATAATGGCACGCATCATAGCGTTGGTATATAACTGGTGGACTTATTTGTGAGGTTGGCCAACCCCGAGGGTCACCTGGAGGCCATAACGAGTCGCCCCTTATTATTGAGCAGTGTAGGCAGATTGACACAATCGGGTCGACAGAGGAAATTGACCATGAGCAGCCAACATGGAAGAGCCGAAAAAAGCAAACAAATGTGCCAGCGCATCCATGATTTTTTTAAGCAATTGAAGCAAGTTGCGCCGCAGTTGACATCAGAAGAGTATTGGAAATTGATCTTGGCAAAAGCAATAGAAGCATTTTTGAACAAGATAAAATTAAAGCCTGAAAATTTACTCCCTGCTCCAAGTTAACAAAGAAAGCCGCAGTAAATTTATTAGAAAAATATACTAAAAATTAAAATTGGTAGAGTTGACTGAGGAATTTAGGTTGAATGGCATAATCCGCAGCCAATTGAATATTTTGTTGTAATTGCTGTTGAATGTTCGATTGCTGCATTACATTAAGTAGTGCTGATGGATTTAATTTCAATTGCATTGCAACTTGTTCCACATCAGAAAGCGTTGGCGCATGTGACCAACTCATCAAGGCTTGATGCAATGGCAGCCATTGGCCTTGCGTTTGAGCGGCCAAAGTGAAACTTGCAATGCTTTGCGAGTCAAGTGTCAGCAAAGGCGTTGCTCGATAGACCACGCGCAGCTGTGAACAATGCGTTTGCAACCTTTCAATCACAAGTTCCATACGACGGCAATGCGGACATTCATAATCATAATATTCAACCAATGTCACAGTGCCGTGAGAGTTCCCCGTTATCGGCACGGCATCACTGGTTTGAATACTCATCAGAAGCATAGCAGCTAACAAAACCCATAAACTATTTGTCATAGTATGGCCTTA
>JBGSLN010000194.1:0-7079 GCA_041740675.1 Gammaproteobacteria bacterium | reverse complement strand
AGCGGGATATGGAGAAGCTAGAGTACAAAGTTATGGTACTTCTCAAGATGTATTGCTCAGTTTGCAAATTCCTAAAGATAAAAACCAGCAACAAGTTGTTAATGAAATTAAAGCAACTTTATCGCAAGCGACTTTGACAAGAGTAGATTATGTGGGTCCCCAAGTTGGTAAACAATTAGCAACGCAAGGAGTTTTAGCATTTATTGTTGCATTGATTGGTACGATGATTTACATCGCAATGCGATTTGAATATCGATTTGCTGTGAGCTCTTCGTTAGCATTAATCCATGATCCGATGTTGATTTTAGGGATTTTTGCATTTTTTCACATCCAATTTGATTTACCAGCGTTAGCTGCGGTATTGGCGGTCATTGGTTATTCCTTAAATGACACTATCGTTGTATTTGATCGAGTGAGAGAAAATTTCCGTAAAATGCGTAAGAGTTCAACGCTGGAAGTGATGAATATATCAATTAATCAAACCTTATCACGTACCATCATGACTTCAGTATTAACTTTGATTGCGGTAGTTACTTTATTGTTTTTAGGCGGTGAAACTATTCGAAGTTTTTCTCTAGCAATGACAATTGGTATTGTAATTGGTACTTATTCCTCAATTTATGTTGCTGGTGCATTGGCCTTGTTGATGGGACTAAGCCGACAAGATTTTTTACCACCTGTAAAGACTGAAATTGATGAAATGCCATAAAGATACTCTTCGCCTTTGAGTTTTAGGTGTGGTTTTTAGACTCAACTGTTAAGAATATAGAATGCACATTAAATGCTCGACTCTCTAACTGATTTGCGGTACATTTGCCAATCTGAGGTTAGAGGATAAGTATATATAAAAGAGGTTAACACTCATGTTTAAAAGATTACGGGGCCTTTTTTCGACAGATTTATCTATCGATTTGGGTACAGCAAATACCTTAGTTTATGTTAGAGATCAAGGTATTGTATTGAATGAACCATCTGTGGTGGCAATTAGGCAAGATTTTGGTTCGAGTGGCGAGAAATCAGTGGTGGCAGTAGGTATAGAAGCTAAAGGAATGTTAGGCCGTACACCTGGTAATATTTCAGCAATTAGACCTCTAAAAGATGGCGTTATTGCAGATTTCTATGTTACTGAAAAAATGTTGCAGCACTTTATTCATAAAGTCCATGAAAATAAATTTTTGAGGCCAAGTCCGCGTGTATTAGTTTCTGTTCCTTGTGGCTCAACACAAGTTGAACGTCGTGCCATTCGCGAATCAGCATTGGGAGCAGGCGCACGAGAAGTATTTTTATTGGAAGAACCCATGGCTGCAGCAATGGGTGCTGGTATGCCAGTTGAAGAGGCTCGTGGTTCAATGGTTGTTGATATTGGTGGTGGAACTACAGAAGTAGCGATTATTTCTTTGAGTGGAATTGTTTATGCTCAATCTGTCCGTATTGGTGGTGATCGGTTTGATGAATCCATTGTTAACTATGTTCGGCGTAATTATGGAAGTTTGATCGGGGAAACTACAGCAGAGAGGATTAAACAAGAAATTGGTTCAGCCTATCCTCGTAATGTGGTCGAAGAAATTGAAATTCGCGGTAGAAACTTAGCTGAAGGCATTCCACGTAGTTTTACATTAAATAGCAATGAAGTATTAGAAGCATTACAAGAACCTTTGACAGGTATTATTGCAGCTGTGCGTACTGCTCTTGAACAAGCACCGCCTGAACTAGCTGCAGATATTGCTGAACGAGGTATGGTATTAACAGGTGGTGGTGCTTTACTTAAAGATTTAGATCGTTTGCTGATGGAAGAAACAGGATTACCAGTGATTATTGCAGAAGATCCATTAACCTGTGTTGCGCGGGGAGGCGGTCGTGCATTGAGTATGTTAGATACTGTGGGCACGGAATTTCTAGCGCGCGAATAATTTTTCTTCGCGCTTTGAATTTCAGCCGTTATTGCAAAGTTCGCACCTGTCAGTCATTTACTATTAATGAGGGGTATTGTATATTAAACTGTTCGTCCGCAAGGGTTATGTGCATGCTAGATTTATAGCCCTTGTATTTTTGTCAATTAGCATGATGGCGCTGAATCACCAGCAAGTGCATTTAAAGACTGTGCGGACCTCTCTTTCTATTCTGGTTTCTCCAGTTCAATATATTGTTGAATGGCCTACAAAAATGCTCCAATGGATAGGAGAAAGTTTAACTAGTAATCAAAAATTATTATCTGAAAATGAAAACTTGCGCACACGTCTTTTGTTAGTCAATGCGCAATTACAAAAATTAATTCTTCTCGAGCAAGAAAATGATGAATTAAGAGCATTTTTACATTCATCAGTTCACTCCACTGATAAAGTATTGGTAGCACAACTTCTTTCTGTGGACCCTGATCCGTTTGCACAACAAGTGATAATTAACAAAGGCGAAAAACAAAAATTATATTTAGGTCAACCTGTACTTGATGAAAATGGTGTTTTTGGTCAAGTCATACAATTAGGAACTTTTAGTAGTCGAGTGATGTTAATTACTGACACACGTAGTGCTGTGCCAGTACAAGATAATCGAAGTGGTGTGCGAGGCATTGTTGTTGGGCGAGGTGATTCTACACAGCTGGCGTTGGTTGATATGCCTATTACTGCAGATATTCAAGTCGGTGATCAGTTGGTAACTTCCGGTTTAGGCGAAGTGTTTCCAGTGGGATATCCAGTAGGAGTGATTACTGATATTAAAGAAAACTCGGGTGTTCAATTTTCTCAAGTTACAGTAACTCCAACAGCCCGCTTAAATGAAGGACATTTAGTGTTGCTGGTTTGGCCTCAGTTTGTAAAGTCACGTCTCACACCGATAAAGACAAAGCTATTAACTAAAAAAACCGCTAAAACGGAGAGCAATAAGAATGCAAATTAGAGCGATTCTTTTTGTTATTATCAGTTTTATTTTAGCAATCTGTTTGAGTATTATTCCAATGCCTCATTGGGCTAATTGGTTAAGACCTGCCTGGGTCATTTTAGTATTGTGTTATTGGATCATGGTTTATCCTGAGTATATTAATGTTGGCATTGCTTGGATTATAGGACTATTGCTTGATGCATTATGCGGAACAATTTTAGGTGAACATGCATTAGCTACTATGTTAGTAGCATATATTATTTATCGTACGAGACGATATTTAAGGCATTATCCGTTGCCGCAACAAGCAGTATTCATTATTTTTTGTTGCTTTTTATATAACTGTGTTCTGTTCATAATTCAATGGGCATTAGGTCAAGGAATCTATGATTGGCATTTTTGGATTTCACCATTATTAGGAATCATATTATGGCCAGTTCTTTTTACTGCATTACGCAAAATGCAATATAAATTTAAAATAGCATGAACACCGAGAGGGCGTTTCAATTTTATCTTGCCTCTCAGTCACCTAGAAGAATTGAATTATTATCAAATTTTGGATTTACTTTTCAAACTTTAAGTTTTGAAATTGATGAAGCCTCGCATTCAGCTGAATCAGCCGTTGATTATGTGCAACGATTAGCAAAGCAAAAAGCTACTGCAGCATTAAAATTGAGAAAACTAAAAAATAAACCAGTATTAGCAGCAGATACAACGGTTGTAATCGGCGAAAAAATTCTTGGCAAACCTACAGATATAAATCATGCTAAGAGCATGTTAAAATTACTCTCTGGAAGACAACATTCTGTATACACAGCTGTCTGTTTTGCCCTGTCACCAGAAAAATCGCAAACTATTATTTCAAAATCGATAATTGAATTTGATGATCTTACCGATGATGAAATTAATGCATATTGTAAAACCTTAGAACCTATGGATAAAGCTGGCGCTTATGCGATTCAAGGTTTTGCAGCAGCATTCATAAAAAGAATTGATGGGAGTTATAGTGGAGTCATGGGACTTCCCATGCATGAGACTGTAAAATTGCTTAAAAGCTATGGGATAAAATTATTTAATGAACCAGCAAACTAGCAGGAAGCAATCGTTGAAATTAGCACTTCATCACTTGTGGAGTAGAGCATTGCTATGCTTTGCTTTTTTTATTGTATTTGTAGCGGTTGCATTAATCATTGTTCGCGCTTCAACACCTTTATTAGCCCAGCATCAGCAAGAACTTCAAGCATGGCTAGCTAAACAACTAAACTATCCGGTTAAATTTACCCAACTTGCAGCGGGTTGGCGTGGCTTTGAGCCAGTGATAAAAATTGATGATGTGACTATAGAAAATTCTCAGCAACAACCCATACTGCATCTTAAGCATTTTACAATTGGATTTAATATTTTTAAAACAATTATACATCGTAAACTAGAAATGGGCTTGTTGGTGATTAATGGTATGAAATTAAAAATTGTTTCAGAGAACGATGGAACAACAATAATTTATGGAAATATGCAATTACCTATTGCGACTTTGAAACGAAATGAGCCAGGCAATGGTGCTTTAGTTCAAAATTTATTTTTAATTAATAATATTTATTTGGAAGATATTAAAGTACTTTGGCAAAAAACTGATCACCGAAAAATTATATTTAATAACATTACACTTGATATGATTAATCATGATAATGACCATCATGCTTGGGGAATTGCCAGCATAAAACAACCTAAAAAAGGTAAGTTTGCATTTGTTACTAATTTTAATGGGAATATTATTAAAAAAGCAACGTTAAAAGGTACTATTTATATCCATGGAAAAGATCTTGAATTGAAACAATGGCTGCCAGCTTTTCAATTTCATGATACTGTTCTTAATGATGGAGTGTTTAGCGGAGAAACCTGGGGGAGGATGGATAAAGGAAAAATCAGCGCTATTCAAGGTATTGTGTCTGCTAGTAATATTGAGCTTACAAATATTAAAAGTGCTCAGAAACAGACTATTAATGAATTATCTGGCAATATTGATTGGGAAAAAAATAATAATGGTTGGACACTTTCTGCTGATAACATCATTATCAACGACGACTTAAATAATTATCCTGCCGAAAGTTTTTTTGTAAATTATCAGGATGAATCAGCTAATCAAAAGCAGAATATCATTGCGTATCTTCAATATGCATCAATAGCAAAAATTGTTAGTGCCACTCAATTTTTAGGCTATCCGCAAATAGTATCAACAGTTTCAAACTATGGGCTATCTGGGAATTTGGAAAATATCTTTTTAAATTTTACTGATACAAAGAATTTTGCTGCTTCAATTTCTTATCATAATCTGGCAATGCAAATGCCTGATAAAAAAAATGCGGTTAGCGGACTAAATGGAACAGCATTTCTATTTCCAACCATGGGAGAAGTTGATTTTCAAAGCAAGGGCTTGAAACTGCAAGCACAGCAAATTCCTGTGCAAACAATAAAATTAAATAATGATTTTTTGAATAAAGTTTATTGGTATTACGATAATCCTAATTTAACAATACAAATACCTGATTTTCAATTTACTAATTCAGATATTAGTTTGCAAGGAAATTTAAATAACTTAATTATTCCAATTAATAATCCTGCGGCGACACAGATAGCACTGCAAATGCACACTAATACATTTCTGATGACAAATTTAAAAAAATACTTACCACAACCTAAGCTAAGTCACGTTCATTTATTTAATTTTTTACATACAGCATTCAGCGCTGGTTCTGCAATAGCAACCGTACAACTTGATGGACAATTGAAGCAATTTCCATTTTCAACTAACAATGGGATCTTCAAAGCCACCGTCAATTTGACTAATCTGGACTTGTTATATAAGCCGGGTTGGCCTGCCCTTGAGAATTCGAATGGAACAGCTAATTTTGAAAATCAGCAACTATTGTTCAAAGTAAATAGTGGTGAGGTATTTGGAATTCCAGTAACTAATGTAATAGCGAAGATTCCAAACATTGCGGATAATGATAAGCCACATATTATAGTAAAAGGAAATGTTATTACTACTTTAGAACATGGCATGGATTTTATTAATCATTCACCTTTACAAAAAACTTTAGGCCAACATTTAAAACTATTAAAATTTCAAGGGCCGGCTAATGTAAGCTTAAATATGAATTTTTCACTCAAGGAAGGTGATCACCATGATCTGATAAAAGGAAGGTTAGCAACGCAAAATGCAACTATTACTTTGCCCAATTGGAATTTAATATTCGACAAAGTAGCAGGTAAATTAAACTTTGTTAATAAAGCCATAGCAGCTAATAATTTAACAGGCATATTTTTACAACAACCAATGACAGCAAATATTGATACGCTAAATGCCGATACTCCAAAATCAATAATTCAAGTAAACTTTGCTAGCAAACTAGATTCTAACTATATAAGAACAAAAATTAATAATAAATTTATCAATAAAATTTCTGGTAGCACAAACTATACTGCACAGTTACAAATTTTTAATCATAGTAATCAGGCAAATACACTATCAATTAATTCTGATTTATCTGGAATAGGCATAAATTTACCTGAACCATTTCAGAAAAGCCAAAATACAGAAGAACCTTTAGCAGTTAATGTTTATCTTGCAAGTAAAGCACCCGTTACATTATTAGCTAATTTAGGAAAAAATATTAGTTTGCAAACTACATTGCAAAAGAGACAAGCTAAAGCTTCATTTTTGAGTGGTAATTTACATTTTGGAACAGGTACTCCTATACAGCAAAAACTTCCTGGTTTATTGATTGATGGTTCAATCCCCACTTTTCAATGGCAACAATGGAAGCCTTTATTACAGAATAATTCAAATAATAGTGATATGGGTAAGATTGTTCGATTAGTAAGTTTAAATATTGCAAAGTTAGATTTTTATAATTATTTATTTATGAATACCCGTGTTCAAGTAACTCATCATGATCAAAACTGGAGTTTGACTATGGATGGACCTTCGATTGCAGGGGTCATAAATATACCAGCAAAGCCAGTTGATACATTTGCAATGAATCTAACTAGGCTATTTTTGAATAGTCCAATAAATAATAATTCTAATAAATTACTTGCTCCTGCAAGTCTACCTCCTTTAGATATTCAATTGGCAGAGTTTCATTACAATGACATGGATGTTGGTAAGGTCAGGCTATTAACACAACCTACAAAAGATGGACTAG
>JBGSLN010000193.1:0-10172 GCA_041740675.1 Gammaproteobacteria bacterium | reverse complement strand
ACGCAAGCAGCAACTACAACTCTATTTGCTGAATAGTTTTCTCCATAAATACTATCTTTAAGGCAGTACGACAATGAGTTAAGTTTAGGGCATAAAAGAAACTATAAAATAAAGGATAAAACTATGTGCGCCCTGTTCATTTTGCAACTTAACTTTAATAAGTCAATAGCAGGAACGCAATATAAAATAAGATGTGTTGAACAATAACTAATAGTCAGTCAATTTTTACTATAAACTATGTGTTGTAAATGTCAAATAATTTATTTTATCTTATTAAAATCTTGTAGTATTTTTTTATATATCAGGACTTTATTATAAAACTAACAAAGTAAGGAGCTAATAAATGGCAATTATACTGGAAGAAATCCTTAATATTCCAATCCACGATGTTCCATCCATGAAAATCCCTTATATATGCTATGGAAATGGCATTATCCGATTAAAGCGCATTATTTATTTGGCACGCTGTTACTTGGCTAAACGTTCTCCCGCTGAAATCAAACAAGCGTGCGCCGATGCATTGTATTTATATCGTTGGTTTTTTGAGTTTCAAGCAAAAAAAATCCAAGTAGCGATTATCCAGCAAGAAAAAAACAATACATTATTTGGTTACCTTGATCTCGAACAATATATTGAGGACAGCATACTATCTTTAAAACTGGCTTACCTTAGTGAAGTGGACGTGCTCAATGCGCTGCTTCATGAACAAAAAGACATCATTTTAAACCAGATCGAAAACGTGAAATCTGGTTTTTCACATGCGGAATTTTTTTGTGTACTAGCGCTCTATCATGCATCTATTGCAATGACAAAAATCCATGAAACCAAAGAAATTATTGCTGATTATCAAATAGCAGACGGCCGCTATTTGCCTGCTACGATAGAGGAATTGTATGATGCTATTTTAGAAGCAAAGACTGCTATTGATTACGCACAGCAATACAGTGAAACTGGTCCCGCTGAATTTTCTAATCTCATTGAGGAATTTACAAAAGAATCACGCCGCAACGCTTCACACAAAGGCCATGAAGTACGTTATGGTGAAAAATACCAACAGCGCCGTAGCCATGCCATTGCACTCTATGAAAAAGGAGGCTATCGCAGTCGCCTGGAAGCAGCACTCAATCTAGTTCCTCCTATACAAACTTATTCAGAACAGCTTGGGATTCCGCTTTTGACTCCAGAGAGCGCCCAAGAGACTATTTATAAATGGCTGTCTCAATACGATAAAGGGCTAAAAGCTTGATCAAGCCATAAATTAGGATGTGCCAGCCAGATCCTATAGGATCTGGCTGGCATAAGTATAATGCTATCGTATTTCAAGTGCTACTATCTCTCAAAATGAGGGGTAGACAGTAATGAAACATATGTCCGATCAACAAGAACTTGAATTTTATAATACTAAAAAGCTAGCTGCTTTATTAGCTGTCACACCAAAGTGGTTGGTGCGCAATAGGAACAGTAAAAATCCAATTCCCTATTTAAAATTAGGCCGTATTGTTAGATATAAAAGATCTGATGTAATCGAATGGATTGGTAAAAAAAATTTAGAGCTTAAATTTTGTAGCACCCAGACCTTAGCAAAAAAGCTGGATTTAAAAGTAGATTGGTTGAAACGTAACCGGCTCAGCAGCAATCCTATTCCCTTTAAAAAATTTGGCGGCTTAGTGAGATACCAACTTGATGAGGCCATGCATTGGTTCAAAAAAAATAATTCTAAAAAAGGTTTGTATCTCTAAACAACAAATAACGATACAGCGGTGACTTTATTATCTCGCCGCTGTGAAGTGTTCGACGACTATTAATTATTTATTTTTCTTATTTCTACTGCGTTTTCTATATCTCCCTTAAAACTTGTTTATTAGTTTTGCTTAATTGTGTTTATATTCTCACTTGAGAATATAAATGTCAACAGAAAAATGCCAGAGCATTAGTTGATTTTTTTGTTAAAATATTTTTTCCTTCACTTTTTATAGCTTTTAAACCTTATTATTGTTAAAAATAATAGCGGGAAGAATTGTTTTCCTGAATGATTGAGTTATAATACTCTATCGATAATAATTTTAATTCTCAATTTTATTGGAATAGTTTGTATGGAACAAAAATACAGTTTGCCCGCTAGGCTTAAAGCTGCACGAAAAGCTGCAGGTTTTAAAACATTAAAAGAATTTGTAGAGGCACATAAAATTCCTCCCTCAACCTATTCACAGCATGAAACAGGAAGACGCATGCCGAATGATGAGTTCCTCCAACGCTATGCTAAGCTGTTACAGGTAAATTTGAATTGGCTTAAACTGGGTAAAGGTGATCCTTATACAAGCAAGCAAGAAACAATCAACAACAAAAATATTTTGCAAGAAGAACTGCTTGATTTATCAGAATGGAAATCTGCAATAACCCCAACAGCGATCATCCAAGAATCTTTGCTCGCAGAAATTTTAAAGCAGCTACTGGAATCACATACAACAACTGCATTATCTGTGAAAACTATCGCGAATGCAGCTGCGGGCATTTATGCTGATATTGTCTCAGTTGAACCTTCACCTGCTATGCAAATTAAATTAGTCAGGACAGCTGTGCTCGCATTTAAACGCTATCTAGTAGCTTAAAGATTATTAATAAGGATTAATCTGCTAGTAATAAGAAGTATTATTTATTAGGTGGAAAAAGTTCACCTACAGAAACATCGAGAGTTTTTGCAATTTTAATAAGATTACGGGCAGTCACGTTGATTTCTCCACGTTCTATTCTGCCATAATAGGAGCGTTCTAGGCCTGCATGGTGCGCAAAAGTTTCTTGCGAAAATCCTTTTGCTTCACGCAACATGCGAATTCGTCGGCCCAAGGTTTTAAATTCAGTTTTAGCTTTCATATCGATAGGATATGATATTAAAGCTATTTAAAGCCACGGCATATATAGCGCAATTGACTTAAGCAGGCTATGATGTAATACAAAAAGGTATTAGAAGGATGTTATAACGGGGAATTTTGACAAATTTAGTTGAGATTAAATTTACGATTTCAATTTTGAGCTCTGTAATAATCATGCAAATAATGAGAAAGCTTCTATGGACAAAAGAAATTTTCAATCAAAAGTTGAACTTAAAATGCTACAGAAAGTGATTAATGACTGCATAAAAAAATAACTGTTTATCAACAGAAAATAGCTACAGAAGAAAAAATACTTTTTAAATCGCTTGAGAAAAAGAAGCAGCTAAAGCGATTTAAAAAATAAAAGGTGCACTTTTATATTAAGAAATGTCTCATATCAGACGACTTAAGTTTACAATATTACTACTCTATATCAATTCTTCGGATAATAGTCAAAAACAATGTTGCAATTGAATCTAAATTGTACAAAAATGCGCGTTATCTAATTTTGCTTAATTACTTATTTGAAAAAATTATTTAAACTATATTTTTGCTAAGACATTACTTATTTGGA
Source organism: Gammaproteobacteria bacterium (assembly GCA_041740675.1). Lineage (GTDB taxonomy): Bacteria > Pseudomonadota > Gammaproteobacteria > JBGSLN01 > JBGSLN01 > JBGSLN01. Next base: position 6,728 of record JBGSLN010000193.1, on the reverse strand, counting down.
AAATTAGCTTTTAAATCACCCTAAATGAATTTAAATATGATATATAATTATCAAATCAATAACCTATTGAAAGAAAGCTCCTTCATTGCAGCACGCAATATAATAGATAGATGTTATAACACATATGTTCAAAATATAATGATTAGTAAAATTATTAATTTAAAATTTATCAAAGAGGTATAAAAGGATTAAGATAAAAATCGCTTTTTAGCTTTATCGAGTATTTTATAGGGATAAATTAGCAATCAGTTATAATTAAGTGGGCAAAGAAGCATAATGCAGTGCTTAAATAAGTCTCATCTATGAAATGAACATTTCAATAACAATAAATATTTATTGCATGCGCCAGTTTTTGCTAATTTCCTACATTCTTTGTTAAAGAATGATGAAAAAAATGAATTAAAACATATTTACTATGGAGCTAAAAATGGCTATAAAGATGAATGAAAAGGAACAAATTAAATCTACTTTAAAACAAGTATGGAGTGATATATTACAAATAAGCAATATTAACTATCAAGATACTTTTATTTCTCTAGGGGGAACTTCTTTTACAGCTGTTAAAATTATCCATAAGTTAAATGAAATATTTGAGATTGAATTACCTCTTAGTGCTATATTTGAGTGTGACACTATTTTATCCTTAACTGAACTCATTAAAAAACTGCCAAAAGTTCATAGAATACAAAATGTAATCTGGAAAAATTCAGGTATAAATCTATTATCTTCTCAACAACAAATTTATTTCTTAAGCCAACATCAAAAAGACGCGTCAATTGCATATAATGAAACAATAGCTCTTGAAATCAAAGGCAATTTAGATATCGAATTACTAGAAAAAAGTATAAATTATGTTATTAGCAGACACAACATCTTCCGCGCATATTTTAAAGAGGCCCATCATGAAACAATTCAATTTTTAGCTGATAAAATAACCATTGAATTAATGATTGAATCGATTCAAGAAGATGAATTGGACACACGAGTACTCACAGAATCGAGAAAGAAAATTGCGTTAAATGTTCCGCCTTTAATCCAAATAAAATTATTTCAAATTTCTAGATTTAATTATTTCCTTATGTTTGTACAGCCTCATATCATTACCGATGCATGGTCAACTTCAATATTTCTACAAGAATTAAAACTTTGTTATGAATTCCTACATAACCATCAGCCCATCAAGTTACATGATTTAGAAGCAAGTTATGCAGATTTTATTTTAAAACAAGAGTTTTATTTAAAAAGCCATCAAATGAAAGATGATTTAAATTATTGGTATTCAAAATTAAAGGGAGCTATTGAAACAACATTTCCAACAGATCTCCCAAGACCAACAGTTAAAAATTTTGATGGAAAAAAGCATAAGTTTATTATCGAACGTAATATTATAGAAAAAATAAATAGTTTTAACATGAATTATAACACAACTACATTTATGGTTATGTCAACTGTAGTTAGTATATTATTATGTCGTTATAATCATCAACAGGATATATCCATTGGTTTTCCTGTATCTGGGCGAAACTTTGTAGGATTTAGGAACATAATTGGATTGTTTTTAAATACTTTAGTCTTAAGAAATCAATTGTTAGAAGAAGATAGTTTTGAAGATTTTTTATTAAGAATAAAACAAAATTGTCTTGAAGCTTATGCACATCATAACTTTCCATTTGATCGTTTGGTAAGTCAATTAAAAATCCCACGTTCTCTCAATACAAATCCACTATTTCAAGTGATGTTAGTATGGCAAGATATGCTAGATATGAATGAATTGGTTTTTCCTAATTTTGTAGCAAAGCCGCAATATATCGATAACCAAACTGCAAAATTTGATATGACATTCGAGTTTATTAATACATCATCAGGAATAGAATGTTTCATTGAGTATGACACTTCTCTTTACAAGACAAATACTATTGAACGATTATCAATAAATTTTAAAAATATTTTATGGGGAATATTATCAAATCCTAAAGACAATATAATGTCTTTTGAATTTATATCAGATGATGAAAAAAAACAACTTTTAAAAATTAAAAATTTATCAAGCACAAGTAAAAATAAAATTGAACTTCAAACAATACATGCATTATTTGAACGGCAAGTTGAAAAATATCCTAATAATGTTGCTGTTCGTACTAATCAGTCATATTTAACTTATAGAGAATTAAATCATAAAGCAAATCAACTTGCGCATTACATTAAACATTATCGTGATTCTAATGTTCTAGATACCTCTAATAATTTAATAGGTATTTGTTTAAATCGGGAAATTAATTTAATTATTGCAATGTTAGCTGCATTGAAAATAGGCGCTGCTTATGTTCCATTAAATACTGAATGGCCTAAAAAAAGATTAGCTTTTGTTTTAGATGATACAAATTGCTCGTTCATTATAACAGATAGTTCACATAAACAGAGCTTTGATACTTTTTCCAAATCAATATTGATACTTGATGAAAAAGCAAATGAAGTTGAATCTATGCCAATTTACAATCCAAATATGAAAGTAAATGAAAATAATTTAATGTATGTAATTTACACTTCAGGAACAACAGGAGTCCCTAAAGGAGTGCAACAAACCCATCTTAACGTTTTATATTTGTTCCACAATTGTAACACCATATTTAAATTTTCGCCTGATGATATTTGGGTGTTATTTCATTCTTATACGTTCGATTTTTCAATTTGGGAAATATGGGGAGCTTTAGGACATGGTGGCTGCTTAATTGTTCCGTCCTATCATGAAACACGTGATCCATCATTATTTTATAATATTGTGTCAGATTATAATGTAACAGTATTAAATCAAACGCCTTCAGCTTTCAAAGTTTTCATACAAGAAGAACAAAGTCATTTAAATAAGCTATTACATTTGAAATATATCATTTTTGGTGGAGAAGCTTTTGATATAAGACTAGCTTCTTTATGGTGGAAACGTTATCCGGATGATAAACCATTATTAGTAAATATGTACGGAATTACTGAAACTACTGTTCATTCGACATTCAGAGTGTTATCAAAAAATGATTTGTTACGCAGAGAGTTTTCAAACATCGGTATCCCATTAAACCATTTGCAAGCTTACGTAGCTGATAGCAAATTAAATCTTGTTCCTGTTGGAGTGCCAGGAGAATTGTTGCTAAGTGGCTTTGGACTATCACCAGGTTATTTGAACCGCCCTGATTTAAATAAAGAAAAGTTTATAAAAAACATTTTTAAACAAAATGCTATAGAAGAAACAATCTTTTCTCGTTTATACAGAACGGGTGATTTAGTTAGATGGCTTGCAGATGGTAGCCTAGAATATTTGGGTAGAATTGACAATCAATTGAAGATTAAAGGATTTAGAATGGAAGCGGGTGAAATAGAGTCTGTATTACGCGAACACCCAGCAATCAAAGACTGTTTAGTTACTCATCTAAAGCATGACGATTCGAACTTATTAATTGCTTATTATACGTTCAATAATAAAGATAAGACATATAATGATGAAACAACTTTAAGTACAGCATTAAGAACTTATTTATTAAACTTATTGCCAAATTATATGATTCCAAACTTATTCGTGAGACTTGATAAAATACCTCTAACACATAACATGAAAATTGATTATCAAGCACTACCACAACTTTCATCGATTAATAGTGAAGCAACAATAATAGATGATAACCATCAACTTACAGAAGCAGAACAATTACTGATTGAAATTTGGAAAAAGAAGCTTCATGTAAGTTCAGTTAGTATCGATGATAATTTTTTTAATCTTGGTGGAGACTCAATAATCAGTATTATGGTAGTTGCTGAAGCACGAAAAAAAGGATTTTCATTTACAGTAAGTGATATGTTTAGATCACAAACTATCAGACAGCTATCAAAATTTTATCTTAAGAGCAAAAAAAATAAAAAAGAAAATCAAAAATTAAAATTATTCGAAGTACCTCTTAGCATAATTTCATCTTACGAAGGGATAGAAGATATCTATCCATTATCAGTTTTGCAAGCTGGGATGATCTATCATTCCAAGTATTCAGCCAAGAGCGCTGTGTATCTTGACGTATTTTGTTTTTATATTTCAGGAAGTTATGAAAAAAATCGTTTAGCGCAAACAATTAATATACTTGTTCGTCTCCACCCTATTCTAAGAACCTCATATTTATTCGATGGATTTGATGAACCTATGCAACTTGTGCATAAAGATTTAGACATTTTATTTTCTGAAATCGATATTAAGCACATGTCAAGTATAGAACAAGAAGAACAAATAAAAAATTGGATGGAAAAAGAAAAAATAAATTCTTTTGACTATGAAAAACCGCCCTTATTTAGAATTACTCTACATGTGTTGAGTCATACCCAATTTGTATTTGGTATTTCATTTCATCACTCTATTATGGATGGATGGAGCCTAGCAAGTTTTATTACCCAATTATTTGAAACATACAATCGAATAACGAGAGAAGAAATCATCAATATTAAACCAGATTGGAACTTTAAAAAATTCATTGGATTAGAAAAAAAAGCTACTCTTTCTGAAAAAAGCCAATCTTTTTGGAAACAAGAGCTTAAAGACTTTAAAAAAGTTGAAACATTTAAAGATCACAGTTCTATCTCTTTAAATAATGACTTTTATTCAAAACATGTTGTGGTTGATAGAAAAATTACAGAAAAATTGATGTTTTTAGCAAAAGAGATGAATCTTTCATTAGATGAAATTATTCTTACAGCACATATGAAATTTTTATCTATTTACTCTGGCCAAAATGATGTCGTTTCCGGTGTAGTTTTCAATGGCCGACCATCAGTTGATCGTATTGATGAGACATTAGGTTTATTTTTAAATACATTGCCGTTTAGGATAAATATTCAAGATTGTACCTGGAAGGAACTTATTTTAGTAATTTCTGAAAATAAGAAAGAACTTTATCCGCATCGACGTTACCCATTAATGAAAATATTGCAAGATATTCATTCAGAGAAACTATTTGATGCTATTTTTTATTATACTCATTTTCATGTTTACAAAAATTTCAATTCAACTGATGGATTTCAGATAATTGAACAAAAGTTCTATGAAAGAACAAACTTCCCACTTGCCGTTAATTGTACATTAAACCCATTACAGCAGAAATTAGAGTTTCTAATTAATTATGAAAGTGCGACATATAGTCATGAACAAGTATCTAATTTAATTGAATGTTACGTTCGTTTATTAACAACGATAGCAAATAATCCAAATTCTATGCACAATGATTTCAGTTTATTGACTGATCTTGAAAAAAAATTACTTTTAACAGAATGGAATCAAACAGAAGTTTATTTACCAGAAAAAAAATTACTACATGATTTTATTACAGAATTAGCTGAAGCTCTCCCTAATAAGACAGCATTATTATTTGAAAATACTTCTATTACCTATGCAGAACTTGAGAATCAATCAAATCAGTTCGCTAATTATATAAATAATCTACAAGGCTCTTCTTCTAGGTTTATTGGAGTTTATGTAGATCGTAGCGTTGAAGCTATTATAGCTATCTTAGCTGTTTTGAAATCTGGAAACATATATGTACCCATTGATCCATTTTATCCAGAGGAAAGAATCAATTTTATTTTAAACGACACAAAGATTACTCTTTTAATTTCGCAAAATAAATTTATTAACAAAAACCATTTTAAAGATAATATTCAAGTTATTTATTTAGAACAATTCTTTGAAATAATTAGTTCGGTTTCACCAAAAAGACCAATCAACCTAATTACAAAAAATGATCTCGCTTATACAATTTATACTTCAGGCACTACAGGTACACCTAAAGGAGTGATGATAGAACACCAATCGCTCATTAACGTTTTGTGTGATATGCAAAAGAAAATAGAATTTACAAAAAATGATACTCTTCTTGCTTTAACATCATTCTCCTTTGATATTTCAATTTTAGAACTTTTTCTACCGTTAATTAGCGGAGGGTGTTGTGTTATTTCAAATTATTCGGGTAGTAAAGATCCAGAATCAGTAAAAGCCGCTATAAAGAAACATTCTGTAACAATGATGCAAGCTACACCTTCTACGTGGGGTATGCTTTTTGAACATGGTTTGTCTGATTTAAACATCAATATTAAAATCTTATGCGGCGGAGAAAAACTAACAGATAACTTAGCAAATAAGCTAATTTCATTTTCTCCATTTGTATGGAATGTATATGGGCCAACTGAAACCACGATTTGGTCAACTATTCATAAACTGTCTAACACAGAAGCAAATCATTCTAATACATCAATTGGTGTGCCCATTGCAAATACTAAGATTTATATTTTAAATAAAATGTTGCAGCCTGTACCTATAGGAGCAGCAGGCTATTTGTACATCTCAGGAATTGGTTTAGCTCGTGGTTATTTAAATCGTCCAGATTTAACAACAGAAAAGTTCATTGATAATCCTTTTGAAATTTCTACTAGTCCATATAATAAACTTTACAATACAGGTGACTTAGCACGTTGGTTACCGACAGGACAAATAGAATATCTGGGTCGAAGTGATCATCAGATAAAAATAAGAGGTTTTAGAGTTGAAGCTGGTGAGATTGAATGCGCGTTGTTACAACATGAAGCAATAAAAGCAAGTGTTGTTTTGGTTAAAAATAACAAAGAAAAGCAATATTTAACAGCTATTATTGTAAAAAATAATGTTACTCAAAATTTATCAACGCGAGAAATACGACAATTCCTTG
>JBGSLN010000192.1:0-10041 GCA_041740675.1 Gammaproteobacteria bacterium | reverse complement strand
TTTAATAATACTGGTCATTAGTCCTTTTATCGCTAAATAAGCCACCGCACCGAATACGATACTTTGCATCGGATGTTCTTGAATATAAGAAACCCACTCATCTGCAGATTTTTTAGCAGCCTTTGTACCTGAGTCCACTGCTTTTTCAATGGTTTTTTCGACATCTTTCATCATTATTTCCCCTTTTATTATTAATAAATTATTTTATAGAGATTAATTTAATTTCATCCATCTTAAATTAATTTAACTCACTAATATAAAATTAGTTTTTATAAAGAATTTAACTGCTAAAAAAACTATAGTCCATTATTTCACGAATGCTATTGAGACATTGTCCCTTCATTGTGTGAGCATGTATCTATTTATTGTAATGCTCAGTAAATAGAATATATGAATAGAAATAGTTTCTATTTGATAAATATCAAATAATGATTATTTTTTAATATTGAAATGCAGACATGCTATAATTATTTTTGATATGTATTTATAAAAGAGTTAAATTTTAACTAATAATTCAAGGGAAAAATTATGAATAATAAAACAACTGAAAATCCAGAATCTACTCCAGTAGGGAATGTATTAAGGGAAGCAGGTCATAAAGTCAATGATCTCGGTGAACAGGCTGGCAAGAAAAGTGATGAACTAATTCATAATGCAGAAGATTTAATTGGAAAATATCAAAATGAAATCACAGAATATAGTGATGCATTGTTAAATTATATCAAAAATAACCCATTACAAAGTGCTATGATTGCAGGCGGAATTGGTTTACTTCTTGGGTGCTTGTTAAAAAAATGATATGGCTCTTTTAAGATTTATGGTATTACTACAAAATTATTTTTATTTATACTACTTTCCTTTTATATCAGTTTTAAGTTATTGGAAAAAAAATTATGCCCACTACAGTTAAAACTCTATTTCAGGAGAATCATGATGAATAAAGAGAATATGAATAAGAAACACCAACAACCACCGCAACATCAATCTACCCAACCAGGCATAGAATCAAAAATGCAGCCTGAACCTATTTATCTTGATGTAAATTATTGCGGTAGTCATAAATTAAAAGGCAAAGTAGCTATTATTACAGGTGGGGATAGTGGTATTGGTCGTGCCATCGCTTTATTGTATGTTATTGAGGGTGCAAAAGTCGCTATTGCTTATTTAAATGAACATGGTGATGCAAAAAAGACTCAAAGAATGATTGAAGAAAATGGCGGTGAATGTTTATTGTTACCCTATGATTTACAATGCTACGAGAATTGCAAAGTAATTGTCGATAAAACGTTTGAAACATTTGGTAGAATTGATATTTTAATTAATAATGCAGCTGAGCAACATCCTAAAGAAAACATAGAAGACATTAGCTGTGAGCAATTGGAACAAACGTTTAAAACAAATATATTTTCATATTTTTATATGATTAAAGCGACACTTCCTTATTTAAAAAAAGGCAGTGCTATCATTAATACCACATCGGTGACTGCTTATAAAGGCAGCGACCATTTAATTGATTATGCATCAACAAAAGGGGCTATAGTTGCATTAACGCGTTCTCTTTCTCAAAATTTAATTGAAAAAGGGATTAGGGTCAATGGTGTTGCACCTGGCCCAGTATGGACTCCCTTAATTCCTGCTAGTTTTAACGCAAAAGAAGTAGCGGAATTTGGCAGTCAAGTTCCGATGAAACGAGCTGGTCAACCTTGCGAAATTGCACCCAGCTTTGTATTTCTTGCTTCAAATGATTCATCTTATATGAGCGGACAAATTCTACATCCAAATGGGGGTGTTATCATTAATGGGTAAATATAGTCTTTATGATAGAGGTCGAGACTCAGCATTCATTTGACTGAATCTCGTTCTACTCTAAGAAATTATTGAACTGTCAATGCAGATTTGACAGATTTCACACCAGCAACACTTTTAGCGATTTCGATAGCATTAGTCATTTGTTGGGGATTGGCTAATGTCCCAGACAAATAAACCACACCATCTTTAGTTTCTACATGTGTATTAATCACAGAAACATCGGTGCCTTGTAAACTTGCTTTGGTATAAGCACCTTTTATTTTTGCAGTAATATAGGTGTCTTGTAAAGGGGCGCTGCTGCCTTTGACTGTCAGTTGGTCAGCATTCACATCTTTTACACCTGGAGTTGATTCTGCTGAAGAAACAGCTTCTGAATATTGTGTATCAGTATCTACGATACCACTTAAGAAAACAATTTCATTTTTAGTCACCACTTTAATATCAAAAGGGCTCAAAATAGATGATTTAAGAAAAGCTGCTTTGATTTGTGCAGTAATTGCAGAATCAGAAATATATTTTTGGACATTATTAACTAATGCATTTGTATTATTTGTAGAAGTATTGCTATCAGTGGGTAAATTAGCAAATGCAATATTATAGCTTGCTAAAGTAAGAGCCGTCAAAATTCCAATAGTCATTTTATTAAAATGTTTCATGCACATTCTCCATTTCCCTAGAAAATTTATGATTATATGAAATTATATAATCTCTGAAAATTTATAGCATATTTAGTTTAAATGTCAAAGAAATAACAGGATATAATTTTATTGCATTGATAGATAAGATCATAGTCAACATAATTTTTAAACATATGCTAAACTATATTAGTGTATTAATTAATAATAATTGAGAAAAAAAGTAAAAAATTGGAAAGTGTATGTTACTCAAGTGAGCTGTAATATTTTTTATTATTGCTAGTGTTCGGACTTGGTGGTATTGCTGCTAGAGCTGTAGAAAGAGCTACAAATGAGTAGATGAAATAGTTAATTAAAATCTAAGAGGGAGTTGAAGATGGGTAAATACTTTATAGCGTGGTTATTGGGTGTGCCTATTAGTGTGTTAATTATTATTTATATCTTGTGGCATATATTTTAAAAAAATAATCAACACAATAAAATTTTTAATTAAGGATACATCCTACATGAGCTCAATTTTTCATAGCTTTGCAACAATGTCAGCAAAAATAGTTGGTAATAGCTTGACTTTTATTATTGCAGTGCTATTGATCGTAGTCTGGGGTTTACTAGGTGTAGTATTTAATTTCTCTGATACTTGGCAATTATTTATTAACACGGCGACAACGATTATTACTTTTTTAATGGTGTTCTTAATTCAGCATACTCAAAATCGTGACGCAGAAAGTCTTCAGCTTAAACTCGATGAATTAATCAGAATCCATACATCGGCCCATAATTCGATGATTGATTTAGATAACTTGTCCGATAAACAGCTCGAAGCATTAAAAGAAAAATACAAGACATTGAGCGATAGCCGTGAATTAAAAAAGAAAAGCAAATCTAAATCATAAAAATAAAATAAATTTAGATAATTTTGTAGTAATCTCGCTATCGCTATAAAAGATCTTAATATTCCTTTAATTTCTATGCTGCTTTCTGGCCGTTCAATGATTGTGAAAATGTTACAAAAGCCACTTTTTACTTCATTTTTATACTACTTTATTTTTAGGTTTATGATAATATGTTATTATGTCAGTTATTTTTTTCTATAATAGAAATATGTGAAACATACTATGGATATGTTCAAATGTTTAAAAAATTTTATGATAATTTCTGATTGTCGGAGTTTTTCAATAGCTGCACGTAAACTTTATATATCACCCTCTAAACTGAGTAAACAAATTAGCTGGTTAGAACAAGAATTAGAAACAAAATTATTGCATAGATCAACACGCCAATTAAGTTTAACTGATTCAGGTAATCGTTTGTATGAAAAAGCTAGTTATTTATTAAGTGAATTAACTGAAATTAAAAACGATGTTAATTCAGAAATAGAAGAACCTAGTGGCTGTATTCGTCTCTATATTACTATTACTAGTATTTCAAGTTATGTGCTATCGCTCGTGATTAAATTCTTACAGCTTTATCCTAAATTAAGTTTTAAAATATATGTATGTACTGATCTTATAACTTCTTTAACAGAAGAAAATTTTGATATTGCAATTACCCCAGTTAAGTTCGACGAGCTTAAATATAGTTCTGAAAAATTTGTTGAAAGTAAAACGGGAATTTTTGGCTCACCTAAATATTTAAAAAAAAACGGTACTCCTAGAACATTAGATGAACTACTGCTACACAATTGTGTATCAAGTACGAACCCTACTATAGTACAAAATCGATGGCAAGCTGGTAAAAGAAGTATCTATTTATCAGGTAATTTAGAAATTAATGATTTTCAACTGTCTAAGCAAGCAACTTTAGCAGGATTTTGCCTATTTTCCGTACCTTATTTTACAATTAAGAAAGAATTAAAAAATAAGCAACTTGTGCCAATATTAACTCAGTTAGAATCACCCGTTGTTACCGTTTATATAACTCATCCAAAACAGGTTGATAATTCTAGGAAAATTAAATTATTTACTGACTTTCTTTTAAAAAATGCTATTACTGATGTTATGCGACATGGACAAACGAAGTCGAAGGCACGTAATAGTCGGCGGTAAATTAAAATTCCCGTGACTTTTGTTAATTATATCCATTCAATGGGTTTATCCAAGGCACAACCAGGCTGCCAATCTATAAAATTGCTGAAAATTGTTCGTAAATTTTAATCTGTCGGTAATTTTTATATAGATACCATGAATCACTTACCTCATCGAGTTGATATATTTTTAGTAATTGATGTAATTAAAGTGATAGTTGGGTCAAGCTGTTGTTGAACCAGTTCTTCTTCGTTTGACAATGATCTCTTGAAAAATTTAGAAACTGCCAACAATACAGGATTACTTGCATTTTCTCCCAATTTTTCTAATTCAACAGTAGCATTTTCACTATCGTTCTTAAGCGAAGCAACGACTCGTGCTGTACGAGAATCCGGTTCTTTTATACAGTGATTGATAATAAAAATTAATTTATCGATAAGATTGTCAAGTTGTTCAAGGTCACTCAGAATATTGCTCTTAAAAAAAGATACCTGCTTGTCTCTACACCGTCGGTAATTTTCACAAAAGGCATCAATGTAATTTTCCAACCATTGTAATTGTTCTTGAGGTTGCTGTTTATTTAATACTAATCGCTTTAATGAAGCACCCATTGCCTCAGTGACATTAGGCATTATATAACTTAGATATGCGTCACAAATTTTTTCTTTCTTTTGCATATCCAGAAAAATTATCATCTTGTGAAAATCTTCAGCACTTTTGATACATTGAGGCCAGAGTTTTTCTGACGAAGTGAATACTTCTATTCCTTGAATGCATGGTAAAAATTCTAATATATTTTTCAAATCAGCGCTGTTCTTTATCAACTCTTGGTTACTAAGACACTCTTTAAATTCATTAAAAATAATCGTACATTTACTATAGATTTTAGATTTTGGAAACAAGTTGAAAAATTGAGAAAGGCTTGTTATTGAAGCTGATAATCTAAGCTTGCAGCATTTACTGACTTCAGCACATTGATCAACAGATAGAAATTCACATATTCCAGAAAACTGTTCCGGTGTAGTTATCCATCTTGAAAAATGACTTTTACAGACATCATACAGTATTTCCCTGTCCGTATCATCGATGAATGTCTCAAATGTTTTTATAAGTATGTGAAAAGATTTTATCCAGCTTGGAAGATAAAGTTTGAATTGCTCACACAGTTCTAGTCGTTGTTGTGGTTTTAGATATTTAGCTACGTCGCACAATTGCGCAGCATTAATTATTGAGTCAAATAATTTTTCTTTGTATAGCTCATATACTAATATGCGTTTCTCTTCGGTGAGCGGTGTAAGTACAGCTTTAAAATGCTCTTTGCTCATGATCCAATATTGAAGCTTATTTTTAAATTTATCAATGAGACTTATAGCATTTTCAATGGGTGAATATTGAAATAAACTAAAAAAATCATTGGCCCCGTTTAATGTTGCTATTAAATGATTTTCACATGCCTCATAAATAATAACTTGCTGTTCCTCAAGTAATCGATCTAGTACACTACAAAGATCATCTACGCTAACTATCCATTCCTTTAATTTATCTTCAAAAAGAGCAACTGCTTGTTTGCTTTGTTCTAACGAAAGATAACTGAATACTTCAAAAAAGATTCTATTGCTTGTTATTAATTGCGGCAATCGTTTCTTGCATGCTTCATAGATTATTACACGGCGTTTATCGTAAAAATAGTCAATTACATAAGCAAAGTCGGTTGGCTTTTGAATTAGCTGTTCTGCGCATGCTTGACATAATTGCTGACATTGTTCCTCATTCAAATGTCGGAGAACACCACACAAGTCCTTTGCTGTTGTCATTGATCGCAATAAAATACTTTCACATGCATTGTAAAAAGTATTTTTTTGTTCGGCAGGTATCCATGGAAACAAAAATTTAAAATCTGTAAAGTTTATTACCCATTCTTGAAAGTATCCTTTATAAAACTCATAAATTATGGGCCTCAAAGAATCATTCACCAATAAAAATGCTATATTAAAATCCTTAGCGCTTGATATTAACGGTAAACAGGCTTGTATAATAATTTTGCTCTTTTCAACAGACATTAATGTATTAAGAAGGTCAGAAATGCTCAGAACATCTTGATCGCAATTTAGAAGCTGAATTAACTGTTGTCTTCTTAACGCATTAATTAAATAAGTTGTTTGTTCTAAAGACAATTGGATAAGGGCATTAGCAAATAAATTTTTTTGAGAAAGTATAGTGAGTATTGTTGGACATTCTTCAAATAAAACTTGATATGTTTGCTCATCGTTAATATAAGACAATACTATTACAACTTCAACAAAATGAACGGGGTTAAAAGAGTCGAAAATTTTTCTCAAATAAACTAAAGGAAAATTACCAGTACTCACTGACCATACATTAGATTTTTCTTGCTCACAAAATTGCTGTAATTGCTGCTTTTGTCGTTCTTTATCTGCATCAGTTAAAATAGGCGACAGTACTAACAATGACCGATTTTTAGGATTTTGCAAACATTCTTTTAATCTAGAAGCCGTTACCTCAACACATTGGCCGTTATAAAGTAAATCCTCAATAATTGCTCTTAGCGTATTAAAATCTGAAGTATCTCTAACTATATTTCCTTCTAATTTTTCCCGCTGCTCTTGAGAGAATAAATCAAGATAGGTTTGAAATTGCGCCAACGATTTTTCCGCTGGTTTTTCTGCGGCCAGTGCATTACCAGTATAATGCTCGCCTGAGCGTAATAACACTTTAATAAATGCTTCTATACTTTCTTGTACCGTTAGACTGTTTGTTGCATTAAATACTTCATTTTGTGAAAACCAATCTGCTACCGTTGAGTTACGTAATAGTAAAAGTAAAATTTCTTTATATGCTGGCTTTTTTAACTCTTGTATTAACTGTCGATAAAATGTTATGAGTTGATGCTTGTTTTTAATCTTCTCTATGTTTAAAGGCAACAATTTATTTAATCGAAAAATATATTCCCCAACAACTACAATATCGTGAGGTTCGCTAGTTTTTACTCCCTCGTTTTCTTTAGCTTCAGTTGCGCTACTCAAAAATTTTGCGGCGCTTTCTGCATTTAAATCATATCTCTTAATTTCTACTGTAAAAGAGAGCTTGCCTTCGTTTCGACTCGGAATAATCTCAGTTTCTAAAATATATTTGACTTTAGAATTTAATAGTCTGACATAATCAATTAACTGCTTACCTGGAAATAATAATTTATATAAATTCAAACAAAACTGATTAACTATATATAAAGGATTTTCCCATGGGCTTAAAACCGTTCTATCTACTATTTTCATGCGGTCATGAAGGATTTTTTCAAAACCAGATTTAAACGCTTCTAAATTTTCGGAAATATTTATAAGATCTTTTATGCAATGCACTAAGCTAATCATATCTAATCGATGGCATTCTTGATGCAACAACAAATAACTCGATAAGACGGTTTGTACCTCTAACTTTTCTGGATTTACCTGTTCTAGCTGTTCTAAAGTTTTTGTTAACTCTTCCTTAAACTCTCTAAAATTCATTGGGATTTTTAAAGGTAAAAAAGATTGGCTTAGCATCGACAACTCCTCCTGCTAAAAATTTTATAGAATTCATGAAATAATGCGGCTATGAAGCATTAATCTTTGTAGATACTACGTTAATTATTAGTAAATGATAATATAGTATTATTTAAAGTAGTTTTTTCTAAAATAGAAAATAATGATTGTGTGTCGCTATGTTCATTAAAAAGTTAGAATATTATGACTATAGCAAGTTGCATATCTCTATCGCGAGGTATCTTATTTAGTGACGTTCTGTAGAATTTTTTAAGGTATCAAGTTAAGTTATGACCTAAGCACTCACAAATAACACGTCATCAGAGATGTTTACTACACTGACAAATGATAGAGAGTAATTTGTCAGTGTAGTGTTTTTAATAAAAATCCATCTTTTTGCTTTTGCTTAGCCTTTATGTCCTTTATGTAGTCCATATGCTATATATTCAATTTCGCCATAATTATTTTTAGTATCTTCTTCAAGCCAAACGCGTCCATCCTCATCATTGAGGCGAACTTTGTAATGATCATCCTCTTTTACAATATCAGCCCGCCATTCAGCAAGAGCCTCTATGAACTTAGTTTTTTCCGTAGGAAGCAAATTACTAATATCACTTTTATTAAGATTAATTTTACGAAAAGGAGCTTTGTTTGTTGGATCGGATGGAGTTTTAAAAAAGTACATGGGACCCGATTGTATAGGATATGAGGTATATGTTTTAGTTATAGGGGTTGGCACAGAAATACGATTATCACTTTTAGGTCGATTTATAGGAATTCTATCTCGTTTATATAAATCTCCCATGGATAGAAAAGTAATATCAGTAACTGATTCAGAATGTATCTTTTTACCAGTTTCTAACTGACTTTTAACTTCTTCATTAGTGAAAATAATCTTCTCTTCACCATCATTGGTTTTGATAATAGCAAGATAAGCTGTATTAAACTTTTTAAATTGTTCCTGCCATGTATTCGCTTCTTCAAAGTAATGTATTTCTTCGCGCTCGACATAAGTGGATATATCAAGTGGTCCTAGTCTAATCATTGATAAAGCTATCATCGATACAATAAGTAGCCCTACGGCAGATTGCAGGCTTAATTGTCTATTCATATATAAAAACATAATGCCCAACACAAAAGAAGAATCAATTAATAAAGCAGGTTTAGAAAATTCTTTATAACGTTCTTTTATTGTAGGTTGATCAAATTTTTTCTGTCGATTTTTTGCAAGTATGTTCCAACTTTCTTCAAAGTTCGATAAGGCTTTTGTTCTTGTATACTTGTCTACTAATGCAGCGGAGAGTAATTGTCTATGACTCTTTCCAATTTCATCAGCTTTTTCTTTGTACTTTTCTTGAAATTGTTGTAAGAAACTTTTGTTAGGATCGCCCATACCTAAATTAGTGGCAAAATTAATATAAATGTAATATTCATTTAAATGTTTAATGAGTTCCTCTGAAATTTCAAAAAGAATACTATCTTTGATAATCGTTTCCAAGTAAATCCAAAATGGCATTGGATATGGATTACTTTGAGATTGTTCTTTTAATATGGCTGTAATTCTTTCAGCATGATAAGCTGCGATTTTTTCACAGATAGTATCAGTTTGGTTAATCAGAGACATAGCTGCATTAAACATTTTTTTTGTAATTATGCTTGCATATTTTGCGAAAAAAACTTGAACTGAGTCTGCATATTCTTTGGAAACATCAGTAAATTTTACTGTAATGAAAGATTTTTCTTTTTCTTTGATATAGTTATATTCAATAGATGCTTCAAAAATTTCATTAGCAAGCTGTTCAACTTTTTCATTAAGTTGTCCTAATGCTTGTGGATTTAATTCTATTTGTATTTTGGATTCATCTAATCCCTTGACACTAAGAATAATCTTTTGCTCTTTTAAGTTTTTTATAAAAGCTTCAAAAATTTCGTAAACTTTTTTTGTTCTTATAGAAAAAATTTCAGAATGTTTTGTTCGTAGAGATGATTCAAAACAAATTTTTTCATTCTCGATGGGAGGAAGTTGAATCGTAA